>NZ_JADILN010000005.1:0-304772 GCF_015278155.1 Pseudoalteromonas simplex
GCGAATTGCTAACAAAAGCAGAGCTTTCTGCGGTTAATACCAGAGTAAATTTATATCGAGAGAGGCTCAGTAGCATCAGTTGGTTTATGCGCGTTCTTAATGAGAGTATTGCACGACAAGCAAATCAAGAAGATGACTGTAAAGGTCGTTTTTGGGAAGGTCGCTTTAAGTCACAAGCATTACTTGATGAAGCAGCTCTTGCAGCTTGTCTTGCGTATGTTGACCTAAACCCTGTAAGAGCGAAAGCGGCTGATTTACCTGAGCAATCTGACTACACCAGTATAAAAACACGCATTGAGTCAGCTCAAAATAATAAGCAACCAAAGTCACTTATGCGCTTTGCAGGTAAACCACGTAAGCATATGCCTAAAGGTCTGCCATATGAGCTCAAAACATACCTGCAACTCGTTGATTGGACTGGTCGCTCAATACGAGAAGATAAACCAAGGAAAATCCCTGAAGATGCATTACCAATACTTGAAAGACTAAATATTTGTACTGACAACTGGCTTACACTCACCACTTCCTTTACCCGCTCATTTAAAAATACTGCAGGTAAAGAACAAGCAATCACAGCTTACACAAATCACATGAAACGAAAGAGAAGAAGCTCAATAACTAATAGCCAAGCTTTGTTTTGTTAATCTATTAAAACTACAAAACAATACTAATAAATAGCTATTGATATAAATAGAAATATCGACGTTCTGAAATTACTTATGATATAAATTAAATAGCTAATTTTTCAGATAGAGCAATAATTAAGCACCAACTCCCTACTTTCATCTAGCCGAGATAAATCTAAATTATGCGATACTGCACTCATATCAATAAATAAAATGGGTGTCTTTATTGTTTATGTAAAAAATGGATGTCTCTTTAATTACATTTTAAATTCTTAGAACAAAAGTGGGTGTCTAATTATATTGTCAAATCACTAAACAACACCTTGCTTTAACATTGCATCTGCAACTCGTTCAAACCCCGCTATATTCGCACCAAGCACCAAGTCGTGTTCATTAGAGTACTGCTTGGCAGTAACTGAAATAGTATTAAAAATGGATTTCATAACTTGCTGAAGTTTTTCATCAACTTGCTCAGATTGCCACTTTTGCATACTGGCATTTTGAGCCATTTCGAATTGGCTCGTCGCCACACCTCCAGCATTTGCGGCTTTGCTTGGCCCTAAGTAAACGTTGTGCTCTTTGAAAATCTTCATTGCTTCAGGTGTAGTTGGCATGTTGGCACCTTCGCACACAGTTAAACATCTGTTTTCTACAAGAGCTTTAGCATCACCTTTAGTAATTTCATTTTGAGTCGCACATGGCAAAGCAATGTCTGCTTCATATCGCCAAACTTGATGACCGTCAGTTGGGTATTGATTGACAGGTGTGAACTCAGCATCTTTATGTTCATTCAAATAATCTCTAAGCTCAGCACCACGTTCACTTTTTAGATGCATCACTAATTTTACGTCAAGCCCATTCTTACTATATAGCGTGCCCTTCGAATCGCTACAGCTAAGAATCACAGCATCGTACTCATCAAGCTTTTTCATCAGATAAAGTGCAACATTACCAGCACCAGACACTAAGCACCGTTTTCCTGTTAAAGAGTCGCCTTTCGCATCTAACATAGCACTTAGAAAGTAAGCAACGCCGTATCCTGTTGCTTCTGTTCTTAAAGAAGAGCCATTTAATGATTCAGGTTTTCCTGTTAAAACGCCACTAAATTGGTTTGTGATCCGCTTGTACTGCCCAAACAAATAACCGATTTCCCTAGCGCCAACGCCTATATCACCGGCGGGAACATCTGTATTAGCACCTATATGACGGAAAAGCTCAGTCATGTATGACTGACAAAAACGCATAATTTCATGGTCGCTTTTGCCTTTGGGGTTGAAATCAGCACCACCTTTACCACCTCCTAACGGTAAACCTGTCAATGCATTTTTTAAGACTTGCTCAAAGCCCAAAAATTTAACCACACTTTGGTTAACGCTGGGGTGAAATCGTAGGCCGCCCTTAAAAGGACCTAACGATGAACTAAATTCAATTCTAAAACCACGATTAACCTGAACATTTCCAAGATCATCAAGCCAAGGAACCCTAAATATGACTTGCCTTTCTGGCTCTACTAATCGTTCAACAATAGAGTTTTTTTGATACTTATCATTAATCTCGAGATATTGATTAATCGAAGACAGAACCTCTTCAACAGCTTGATAAAACTCCGTTTCATTTGGATTAGAACTCTTTACTGATTTTAACACTTGCTCTATGTATTCCATCACTCATTCCTCTTCAAGCTGTTGAAAATAAGATTCTTACAAATTAAACTCATTTACGTAAAGAATCGATCACTCTTACCTAATCGTAAACACCATTGGCTGCTCACTATCATTTTTCCAATAATAACGTAAAGGCTCACTCTGAGTGTCATAAAACCACACCTCGGCCACCAGCTCTAATCCACTGTTAGCTAACATTAAACTAGATGACAGCTTGCTCTGTACCAATGGTGCACGAAGCAAACACTGGTTATAATCGGCTTTATCGTCGTCGCCTTTAAGACATATGTTTAAAAAGGCTCTGGTGTCACCAATATTCAAATCTACATCTACATCGAGCTCTAATTTACTACTTAAATTAAACTCAGGAGCAATCGTTAAATCATTCATCGTCTCAGGATCCACGCCAGTAGCCGGAGGTGTTGTCTCAGGTGGCGTTGTATCTGTTGTAGGTGCTTGCGTTACATTTGTTCCAGCACTTTCAGTTGCAGAGTCGCCTTCACCACCGCCACCACACGCAGCTAACATTAAGCTTATGATCACTAAAGTATAATGTTTCATAATTATTCTCCTCTTGAAATCACGTTAGCAGGTTTAGCATTGTTGAACCACATTGGCTTTTCTTGTCCTTTTGATTCTGCAAATGCTTTAAAGTCGCTGTATGCATGGGTAATATCTACCCCTTCTTTAGGGTGAGCCCACGAAGTACCTACTTCAATTGCCCAAGGTAGACCTGTTTCGGTTTGGAAGTAAAAACCCTGCGCACTGTCAGATGAATCATCAGACTCTGCGAAAGAAAATAGTTGCATATCAAATTTTTCTGTCGGCTGCTGATTCTTAAGGTGAACCTCCCAGCTTCTAGGGTCTTTACCAACC
The DNA here is from genome assembly GCF_015278155.1 of Pseudoalteromonas simplex. Lineage (NCBI taxonomy): Bacteria > Pseudomonadati > Pseudomonadota > Gammaproteobacteria > Alteromonadales > Pseudoalteromonadaceae > Pseudoalteromonas > Pseudoalteromonas simplex. The sequence continues at coordinate 3,167 of NZ_JADILN010000005.1, forward strand.
AAGGCTTCACCATGATAGTGTCCATCAGCTGCAAATATGAAAGGATCTAATGTGTACTTAGGTGCATCAGCGGTCGCTGTACCTGGTAATAAATCAATAAACAATGAAAACGTGACTTTACTATTGCTATCACAACCCGTCTCGGTTCTAAAATAATTACAATTAGACTGTTTATCAATGTAATCCCAAGTATCAGGCATAATCACGAAAATAGCATCTTCAGTATTTTGCTCTAAGATCTCGTGCGTTTGTTCAAGACCATTAATCAGTAAACTAGTTTTTTCAGCATTAATTTGGCTACGTAAAATGCGTTTATCATTTGAACCTTCCACAGTCTCATATAACCTAACTGCAAAGCCATTATGAAAATCAGCACCTATCCCAACTAGCTCACCTTCTATTTTGTAACCTGTAGCCACACCATTTTGATCTATAATTGTAGTTCGATAGTTTATAACTAAATCATTGAAGTCATAATCTCCAGAAAATGGCCATTTATCCTCAAATGCAAGTGTTACCCAGCTATTTTCTCCTGGGTAAACTAGGCTTCCCAATGTTGTTACAGAGTAATCTTCTACCTCCCCACCAATAACACCACCACTTGCTGTAATTGGGTTGGTTTCACTACCATCAGTTACACGAAAGCGAGACCAGGTTGATCCCATAACGGCATCATCAGGAACATTAACCAAAATGCTATTATCGCCTTGGTTTAACCGATATTTAGACACCGTAATTTCATCCGCATCAAATTGGTAATTCTGATCCCAATCAAACCATGCGTATAGATATGTCTCGTCATTTGCAGAGGTAACAATAATTTGACTGGTATTGCCTGCTACCAAATCAGTGACGAACTTAACGCCGTCATCTGATTGATCATCAGGTGTTAAAAGTAAGTCTGAACGTGTATTAATATTCTCGCCATCTACTGTAGCACCTAAGTAAACCAAATTAGTTTGATCTGCATTTGGGTCAAATAAATGTCTTGCGCCACTGTCTTCGAGTGAGGTTTGATAAGGAGCTGGTGCATCACCAAAATCGATTGAATTATCCGTTACCTTTACCTCAGCAATTGCGCAGCGTGCACCATCATTTTGATTTGATGTAGGCCCTAAAGTAAACACCGCAGCAGTTGGCGTGTAACCGTTTACAGGGCTGATGCTAAGGTCTACTTTGTGTATTTTACCGCTTCGGTTATTACTAAAATAAAACTGTCCTTTTACATCAAAATACCCAGCACCATTCGCTCCGGTATCACCAGCTATATCTAAGTTCGCCACAAATGTGGGTGTCTGATTATTAAGATCTATTTCGTATAAGTCGCCATTTGATTCAACTGCATACAAAAGGTTGCTATTAGGATGAAAAGCAAAATCATAAATAGCTAACCCCCAGCTAGCTGAACCCGCAACTAAATCAGCTTGATATTCATCAGCAGGCTCTGTCAAATCAATACCGTACAATCCGAATTTGGGATGATACAAATAATATACCGCCTGATTAGTTTCACTATTTACATGGATGTCACCCACATAGAAGTTAGTATCAGGCAGACCGTTAACCACGAGTCGTTCTAGTTGATAATCATCACCAATTTTGACAACACTCTTCGGGCTTTGCTTACTAAAGCCATACATATATTGGTCTTTATAGTTAAAACCCACAGCATTTACGCTTTCATTGTTTGTTTCGTCACTAAAGTTTAATGACGGTGCTAATACTGTCGCTTTAGCAGAGACCAAATCAATTCCAAACATTTGTGCAGGTGTACCTTGTATTAGAAATGCTTTACTTGGGCATTCTTCAAACGGAGCTGCGCTTACATAACTAGTGGCAAGCACAGATAAAAGACAGACGGGTATTTTGCTTTTCATAATTACACTCTCCTGTGGTTATGTAATTATTTAAAGCAGCAATTGTTCCAAAATATAACTCATTAAAAAATAAGGTTTTAAATGTTTTTTGCAGATCCTTTTTGCAAGATGCAACCATCTATATCGCAAAATGCAATTCTTTTTAATCACAAAAAACAAATTTACTCAACACAAAAGCATGATGTGCTAGAATTGCTTCAGAAAAAATAATAATAAATGTTAAAAATGAACTTTAAAGCTCTTGTTATTCTGCTGTGTACCTTGTCATTTGCATCAATTGCGTCAACTCTACAAGGCCACATTGATGAAGCTAGAACAATAAGCGATTACCAAGAACGCTATAAATATTTAACAAATATAGATAAACGCCTTATTGAATCTGCCAGTTTTGCTGAGCAATTAAGCTTTAATGTTAGATTAATTCACGTTCATATACACCTAGGTCAGTTTCAACAGGCGCAAAATATAGTAGAAGAACTTGAGTCTTCTCCAAAATATAAAAGTGACTCCTCTATTTATAGCGAATTGTATTTAGTCAAAGCTCGATTGGCATATAGTGCAAATAAACTAGAATCTGCAATTCACTTATCTCAACAAAATGTCGCGCTGTTTCAGCGTTTGCAACTCACCGATTACGAAATTGATGCCGTTGCGAGCCTTGTCAGTGCTTATCATAATGCAGGTGAATATCAAGCAGCCTTAAACTTGCTTGAGGTTTATATTCACGACAACAATCGAGAATTATCCTTAAAGCAAAAAGAAATGCTCTACCATGGTTATTCGCGTAATCTTGAACAGTTAGACCGGTTAACCCTTGCCCTAGAATATAAGCTAAAACGCCGTGAAGTTATTCAGCAAATGTCGCCGTCTATTTCATTACAAGCAGGTATAAGTTATTCAATTGCCCAAAGTTATTTAGATTTAGAACAATACGAAAAAGCAAAGAGCGAGTTTATTACAGCCCTTAGTTTTGATAGGCAAACGGGTTCACTATCTGATATCGGACATAGTTTAGTTAAGCTATCCCAATGCGAATATGGACTTAAAAACTACCCTGCAGCACTTGCATACGCACAAGAGGCTAAGCAGGTCTTCGCTAGTTATAACAGTACGCGAAATACTGCCTGGGCAAACCATAATATTGCGATAAATTTGCTCGAAATAGATAAACCTGACCAAGCATTAAGCATTGAAAAACAAGTGCTCATTGAACTCAAGCAAGACGATCACTTATATATAGATGTATTACTTACATTAGCTAAGCTGTACATTGGCTCTACTGAGCACGAACAAGCTAAACATTATGCTGAGCAAGCCTACCAGTTAAGTAAACAAAAAAATAAGCTGCAAAAACAAATCATTGCCCTAGAACATTTGATAACTGTGACAGAAAAACAAGCTGATTATAAACAAGCCCTGTCGTATCAACGTGCTATTACAGAGCTTGAAAAAGGCTTTGCCCGTAACAACTACAACCAGCGTTTAGCTGAGCTACAAAACTCCATTGCAATGCGCGACCGCGATTTAGCAATACAAGATTTAAAACTTCAAGACAATGAAAAAAGCCAAGCTATTGCCGCACAACGTCAAGCTATTTTATACAGCGTCTTATTATTTAGCCTGCTTTTAGCTGCAATGGGCATTGCTTTATTAAGAATAAGACAGAGAAAACAGCTTATTGAACAGCGCCGAAATTATCTGGATAAACAAATCAGTCAACGTAGTAAGTTATTATCACAAGTAGCTCACGAACTAAGTGGTCCATTAACAGGGTTGCGCTTACACCTTGAAACGCTCCAAGCAGGCCTAACCCAATTTAATGAGCTTACTTACGAAAAACTTAACCAAAAAATCACCGACATGGCAACTTTAGTGACTGATTTAAATAAAATTTCACTTTTAGAACAAAGCAGTTTTCAGCTCAACGTAACAACAGTTAATGCGGCTGAGTATTTCCAAAGCTTACACGCAGATATGCTGATCCAGCTTGAAAAATTTGAAGTGACATTTACACAAAATGTTGCTGATGAACTAAGTTTTGAGTGCGATGCAACACGGCTTTCACAGTTATTTGCAAACTTAATCAGTAATTCGCTTAAGTACACAAATCACCCTGGTAAGATTAATTTGACGATTAGCCAAAACCAAACACAGCTTTTAATCTGCTATGAAGATTCATCCCCTGGCATCAGCGACGAGAGTTTAGCAAAGATTTTTGACCATCTTTATAGAGTGCCTGACTTAAAAACAGTGAAACAGTCAGGTTCAGGAATTGGGCTTGCGATAGTAAAACAAATTGTCGAAGCCCATAACTGGCGTATTACAGCAGCTCATAGCGAACTGGGTGGTGTCCGCTATGACTTAACGATTGCTATTTAGCAGATTTGTCTGGCCATTCGAACGCGCCAACATCGCCAGGAAATACAACCGGTGATTCAATACCGTCTTTGTTTACAGCCGCAACACCAAAATAGTAGTTATCGATAACAACATTTTTAAGGGTTGCTTCGGTTACCTTCCCAACATCGCGGCTAAACTGCCATTGTGGCTCACTGGTATAACGCCAATAGATTTTATAACTGACCACCGTTGGATCATCACTTTTATGCCACGCTAATGTTGTACTCGGCTTTACGGCACCTGAAATACTAACACCCGTTGGCGGCGCTGGAGCCCACGCCATTGAAGCCATTGTCACTGCATTGAGTGACGTTAATTTCGCCGCATAGGCAAAATCAACATGGTCGATGGTGTCACCATAAGTAATACCATTTTCAGTACGTAAGTCTTGATGCTGTTGATTATAGTTTTCGTTTGTCTCCATAATACGCACAGCTGCAAAGCCAACATCGTTAAATGGACGATGGTGCCCTCCTCGACCAAACCGATCGAGTCGATATACCAACATGGTATCTAGATTCTCGATGTAACGATCTGCGATTGTATCTATGTAGCGCGCAAGGTTACGACTTGCTGAGTCAACCTCACCACCCGTAAAACGGCGTTTATGAGCCTGGTCTTTCGTTTCAATAACGCGTGTGCCTTCAGAGAAAATACGTGCAGTTGTGTTATCTGTTACACCATTAATGCCCGTTGAATTACCAATCATGTCATTGTTTAAAACACCATGAACACGCCAATCATGCTCTTGTGCATATTTAGCTAAGATTTTACCGCCATACAAGCCTTGCTCTTCACCAGATAATGCTGCGTAAACAATTGAGCCGTTAAATTTATACTTTGATAAAACTCGCGCCGATTCAAGCACGCCAGCCACTCCAGATGCATTATCGTTAGCCCCTGGCGCATCTGAGGTATAGTCCATAACATCAGACACTCTCGAGTCAATATCACCCGACATCATAACCATACGGTTTGCATCAACTTGACCACGCTGTATAGCCACAATATTGACCACGTCAACCGGGTTTGGAATACGCTTTTCACCGGAGATAGTGTCTTTTACCTCGATGATTTCTAGGCAGTTACCGCAAGCTTTAGAAATCGCCTCAAATTCAGACTTGATCCAACGTCTTGCAGCACCAATACCGCGCGTATCTGATTTCGTCTCAGAGAGAGTATGGCGAGTGCCAAAATCAACCAGCGTTTGAATATCTTGCTCTATACGTGTTTTAGAAACAGCACTTGCAATATCATGCAAAGCTTGTTGATCTATATATTGAGGTGTTGTGGCATGAGCTGCCGAGACCAATAACAGCGATGAGCTAAACAAAGCACCCGTTGTTGTTATTTTACGCTTTAACATAGTTTCACTCCTTCAATGAATCATTAAAGGCTAACTAATATTTCATTTCGCGCAATAGTAATGCGTTAGAAAACAAATTAATAGGTTAAAACATTTTTCCGATAAAGCTATTAATACTATTTAATATTTTTAGTGCCTGATAACTTTATTCCCTCGTTATAAAACACCAAGCGATTACCCCCTTCATACTTAGCTTTGTACATAGCTTTATCTGCACACTGTATTAAGAATTCTGCATCACCATAATGCTCTGGAAAGAGAACTGCACCAATACTTGGGGAATAACACAGTTCATCATCATTAAAAACTAAAGGCTTACATATTTCACGACTTAGTTTATCAGCAATTTTTTTTACATCAGCTTTGCGTTTTACACTTTTTACAACAATTACAAACTCATCCCCTCCCAAACGGCCAACTATGTCGTCTTTATCCAATACATGGCGAATTCGCATGGCAATAGTTTTTAATAGCTTGTCGCCAGCACTGTGGCCGTGAATATCATTGACTTGCTTGAAGCCATCAATATCGATAAACAATACCGCAATAATTGCAGAAATAGTATTAGCAGTGGATAGTGACTCTTCTAGTTGGGTAATTAAAAAGCTACGATTAGGGAGATTAGTGAGTGGATCGTGCCCAGCCATGAATATGAGTTTTTGCTCAAGCTTTTTCTGTTCTGTTATATCATGAGCAATCGCTACTCTAACTTGCTTTTCTTTTGACCAATAGACAGACCACAAGACATGGACCACAGTACCGTCTTTTTTCACCCACCGATTTACAAACCTTGGATGTAGATTATCTGTCATTATCTGATTGATAGCATTAATGGTTTTTGCTCTATCTTCGGGATAAACAAAGTCCAACATTTTTCTATTGATGGCTTCTTCTGGTGCGTATCCGAAAATTGTTTCAAAGGCTGGATTAGTAAACAGCAAGGTGCCTTTTACATCTACTACGCAAACAGCATCAAGTAATAGCTCAATAATATCTGACAAATAATCTGAGGTATTTTTGTTCATACGCAACTTTTAGGCTAGCACTATACTGAGTATAGACGAAACCTAACAAGTCACTGAAAGTTTAGACCTTGGGTGGATATAACTTTTTGCTAAGCCATGCAGATATGGCACTAAATATTGCGATACCAGTAAAATCTGCAATTAAATCAACAAAGTCTAATGTTCTCGATTCAATAAAAAATTGGCTTAGCTCTTCTAAAATCACAAACGTACTCACAATCAACACAGCTAAATAAATAGGCCGTCCAGCAAGGTTCAATGTTTTAAACTTAAAGGCAAGGTTTATGAATAACGTAAGTAGTCCAAATAAGCAAAAATGCCCCAACTTATCACCGTAAGGAATGGCCGCAACGAGTTCGAAAAACACCGACTTTTGCCCAGTATTGGCAAGATAAATAACCCAACCAATAAAAGCGAAAAAGCCGATAGCAATTAACACCAGAATACGTTGAAGCATCTTTTATGGCGCCATATGTGAGGTTAAAAATAAAAATTGGTAGGCAATCACTTTATTCCAATAGTGCCAGTCATGAATACCCGGACGCTCAACATAGTCATGGCGGATGCGCATTTTTAACATCGCCTGGTGTAGCGCTCGGTTTTGCTCAATAAAAAAGTCATCAACGCCTATATCAAGCATAATAGGTAAGGTATCAGCGCCCTTTTTCCATGCCGTATTGCCAGCAGCAATTTTATGGAGGTTGTTAATAATGGCAATGCTATCCCATTTTTCTTTGTTTTCAGCATAACTGCCGAGTACTTTTTCAAGGTCAAACTCTGCACTAAAGGGCCTAACATCAACCCCAGCAGATATCCCTGAAACTGCTGCAAACTGTTCTGGGTGATTTATTGCAATGTGCAAGGCACCAAAGCCACCCATTGATAAGCCTGTTATTGCACGGCCACTTTTAGACCGATTAGTCGAATATTCAGAATCGATATAATTTAGTAAATCGTCTGCAATGTAGGTTTCGTATTGCGAGCTTTTGTCGATATCAGAATCGAGATACCACGAACCGAAGTTGCCATCTGGGTTAACAATGATGACATCATATTGGTCTGCCAGTTTTTCTATGTTTGTAAGCTTAGTCCAATCGCTGTGATTGCCACTGTAGCCATGTAATACATAGATAACATTGTATTTTTTTGAGTCCTGATAGCCATCAGGTAATGTCACCGTTACGGGTTTTTCGATGCTGGTTTTTTTGCCCTTAAATATGTGGGTGTCGGTTTGGTAGGCACAAAGCGGTAAGCTAAAAACGAGGGACAGCGTACAAAGCAACTTTTTCATCATTAATTCCTTTTTCTTATTATATTTTCATTTCTCACACTAGATGTAAATAACTGAATAGTTGATAGATTTTAATCTTAGTTTTTAAATTAAATGAACTGCTAAAAAACCACTCAAATGGTATAGTAAGGCCACTTTGATTTTTAAAAAGCGTCGTCTATGTATCGTTTATTTGAACGGATGACTAATCCGTTTCCTAAAGAGCAACCCTCTCAGCCACCTAATAGCTTATTTGCTTTTTGCCGTCACTATACTCGTGGCATGGAGCTTTCATTGCTGCTGATGTCGTTAAGCGCCGCTGCACTCGCTATTTTAGAAGTATCGCTATTTAGTTACATGGGCCAGCTTGTCGATTGGCTTGGTCAATACACCCCAGATACCTTGTTTGTAGAACAGCAGGCTGAGCTTACAAAAATGGCGGTTATGTTGCTGGTGGTGTTACCTATTGTCGTGTTCTTTCACTCAGCGGTTTTACATCAAGCGCTGCTTGGCAACTATCCTATGTCTATCCGTTGGTTAGCGCACCGTTATTTGCTTCGTCAGAGTGTTAGTTTTTATCAAAACGAATTTGCCGGCCGTATTGCAACTAAAGTGATGCAAACCTCATTAGCTGTTCGTGAATCGGTGATGAAACTGCTCGATGTACTAATGTATATCGTGGTCTATTTTGGCGCCATGGTGTTTTTGGTCGCAGAATCTGACTGGCGTTTAATGTTGCCATTATTGGTTTGGCTGGTTTTGTACGCCGCTATTCAAATGTATTTTGTACCTAAGCTCAAGAAGGTAGCAAGCTCACAAGCGGATGCGCGCTCAGAAATGACCGGACGTGTAGTTGATAGCTACACTAACATTTCTACTATCAAATTGTTCTCGTACACACAGCGAGAAGAACAATATGCAAAAGATAGTATGGATGTGTTTTTACAACCGGTATATAAGCAAATGCGCTTAGTTACTAGCCTAAACTTCTCTATCAACACGCTAAATTACTTATTGGTATTTAGTATTGCTGCCCTCTCTTTATATCTATGGTCAATTAGCGCCATCAGTGTTGGAGCTATCGCCATTGCGGTGAGTTTATCACTGAGACTAAACGGTATGGCACAGTGGATCATGTGGGAGATCAGTAGTCTATTTGAAAACATTGGTACTGTTGCTGATGGTATGAAAACCCTATCAACGCCGATTGAAGTGGATGATAAAGAAAACGCAAGCACTCTTACTGTTAATGAAGGGTCGATAAGCTTTGAGAATGTGCAATTTAACTATGGTAAAGCTGCCAACGAGACCCTCCGCGGCCCTGTTATCAATGGCTTAAATTTAGATATTAAACCGGGTGAGAAAATAGGTTTAGTAGGTCGCTCTGGTGCAGGTAAATCTACCTTAGTGAATTTGTTACTGCGCTTTTATGATGTTGACTCAGGTACGATTTCTATCGATGGTCAAAACATCGCTGAGGTAAGCCAAGAAAGCTTACGTAAGCACATTGCGATGGTGACGCAAGATACCTCGCTGTTACACCGCTCAGTAAAAGATAACATTCTTTATGGCAGACCCGATGCTACTGAAGATGAAATGCTTGCAGCCGCAAAGCAAGCAGAAGCAATTGAGTTCATCGAAGACTTAGAAGACAGCAAAGGCAATAAAGGCTTTGCCGCACAAGTTGGTGAACGCGGTGTGAAGCTTTCTGGTGGTCAACGTCAACGTATTGCTATTGCACGAGTCCTTCTAAAAGATGCACCAATTCTAATCTTAGATGAGGCAACCAGTGCCCTTGATTCTGAAGTAGAAGCCGCAATTCAAACTAGCCTAGACGATTTAATGACCGGCAAAACAGTTATTGCCATTGCGCACCGCCTATCAACTATTGCGCAAATGGATAGACTCATTGTGCTTGATGAAGGTGGCGTGGTTGAACAAGGCTCTCACGAGCAACTAATTGCCCAAGATGGTATCTATGCTGCCCTATGGTCACACCAAACAGGTGGCTTTATTGGCGTTGAGTAGCTAGGTTTTCAGTATTAAAAAAGGCATTGTATGAGCATTCATTCAATGCCTTTTATATATGTTAGCAATGCTGTTTAAATCAAACGTAAACCAATTAAAACAAGCATCACACTATTTGCCAAAGCAGCGATTAAAAAGAAATAGCTGCGTGGGCTTGGATTCTTCTCAGTTGCTACACCATAATACAGCAGCATATGAATGATCCTGGCTATCACATACACCCATATACACAGTGCAAATGCGCTGCTGTTCAAGTTTAAAAAGAACCCAAGAAATACGCTACCTAAAAATAACGGGCTATTTTCTAAGGTATTCATAAATGTGCGATGTGAACGAAATACAAAGCTATCGTGGCTTAATGAATTATCGAGTTTACCAGGCACCGCATTGGGCTGTTTGGCTTTAGTGACAGCAGCAACCACCCACTGAATTGTCAGCATAATCAGGTAAACATACACGGCCGCATATGCTGAAAGAATAAGTTCAGGCATTTTCATTTCCTTTAGTTAAAAGCATATAGACTTACACTTTGCAAGATACCTACCAAGCCAAAACTTAAAGCAAACCATTGATTTTAGGTGCATTTACTTTAATTTCGTTATGCGTACTGTGCCATTACTACGTACTGTATATAAAAATTACAGTGTGGATTGGTCTAAGTTCAACTCGCTAACTTTAAGCGATTCACCTGTTTTACTTTACCCATACTAAGTCTGTCTATACTCTATATGGTCTGTTTTCTAAAACATTAGCTGTTTTGCTAATAGTTAATGTATAAAAATAATAATAAAAGGTTTTATTATGCGTTTAGGGCCCGGACTGCTAGTCACCGCAGCTTTTATTGGACCAGGTACCATCACCACGGCAAGTGTTGCAGGTGCTAATTTTGGCTTTGCTCTTATTTGGACGTTATTGTTCTCAGTTGTAGCGACGATTTTGTTGCAATCAATGGCTGCTCGTCTTGGTGTTGCTACAGGACTTGATTTAGCATCTGCACTCAGAACCACGATTCAAACACCGATTTTTAAAGCCCTGGCTGCCATATTAGTGATCAGTGCAATTGGTATTGGCAGTGCAGCCTATGAAGCAGGCAATCTGACTGGTGCCAGTTTAGGACTGCAAGAAATACTCCCTTCAGTGAGTCCACTACTCTGGACTCCCCTTATTGCGATTCTAAGTGCAGTGCTCTTGTACACTGGCAAACATAAAGTCATTGAGGGTGCGTTAATTGTTTTAGTAGTCTTGATGAGTTTAGTGTTTATTTCAACGCTGGTGATGGCGGCTCCGCCACTTGGTGAAGTGCTAAAAGGATTTATACCTAGCTTACCTGATAATTCAATTACCACGGTACTTGCCTTGATAGGTACAACCATTGTGCCCTACAACCTGTTTTTACACTCTGGGGTACTTGCAGAAAAACACGATAGTTCAAAAAATATCGACAAAGTAATCAAAGAAACAAACCTTGATACCGGTATTTCGATAACTTTAGGTGGCATAATCACGTTAGCTATCTTATCAACAGCCTCTGTGGCATTTTATGGTACCGATGCAGGTAAAATTTCAGCGGCCAATATGGCTGTGCAACTTGAGCCCCTTCTAGGTGGTATGGCTCATTATTTCTTTGCTATCGGTTTATGTGCAGCTGGGCTTACTAGCGCAATAACTGCACCGCTTGCGGGTGCTTACGCTGTTTGCGGCATGCTTGGTTGGTCAACACAAATGAGTGATACACGTTTTAAACTGGTTGCTATCACTATCCTTGTTTTCGGTGCACTGGTCGCATCGCTTGGGCTTGATCCGGTTGCGGTTATCATATTTGCGCAAGCTGCCAATGGATTATTACTTCCAATTGTTACCTGTTACCTTGTTTGGTTAGTGAATCAAAAATCGGTGATGAAAGGATACACTAATTCGCTTTTACTTAACCTTGTAATTGTGCCAGTAATACTGCTTATATTTGGCCTTAGCCTTTATAAACTAAGCAATCTAATTTTTTAGCTTTTAGTTTGAAAATATGTATTAAAAAAAGGCCGCAAATTTGCGGCCTTTTTATATGTTGAGCACTTATTTAGTATAAGCGCGTGGCATCGCTGAATCAGTTGTATAACGGTCGCGTAGTTTGTCTTGACGCGCTTCGGTTGAAACCTCTTCACCGTTGATCCACATTTTGCTTACGTGTGAGTTAAGCTCAAATGGATCAGCAGACCACATAACTAGGTTTGCACGTTTACCTTTGGCAATTGCGCCTGAGTTTAAACCAAAAACATCAGCAATATTGCTGGTAACTGCGCTAAGTGCACCTTGTTGGCTCATACCGTATGACACAGCATTACCTGCATCAAAACGTAATTGGTATACATTGTGGCTTGAGTCACCAGCAACACCAATAATGACTTTTACACCGGCTTTTTCAAGCTTACCTGCGTTAGCAAGATTTGCATGCATAGAGTCAAAGCTACCCGGTAAGTTAGCCATAGAGCTGATGATCACAGGTACATCCGCTTTAGCTAGAGCATCTGCAACCACAACAGCATCATCACCGCCATGAATCACTAAATTGATGCCATAGCTTTCTTTTAACTTAACAAGTTCATAGATGTCTGATGCGCGTTGAACACTGGCAATCAGTGGCATATCACCAGCAAGCACAGCTGCTAAAACTTTTTGCTCTGTTGATGGCTCTTTTTTGTCATCTTTTTTAGCTGACTTTTCGCCTTCAAGCTTGTCGATAAGTGTTTTCATCGACATAGCACGTGAGCCTTTACTCTTTTCACCTAAATGAACAACAAGTGCAACTTGCTTTTTATTTACGCTTTCAAAGCTACCTGATAGATCAACTACAGATGCAAGACCCGCAAAGATACTGTCACCGCCGTTTGGTACAATCACGTCTTGAGTAATGCCGCCTTTGCGTGCATAAGGAATTAAGCTACTGCGTGGGTTGAATGCAAGGCTTGGATCAAAATCAATGCCCGCTTTGTCATCACCACCATCACGCGAACCTGCAACAGCACCCACTTCGACTAAGCCTAATTGGTTCATAGTACCAATAAAGCCTGCAGTCACGATTTGGCCTTTTGCATCAATGGTTGTATCCGCGTTGACAGTCGCTGGGTTAATAGCAACAATTTTGCCATCTTCAATAACAACGCTTGCGCCTTCAAGTACGCCTTGCTCTGTTGAAGTATGTAGTGTTGCATTGACAATCGCTACTGATGCAGCACTTGCTGTCGCAGAAAATAAGCCAGCAGCAACAAGTGACAGCTTTAATGATTTAGTTAATTTTGTCATCAATGTTACTCCTATTTTTGACCTAGCATGAAATCACTTTGTGCTTGGTATTTATCATCGTTACGATCATAAACTTTGGCACCATCGATAAATACTTGTTCAGCTTTCGCATAAACACTGAATGGGTTTTGGTTCCAAATAACCACATCAGCTTGCTTACCTGCTTCAAGTGAACCTGTTTTATCATCAATACCTAGCGATTTAGCCGCGTTTGAAGTGATCCACTTAATTGCGTGTTGCTCAGAGATGTCGTAACCCACATCATTCGCGCGATACATCACTTTACCGGCTTCTTGATTTAAGCGTTGAATCGTTGTATCAGAATCAGAGTGAACAACGGCACATGAATTTTTAACAGCATCTACAATTGCTACGTTCTCTTGAACCATGTCGTAGGCTTCCATTTTAAAGCCCCACCAATCTGGCCAAAGTGCCGCACAGTTACCGTTTTCAGCAAGTAAGTCAGCAATTTTGTATGCTTCAACACCGTGATGGAAAGTACCTGAGTGATAACCAAACTCTTTACCGAGGTCGATCATCATGGCCATTTCTTCTGCTTTATAACAGTGGTTATGGATTAATATGTCACCTTCTAACACACCTGCTAGCGTATCTAGCTTGATGTCGCGGTGAGGTGCTGCAGGGTTTTTACCTGCGGCATAATCACTTTCGTATTTATCCCATTCACGTTTGTATTCAGTCGCTTCAATCCACGCTGTGCGGTAGCCCGCCATGTTACCCATACGCGTTGATGGTAAAACACCTTTGCGGCCATAAACACGTTTCGGGTTTTCACCACATGCCATTTTTAAACCATATGGTGCTTCAGGAAACTTCATACCTTGCATCGTGTGCGAGGGAATGTTTTTAAGCGTTACACCGCGGCCACCAATTAAGTTTGCTGAACCAGGTAGAATTTGTAATGACGTAATACCGCCTTCACGAGCACGGTTAAAGCCAGGATCTTGTGGCCATACTGAATGCTCAACCCATACTTCTGCAGTCACAGGGCTGGTCATTTCATTACCATCTTGGTGAGATGCTACTGATGGAGTTGGGTATGCACCTAAATGTGAATGCACGTCAATAATACCCGGTGTTACCCATTTACCTTCTGCATCAATTGTTTTATCAGCTTGTACAGAAAGGTCTTTACCTACTTGTTGTACTTTGCCATCAACAATGAATACATCTGCGTTATCTAAACGCTCACCTGTGCCGGTTAAAACTGTGGCATTAGTGATTAACGTACTTTGTGATGCAAGTGGCTGATAAGTGCTTGGGTATGGGTTTTTGTTAATTGAGACTTTTGGATCTTGTGGGCCATTGTCTTGACAACCCGCTAACGCGACACCAAGCGCCATAACCAACAAGGATGGTGCAAATTTTTGCATTCTTACGTTCCTCTTTTTTATTATTTAATTACTTTAACTAATTGTTAATTCTAATGCGAGTAAACGAGGCCAGTCACCAATATTCAAGACGAATAACCAGCCTCACAGAGCACTATTTCTTTATGTAGTTGTTATATAACTGCTCTAACGCACCTTCGGTAGTTAAGCTCGGATCTTTGTTGATAAAATGTTTCACAGTTCGAGTTACAAAGTCTGAGTTTTGCTTGTGCTGCTTGGCAAAACTTTTAATCAGTGAATCTGCATCGTTAGCTGCGGTTATTTTTTCGTGTCGATGGCGGTATTGACTCAATGCACGGTTAAAATCACCATTATAATCTTCGACCACCAGCTTATAGAATTCTGTTCTGTCGACTTGTAAATCATTAATGCAGTAATTAAGCGCGTCTTTAAAGTCATAAAAGACTTTGCCTTGCACATCAAATTCGGCACGTTTCTCGCGAATAGTGACACTGGCATCTTCAGTTGCATAACTATAACCTTGAAATGCTATTCGCTCTGCCGCCTCTGCACCTAACTTCATGCCTGCTTTAATACTGTGCACAAACTCATCACTCATATCGTGAAGTTCACTTTCATGCCACATGTGATAAATTCTCAGCGCTTTTGCATATTTTGCAGAAAGTTTCTTTTTTAGCTTTGTCACTCGCCCATCAATAGTTAGCACTCGTTCGTTATGCAGTAATGCAAAGCACTCATAACATGCTGGAATTGATATAAATTCGGCCTCTTCACCTAAATCTATAATGCTTTGCAGCATATGCAGTGGCGGACAAAAATCTCGCTCAGTTGCTTCACAACCACAATAAAAACATTGATTAAAGTGTTTTGATTCAGATGCATAGGCTTGTTGATAATAGCCTGCTAATTTTGTGGTCACTGATGCTCCTTATACTCTGATTAGCCTTTTAAAGAAAAGCTAGAGTTAATACTTAAATGTAACAGCCACGTAAATATCAAGTCTTAAATACGAGCTAATACAGGATTTTTAAAAATTAATTAAAAAATTTTAAGGCTAATTGTGTCAACATTCACACTTTAAAATAGCACTTATCAAGCGGTTAGTTTTGTTTGTTCACATCTACATACTTACTTACATCTTGTCGATTCTCATTAACAGCAATTGTTTTTGTTTAGCGTAATACTTTAAATGTGCCCAGCAAACAGGAAATGTGCAGTATCCATAATAGCCAGGTCGCACAAATGTTACGTTATAGACAACAACTGGAGAGAAAGATGAATACGTTAACTACAGCACTAGGTACAGCAATAATTTTAGGTTCTTCACTAGCAGCAACTGATGCAAGTGCAGCCCAATTTGTCGCAGCAGATAACTCAGTTGGCACTCAAGCGTGTATGGCTATTGCATCAAATAAGCCACTCAATGTAATCGGAACTATGCGCGATTTACGCTTAAGTAAACGAGTAATGACAGAAAAACTATTTTGCAATGATATGCCAACTAATAAGTTTGTTAGCACTTATGGGTTGCATAACTCTGCGAAATACTTAAATTTTGACATAGCAACAAAAACCAGTATTCAAGATATCGCTAACGTATCTGATGACACTGTGATTGTAATTGCAGGCTCAAAATAATGATGAATACACAGTAGCAGGTCTTTGAAGGCCTGCTACAAATTCCTTCTTCATTAGACTAGCGCAGCTATCAGGCCAAATAAGCCGCCAAACACCCCACCCCAAATTACTAACCAACCTAAATGTTCTTTGATCATGGTTTGAATAATATCTTTTACCATGGTTGGTGTAAGCTCATTCAATCGTTCATCAACTAAACGCTCAACTGTACTGTGTAATGAGCCACCAAGGTGAGATTTTGCAAATAGCTTTTCATCAAGAATGGTTTTAAATTCGTCGCTATTCGAAATATCAATAACCGCCTCTTTCATTTTTTCAATGAAAGGTTCGCGCATTGGCTCGAGCGCATCACGGCCACCAAACATCGACAGCATGCCACCAAATTGAGAGTTTTCGATAACCTCAATTAAAGAGTCATAAGCCGGACTTAAATTAACTTCACTGATCACAGGCTCTAAATCAATATTTGGTTTAGCGAGCGCCATGACCTGATCGATTTTTTCTTCAGCGAAGAACTCGGTCATTACCAAGTTACGAATCGCCACCTTAAAAGACGCAAACTTTAATGTTATAACACCAGAGCCGTATAAAAATGGTACTTTTTCGAATAGCATGTGAATAGCAAGCCAGTTTGTTACTGCGCCCGATAACGCAAATAAACCAACAGAAAGCACAATTGCTTGTTCAAATAAAAATCCAACTAATACTAAGGCAAGTGCCACTAAGTTAGTAATGAGACTTTTATTCATCTGACCCCTCATAAATACTTCGATAAACTTTAACAATATTAACGCTATGGGTTTGTTAATTCATCGTCTTTTTGCCATAGTTTAATTATATGGTTAAAAGGTGAACAAAATTATGTGGAATTCGGTGAATGAACAGATTAGCCAAGCGATGCATTTTGATTTTAAGCATACCTTTAAGCGCCAATTACAATCACCCAATAACGATAAATACTTCCAAATTGGCGATGATTTACACCACTTCTTTGTGAAAGTCGCTCACTTAAGTGATCTGGAGCGCTTAGAGTGCGAAGCCTTTAATCTAGAGCTGTTAACTCAAGAAAGCTTATTTATGATCCCAGATTGCATCACCACAGGTTGCAATATTGAGTTTTCATTTATCGTGCTTGAATGGTTAGAACTTGATAAACAGCCCCATACCAATTGGCATGAAATGGGAGAACACCTTGCTCATTTACACCAAAAGCATACCCAAGCCATGTTCGGCTTAGATAACGACAACTTCCTTGGCCCTACTCTACAACCAAATCGTTGGCACAAAAAATGGGATGTATTTTTTGCTGAAGAACGCATTGGTTGGCAATTGCAGTTATTACAAGAAAAAGGCATTGAGCTTGTGAATCAAGACACCTTCATCGCTTTTGTTAAAGACGCACTGCATAGCCATATTGTAGAGCCTTCGTTATTACACGGTGACTTTTGGCGTCGAAATATGGGCTTTTATAATAATGTACCCAGTGTATTTGACCCTGCTTGTTATTATGGTGATCGGGAATGCGATATCGCAATGAGTGAGCTTTATGCACCACTTCCCGATAGCTTTTATGACGCCTATAACGATATCTACCCATTGCAGGTAGGCTACGAGCAACGTAGGGCCATCTACCAACTATACCCTATGCTCAATAATGCCAATATCTTTGCAGGGCACTATCTTACTGAAGCAAAACAACAAATTGATCAGCTCCTGAAATAAGCTAAAAATCACTGTAAAAGGAATGTCACAAACCGCTAAACACAGCTATATTTAGCTTATAAAGCGTATTAATAAAGATGCTAACCGAATTGGTAGCACTACGCTTAAATAAATTCGGTTAGTGAGTTATATCAATCTTATTAAATCTAAATTCATTTTTGATGAGTTAGGGTTTAATGAAGATTGCAATTTAACGAACTCAGGCATGCCTGATTAAGGTAAAAGCTGATGAAAGACCAATACACACAACGGATTTCATGCCCTCACTGTGGCCACCACATTCACGTCGCACTTGATGCAAGTGACGGTGACCAAGATTACTATGAAGATTGCGCAGCATGTTGCAATCCCATCCATTTGAATATGCATATCGATTACGCACACAACAAACTCGAATTACATGTCGATAGTGACGACGAGCAAATTTTTTAATTTGCTCGTTTTATATGTCCTTCTTGCGAGAGATAATTTTCGACCGTGTTGATAATGGTATAAGTTTGCTGATCGACTTCGATATTTAACTTATCCCCTTCGCGGTAATTATCGAGATTGGTAATAGAGAGTGTTTCTGGGATTAAGTGCAACCAAAAGCCCTGCTCATCAACTTCACCTACAGTGAGGCTTGCCCCGTTAACGCTCACAAACCCTTTGTACAGCACGTATTTTTGCCACTCTTTTGCTAATGCTAATTGCATTTTACAGTTGTCTTGATGGTGGTTAATTGAAAGTATCTCGGCCATACAATGAATGTGGCCCGACACGATATGCCCGCCCAGTTCAGTCCCAAAAGTCACTGAACGTTCAAAATTCACCGTATCATTGACAGCCAGCTTACCTAGGTTGGTTAACTTCAATGTTTCATCAATCACATCAAAATTTATAACACAGCACCCTTGAGTGTCTGATGCAAACTTCACCACGGTTAAACAACAACCATTAATGGCTATGCTAGCGCCGATATTCAGGTTTTCAGCGTATTGCTGTTCTACTTGTAAAGCTAGCCTTAGTACACCGCCTTGGTTAGTAGCATCAACCACAACGGCTTGCGTTTGCACAATTCCAGTGAACATCGCTTTCTCTTTTCTTCATTAAATAGATAACTGCGATTTTTATTGATCTATGAATAGATTACAATGGCTGTCTGTTTATTTAGTTGTGTATTTTATGTCTTTTTGTAGTTGGGAAGCCAAAAGGTTAATTTCGTTAGCCATTCCTGTTTTTTTGGCACAGGTAACCCTTATTTTAATGACGGTTGTTGATACCGTGATGGCAGGCCAAGTGAGTGCAACAGATTTGGCGGCACTTTCTATTGCAACAGGTATTTGGAATCCGTTAATGCTTGCGTTGCAAGGCATATTATTGGCGTTAACCGGTATCATTGCGCAGTCTGCTGGTTCAAACGATAAACAAGGTATTAGTCATTATTTTCAACAGGGCCTGTATCTGGCGTTAGTACTTGCCATAATCGGTTTAGGGCTGGCAAGCCTTGCTGATACTGTGCTTAGTCAATTAGATACTTCACAGTCTATTACCCACTTAGCTGAGCAATACATTCATTTTGTTAAATGGGGTATTTTTGGTTTTTTACTTTTCAGTGTGTACCGCAATATCACTGAAGGTATGGGAATGACCAAACCTGCTTTTTACATTAGTTTAATTGGCTTAGCAGTTAATATTCCGGCCAACTACGTATTTATACATGGTAAATTAGGTTTTCAAGCCTACGGTGGCGCGGGCTGTGGTATTGCCACAGCGCTGGTATTTACAGCAATGGCGTTAACTCAGGTTATTTATTGCCACTTTAATAAAAAGATTGATGCCAAAGCATTGCTAGCCAATTTCGAAGCGCCAAAGCCCGCTACTTTGTGGACTATCACCAAAGTAGGTATTCCAATTTCATTAGCTACTTTTTTTGAAGTAACGCTATTTGCTTGTATTCCTTTGTTTATAGCACACTTAGGTGCAGTTGCTGTTGCCGGTCACCAAATTGCAGCCAGTGTGACGACATTACTGTTTATGATGCCGTTAAGCCTCTCAATTGCCATTAGCATTCGAATAGGCAATTTGTTTGGCCAACAACACTATCAGCAGTTAAAAAATGCCGTTAAAACGAGTTATATTCTCGCGGCAATTATTGCTTTTTTACTGGCAAGTGTGACCTTTTTTGCTCGAGATATTATAAGCCAATTGTATTCTGACAACCCTGAAGTATTAGCTCTTGCTTCTTCAATCATGGTACTTGCTTGTATCTACCAGTTACCAGATGCCCTGCAAGTTTCTGCCAATGGTATTTTACGGGGATTAAAATACACGGCACCGATTGGTTATATCACCTTTGTATCCTATTGGTTGATCGGCTTTGCGCTTGGCTTCGTACTTGCTCGTACAGATTTAATTGTTCCAGCACTGGGCCCTCATGGCTTTTGGATAGGCATTATTGTGGGGTTAAGTGCCGCAGCAATTATGTTGATGTTCACTGTTCATAGGCGATTTAAACATGCACCTTTTTTGCAAAACCAATAGCCTTTTAAACTCTATCATCGCAACAGCGTGTGTGGCACTTATTGCCTGCACGCCCTCCTCCGGTGATGTAAATCACACCTACGCGCAAAGATTAGAAAACGTACTTAAAACCGAAAGTTTTAAACTCTCTAAACCAAGTACACTCACTGTTAACCACTTTTCTGAAAATACTGAAGTTAAAGCAACCATTGGCATGCTTGAACTTGCCCAGTTACGTCAATGTAAACTCGCAACTCTTATTGCTGAACATAATAACCAGCTTGGCAAAACAGCAACGCCTGCTAATGTTCTTAGTTATCAAATTAAGTTTATTCAAAGCGCAAATGAGTGCTTAGAAAGCTTTGATGAACGAGATGAATTATTTGAAAAAATAAAACTCACCGCAATACAAAAACAAGCAAACCTTGCTAACTACTTTAGAGCTATGCTGCTCAACGAAAGCGAGTTTAAGCAAAGCTGGCAGCTAAGCTCGACACACATTGATGAAAACACCGCAGGTTTTAGCGAAACCGTGAGCGCGATGGAGCAAATTGCTAAGTTAAACAATCAAATTAATACCGGCAAAATAAACGCTATAGAGCCAGAGCAAATCATCAACCAACTCGAAGTATTAAATCGTTTTAAATACAACAAGCTACTCATTTCTGCGGCTCGTGTGCAAACACATTACAATCAACAATTAACAGCGCTGCTCATGAAGTATTCAAAAGATGATCTCTGCCCTGCAAACAAGAATAAACAAAAAGCGCAAACGTTGAGTAATGTGTTTAAAAAGTTTTATTTAGAGCAACTACAGCCTTATCAATCATTCTTAGTGGGTCGATTAGAAACTCTACAACCTCTTTACCAGCAAATATGGCGTGACACAGAATTGGCCCAGTTTGTAAATAGCGAAAGTAATGACGCAATTTTACAAAGTCTTAAGCACTCTGCGAAAAGCCATGTTGCTTGGTGGCAAGGTTTTTACAGAACGTGCGAAATTAGTCCGTTATGAATAAAAAACCAGCACTTAGCACAAAAATAGCTAAAGCTGCTTGATTCACACAACCAGTCGCTATATATTAGCCTCCGTTGTTTAGCCACGCTAACAAATGTTTTAAATCAAAATACAACCGTAGCTCAGTTGGTTAGAGCACTACCTTGACATGGTAGGGGTCGGTGGTTCGAATCCACTCGGTTGTACCATGATTTAGGTATAACCAAAGGAAAGAGCACTACCACTCTTAATGGCCCGGTCCAAAGGTCGGTGGTTCGAATCCACTCGGTTGTACCAATCTTGATTTTAACATCTCAGTACGACCGTAGCTCAGTTGGTTAGAGCGCTACCTTGACATGGTAGAGGTCGGTGGTTCGAATCCACTCGGTCGTACCAATTATATCTTTATTGCTTCTTAGTAATTCCTACAACTTCTATTAATAAATATACTAATTTAAAAAGTTTCACTCAGTTGGTTAGAGCACTACCGCTCTCTATGACCCACGCCAAAATCGGTGGTTCGAATCCACTCGGTCGTACCAATTCTTAATGTTCCAAATTTAAAATATTTGTAGCTCAGTTGGTTAGAGCACTACCGCTCTCTATGACCCAAGCCAAAATCGGTGGTTCGAATCCACTCGGTCGTACCAATTCTTAATGTTCCAAATTTAAAACATCTCTAGCTCAGTTGGTTAGCGCACTACCGCTACAGTCGATTCCACTCAGTTTCACACTCTGAATTAACGATGTGAAACTGAGCAGATTAACTAAACAAAATTAATTAGCTAATTTCAAGCCAATAATGCCAAGGGCGATCAGTAGTAAGCTGGCTATTTTTAATAGACTCACACCTTCAGCTAATAGTGTCATGCCTATTATTGCTGAGCCAATAACGCCGATACCAACCCAAACCGCATACGCCAAACTAAGTGGTAATGATTTGAGTGCCACACTTAAGCAATAAAAGCTGGCAGCCATGGTTAAGATTGTAAAGAATGAAATGAGGGGTTTTGTAAAACCGTCTGATTGTTTTAAGCCATAAGCCCAAGCGACTTCAAGTAAGCCAGCAGCAATAAGTAGGATCCAGTTCATGGTCGACCTCTATGGGGTCGTCCCCGAATTTAGATTACAACTTTAAGGTCGTCCTTAAAGCGGTGTAGAACATCACCACACATGGCGCAATTTAGCACGCCCAAATTACCAAGGCAACTATAGCCATAAAAAAGCGAGCAATCTGCTCGCTTTTTTATACTTGGCTTTTATTCGTCGCCTATAAACTCACAGTTAGCGACCAATAATCAGTGCGCCACCTTGAGCTAATAAGTTTAAGGTTAACTTGCCACTGTTACTTACTGTGACTTGCATAGTACCAGCGCTGCCATCTTTTTTATCAAACAACAGGGTGATTTTTTTACCCGCTAACATAGGTAAATCAATATCTACTGTTTTGGCTTTATTTTCACCATTCACGGCTGCTACCCACCATGTTTGTTGATGACGCCTTGCGATCGTTGCATCTTGACCCGGCTGACCTGCAATATAGCGTGTTTCATCCCATACCGTTGGCATCGCCTTTAAAGTATCAATAACAAATTGGGGTTGCTCTGCAAGGTTATTTGGCGTCAGGCCAAAATGTTGCACTGGTGATTGATAAAGCACACCTGTTGCCAGTTCAAATGCATCTGTGGTTTTACGAATAGTGCCGACGGTTTGATCTTGCGATAAACGTTTGTTTAAAAACACTGGGGCAAAATCCATAGCGCCAATAGCATTACGAGTGAATGGTAAAATAGTCGCGTTATAGGCATGTAAATCTAACGAATTTTGATGAAAAACAAGGTTCTCCGATGCCAGTACCGCTTCAGAAGTGACGAAGTTAGGATACATTCTTTCCCAGCCACGCGGGATGGTGCTGCCATGAAAGGTGATCACTAAACCATACTGATTTGCATCTGTAAGAATATCTTCATACAGTTTAATGGTTTCTTGTTTATCACCACCAAAAAAGTCTACTTTCAGCCCTTTTACACCAATGCTTTGCAGCCACGCCATTTCATTTCGACGTGCAGGTGCACTGTTCATTCTATTTTGTGGGGTCTGTGGTGCATCATTCCACCAGCCATTTGAGTTGTACCACAAAATAACATCAACGCCCTTTCCATTGGCGTACTTAACCAATTCAGCCATTCTCTCGCGGCCAATGTTTTTATCCCACCAATTGTCGATTAATACATATTCAAAATTTAATGATGCAGCTAAGTCAATAAATTTGATTTGATCATCGTAGTTGATACTTGGGTCTTGCCAAACAATCCAGCTCCATGTTGATCGACCCATTTTATAATTTTGACTTGCTTGATAAAGTGGTTTAACCAAATCAAATGCCACGGTTGATTCAACAATTGGTTTTAAACTTGTTCCTAACGTGATGGTACGCCAAGGTGTGGTTGCTGGCATTGCCATAGCGGCATAAGTTGCACCAATGCCATTGTTTTCACCGGCCTGAGGAAATGAAATACGATATACACCGTCTTTCGTGCCTTCGCTTAATTTTGAGCCAACATAATGGCTATCAACACCGGTTTCTGAAATTAAAAGCCAACCTTTATCGCTATTTTTAAATAATGCAGGAAAGGTATAACCCACGCCATTCGCTGACGGTGTTCCAAGGGCTTCGTTAAAGGTGTAAGGCTCTTCGTAACTTGGTTTTGTTTGCATCCAGCCCGTTTCAGGTAAGGCTTGTGGGCTTATAAATGTAGTTGCATTATCTGGTAGATTAAAAGCACTGTATTCAGCTAACACCTTGATACGGGTATCTGTTTCAGCTCCCGATATCTGATAACGAAATGCAACATCGCTATCAGACACATTAAACTCGACGCCAAGTATTCTGCCGTCTTGGTTTTCAAATTGCGCTTTGAGTGTATTCGCTGTGTAATTTACGTCACTCACCTTCGCATTATGCAATTTATAGCTTTTATTGACCGAAGCGGTTGTATGGCTTTTATATTTGAGGATTTGTGAAAAATCACCTAGGTTGGTATTTAAACCAAGCTCTGATTGCTGCAAAAAAACCTGATTGCCATAATTTACGCTATAAACAAGCTGGTTTTGTTGTTTTTCGAGTTTTACAGTTATTTGTCCATCAGGGCTTGTAACGCTAAGCGGTAATTGTGCGTGAGCAAGCATAGAGCTTGTGAGAAGTGATATATAGAGACTTAGTTTTATCATTGTTGTTATCCTTAAGTTGCAAAAGCATTAAGTGATATCATAATACAAATGCAAGCTTTTTGTCACTCAAGTCTACTACTATAAGCTGTGACCGAAAAATGTACTCCATCCGTTAGATATTGTTACAGTTCCTAGGTTGTATATTTACGACAAAAGGCTAAGCTTTAGATAAATAACAAAAACTTAAACAATTTATGAAACTATTAACAGTGCTCTTTTTATTCGCTTCATATCAAGCCCTTGCGGGTCTAACACCTGTTAGTTTTGAAAAAAATGGTGAAATCGTCACTGAAGAAGCGGTGCGTTTCAACGGCGGATACGGTTATAACCTAAGTGCCAAACATGTTTTAAAGCTCGTCACTTTAGATTGGCCTCCTTATATTGACGAAAACTTGTGTAACAAGGGCTGGCTCTATCAATTTACTGTCAGCTCACTTCTTGAAAAAGGTTATGGCATACACATTGGTTTCTACCCATGGGCGCGTGCCGTAAGAGAAGCTGAATTAGGTCGCGCTGATATTCTTTTTCCTGAGTACTTCATTGAAGATGATGTTGTATCAGATAATTTTCTTAGTAAAACTCGCAACAATTTACTTGCTTTAAGTCATGAAATACCTGGTGGAGATCTATCATTCGTGGCGTTAAAAGGAAATCAAATCCCTTTCAATGGTGATTTAAAATCAGTTGAGAATTTACCTATTGGTGTAGTCCGCTCTTATAAAAATACCAAAAAACTCGATGCTATGATTGATAATAAAGAAATCGATACAATCGTCGCAAATAATGAATACCAGTTAATCCATCTTTTACTAAGTAATCGAGTAAGTCTGATTGTGGCGGACCTTGAAGTTCTTAAAGCCAGTGTTTATAAGTCTGAATTATCAATTAGCGGCAAACGACAAATTTTAGAATCACTGGTCGCGCTAGAACCAAAGCTTGAATACAAACCGCTTTATTATTCTATTAGTAAATCAACGCCGCACTGGCAAAAAGTTTTACAAGATTTAAATGATGAAATTGAACTGATGCAACAAAGCGGCAAGTTTGATGAATATATTGAAGGAATGAAACAACAGTGCTACGGATCAGACAAAGCGGCGTAACCGCCGCTTTATTTTGATAATATCAGTACGCGATTGAGTACTACTCGGGCACTCTAACCCAACCTTCCATCAACACACGCGCACTTCGGCTCATACTTGCTTTAGTGACTTGCCAATTGCCATCAACAAGTGTTGCAGCAGCGCCGACTTTTAAAGTGCCAGAAGGATGACCAAAGTTTACCTCTTGTCGCTCACCACCGCCTGCCGCAAGATTTACTAAAGTTCCAGGTATGGCAGCTGCAGTACCTATTGCTACCGCAGCCGTGCCCATCATAGCATGGTGCAATTTACCCATCGACATAGCACGTACCACTAAATCAATATCGGTTTCATTTACAACTTTACCGCTTGATGCGTGATACGTTTTAGCAGGTGCTACCCAAGCCACTTTTGGCGTATGTTGGCGTGCCTTTGCTTCATCAATATGAGAAATTAGCCCCATTTTCAACGCCCCGTAGGCTCGAATTGTTTCTAATTTTTCAAGTGCCGATGCATCACCGTTAATGGCTTCTTGCAGCTCTGTGCCATCATAGCCAACTTCACTGGCGTTAATGAAAACTGTAGGAATACCCGCATTGATCATCGTTGCAGACAACATACCAATACCCGGCACTTCTAGCTCATCGACTAAGTTACCTGTTGGGAATAAGGCCCCTTCGCCATCTGCAGGGTCCATAAATTCAAGTTTTACTTCAGCGGCTGGAAAGGTCACGCCATCAAGCTCAAAATCACCGGTTTCTTGCACTTCGCCGTTAGTAATTGGCACATGTACTATAATGGTTTTACTAATATTGACTTGCCAAACTTTAACTTCGACAACGCCGTTGTCTGGAATTTTGCTGGCATCAACAAGGCCGTTCGACACAGCAAAGGCTCCGACTGCAGAAGTTAAATTTCCGCAGTTACCACTCCAATCAACAAACGCTTTATCGATAGCTACTTGACCAAATAGATAATCAACATCGTGATCAGGTTTCGCGCTTTTTGATAATATTACCGTCTTACTGGTACTTGAGGTTGCACCGCCCATACCATCAGTTTGTTTTTGGTAAGGATCGGGGCTACCAATCACACGTAACAACAGGTTATCGCGCGCCTCACCTGCCACTTGGGCAGGCTCAGGTAAGTCAGTTAAGTTAAAGAAAACCCCTTTACTGGTGCCGCCACGCATATAGGTCGCTGGCACCTTAATTTGTGGTTTAAACGCCATCGCTTAGTGCTCCTCAGATTCTAAAAAATCTTGCGCGAAACGTTGCAGTACACCACCCGCTGAATAAATTGACACTTCTTCAGCGGTATCTAAACGACACGTCATTGGTACTTCAACGATTTCACCATTGGCACGGGTAATCACTAATGTCAGTGTTGCACCTGGTGTTGGCTCACCTTTGACACTAAAACTCTCACTACCATCAATACCTAGCGTAGTTCGCGTAGTACCTGCTTTAAACTCAAGCGGTAATACACCCATACCAATTAAGTTAGTGCGGTGAATACGCTCAAAGCCTTCTGCTGCAATCACTTGAACACCAGCTAGGCGAACACCTTTTGCAGCCCAGTCACGTGACGAACCTTGACCATAATCAGCACCAGCTACAATGATAAGCGGTTGTTTGCGCTCCATGTAGGTTTCGATAGCTTCCCACATACGCGTCACTTTGCCTTCTGGTTCAATGCGAGCATATGAACCTTGCTTCACTTCACCATTTTCTTTAACCATTTCATTCAATAACTTAGGGTTAGCGAATGTAGCACGCTGTGCTGTTAAATGGTCACCTCGGTGAGTAGCATAGGAGTTAAAATCTTCTTCTGGGAGACCCATTTTAGCCAAGTATTCACCAGCAGCACTTGACGCTAAAATCGCATTCGAAGGTGATAAGTGGTCAGTAGTGATGTTGTCGCCCAACACAGCTAATGCACGCATATCACTCAGAGAGCGTTCACCCGCTAATGCGCCTTCCCAATAAGGAGGACGACGAATATAGGTACTTTGTGGACGCCATTGGTAAAGTGGATCGTTGTCTTCACCGTAATCTACACTTAAGTCAAACATTGGCTCGTAAACCTTTTTAAATTGTTCAGGTTTAACACTTTGTTTGATCACTGCATCAATTTCTTCATCTGATGGCCATAAATCCATAAGGCGAATTTCGTTACCTTGTTGATCATGGCCTAATACATCTTTTTCGATATCAAAACGAATAGTACCGGCGATAGCATAAGCAACAACCAGCGGCGGTGAAGCTAAGAATGCTTGTTTAGCATAAGGGTGAATACGGCCATCGAAGTTACGGTTACCCGAAAGTACAGCGGTTGCGTATAAGTCGCGGTCAATCACTTCTTGCTGAATTTTTGGATCAAGCGCACCACTCATGCCATTACAGGTTGTACATGCAAAGGCAACGATACCAAAACCTAGTTGTTCAAGCTCAGGTAATAAATTTGCTTCTTCTAAGTAAGACTTAACCGCTTTAGAACCCGGTGCCAGTGATGTTTTAACCCATGGCTTACGAGTTAACCCTTTAGCGTTAGCATTACGCGCAAGTAAACCTGCGGCAATAACATTGCGTGGATTACTAGTATTCGTACAACTTGTGATTGCAGCAATGATACAGGCACCATCTGGCATTAAGCCTTCTTCATTCTCAACAACGCCAGTGATACCCGCTTTATCAAGTTCGCTTGTTGCAACACGGCGATGTGGATTTGAAGGGCCCGCAATATTGCGACCAACTGATGATAAATCAAAGGTTAACACACGCTCATATTCTGCCGTTTTAAGGCTATCACTCCAAAGGCCAGTTTCTTTTGCGTAAGTTTCGACGAGTTGAACTTGCTCTTCTTCACGGCCTGTTAAACGTAGATAATCAAGCGTGTTGTCATCAATGTAAAACATCGCAGCTGTTGCGCCAAACTCCGGCGTCATATTAGAAATAGTTGCTCTATCGCCTAATGTAAGTGCATCGGCACCTTCGCCATAAAACTCAAGGTAGGTCGATACAACTCTTTCATTACGTAAAAATTCGGTGATCGCTAATACGATATCGGTTGCAGTAATACCCGGTTGTGGCTTGCCTTTGAGCTCAACACCCACAATATCAGGTAAACGCATGTAAGATGCACGGCCAAGCATCACGCTTTCAGCTTCAAGACCACCTACACCGACTGCAATAACACCTAATGCATCGACCATAGGTGTGTGGCTATCTGTACCAACTAATGTATCTGGGAATGCCACGCCGTCACGTTTTTGGATCACAGGCGACATTTTCTCTAAATTGATTTGATGCATTATGCCGTTACCCGGCGGAATCACATCAATATTTTTAAATGCTGTTTTCGTCCAATTAATAAAGTGGAATCGGTCATCGTTACGACGGTCTTCAATAGCACGATTTTTTTCAAATGCGTCAGGTTCAAAACCTGCGTGTTCAACCGCTAATGAGTGGTCAACAATTAACTGAGTTGGTACCACGGGGTTTACTTTTGCAGGATCGCCGCCTTTTGCAGCAATGGCATCACGTAGGCCTGCTAAATCAACTAACGCTGTTTGACCTAAGATATCGTGACACACAACGCGCGCAGGAAACCATGGAAAATCTAAATCACGCTTGCGGTCAATCAATTGCGACAATGCATCATTTAGCATTTCAGGGTCACAACGACGAACTAAGTTTTCGGCAAGTACTCTTGATGTGTAAGGAAGTGTGGCATAGCTGCCTGGTTTAATTGCATCAACAGCAGCGCGCGTATCAAAGTAATCGACGCCGGTGCCTGCTAATGGTTTTCTAAAATTTGTATTCATGATGATTCTACTTGTACTTGGTGACGGTGAACAATGGTGGGCTGATTGTTTTTGTATTTATTTCGCCCCTTCATAAAGGGGCAGCTAAGCTACCCCTATCACTGATTTAATTAACGATTAACGCTCAGAAATTGGCGTATAGCTACGCGCTTCTGGGCCCGTATAATCTGCACTTGGGCGAATAATACGGTTATTAGCACGTTGCTCTTTCACGTGTGCTGTCCAACCTGTAACACGGCTCATCACGAAAATTGGCGTAAATAACTTAGTTGGGATACCCATGAAGTGATACGCAGATGCATGGAAGAAATCAGCATTACAGAATAATTTCTTTTCACGCCACATAACTTCTTCACATCGAACAGATACAGGATATAGAACATCGTCACCCACTTCTGCAGCCAGCTTTTCTGACCATTTTTTGATGATCACGTTACGTGGATCTGATTCACGGTAAATAGCGTGACCAAAGCCCATGATCTTGTCTTTACGCTCAAGCATGCCCATCAGCGCATCTTCAGCTTGGTCTGCACTTGTAAAGCCTTCAATCATATCCATAGCCGCTTCGTTCGCACCACCATGCAGTGGACCACGTAAGCTACCAATTGCACCCGTTACACAAGAGTGAATATCAGACAATGTTGATGCACACACACGCGCAGTGAATGTTGATGCATTAAACTCATGCTCTGCATAAAGAATTAAAGACACATTCATTACTTGCTCAAACAGTGCTGATGGTGCTTCGTCATGTAATAAACGTAAGAAGTGTGCACCTACCGAATCATCATCTGTTTCAGTTTCAATACGAACGCCGTCATGGCTAAAACGATACCAGTAACAAATAATGCTTGGGAATACGGCAACCATGCGGTCAATCGCATCATTCGCCTGTGAGAAGTCTTGCTCCATTTCTAGGTTACCTAGCATTGAACAACCCGTACGCATTACATCCATTGGGTGCGCGTCTTTAGGAATGTTCTCAAGCACAGTTTTTAGTGCGTCAGGTAAACCACGAAGTGATTTTAGCTTTGCTTTATATTCAGTCAGCTCAGACTCTGTTGGTAATTCACCGCGCGACAGTAAAAAAGACACTTCTTCAAACTGCGCTTTATCTGCTAATTCACTAATATCATAACCACAATAAGTTAAACCTGAACCTGACTTACCTACTGTACACAGAGCTGTTTCACCTGCTACTTGACCACGTAAACCTGCGCCGCCTAATGCTTTATCTACCATGAGTGTTCTCCTTATATGTTGTCGTTATGATTTTTTAGCTGAGAAAAGGTTATCGAGTGTGTTTTCATATGAGTGATAATCTAAAAACTCATATAATTCCGCACGTGTTTGCATATTGTCTACTTGGCTTTGTTGCGAGCCTTCGCTAAGAATAGACGAATACACATTAAGTGCTGCTTTGTTCATCGCTCTAAATGCACTGAGTGGATAAAGTACAATTTCAACACCCACTTCACTTAATTGCTCAGTTGTATAAAGCGGTGTTTGACCAAATTCGGTGATGTTCGCAAGAATTGGCACATTTAACGCTTTAGCAAACGCTTGGTAATCTGCTAAATCATGTACCGCTTCTGCAAAGATAGCGTCTGCACCAGCTTCAACACACGCTGCTGCGCGGTCAATCGCGGCATTTAAGCCTTCTTTTTGGAATGCATCAGTACGCGCCATAATATAAAAATCACTGTCTGTTTTGGCATCAACCGCAGCTTTAATACGGTCAACCATTTCATCTTTAGACACGATCTCTTTATTAGGACGGTGACCACAACGTTTTTGTGCTACTTGGTCTTCAATATGGAAGCCCGCTGCGCCTGCTTTGGTCATTTCTTTAACGGTACGAGCAATATTAAAAGCACCGCCCCAACCTGTGTCAGCATCAACAAGAAGCGGTAAGTCGGTAGCGCTGGTGATTCGACGAATATCTTCAAGTACGTTATCAAGGCTAGTCATACCTAAATCTGGCATGCCGTATGATGCGTTAGCAACACCCGCACCTGAGAGGTAAAGTGCTTGGTGGCCTGTTTTTTCTGCCATCATTGCGCAGTACGCGTTGACAGTGCCAACCACTTGCAATGGCTTGTTGTTGGCGATTGCCTGTTTGAATTTTAATCCTGCTGACATTGGATAACTCCTATCTTTGAACGGTTTCAGCTCTTTGGCTAACTCTATTTTTTAAATCTAAATTGTGACTGTTTAACTACGGCGCTACTGATTTTTTGCTGCGAGTAAGTCAAACTTCGTCTGAATATTTGCCTGAGACGCACTAATATGGCGTTTCATAAGCATTTCGGCTAATTCACCGTCATGGTTTTCAATGGCATTAATAATAGCCAAGTGTTCATCAAACGCTTTTGATACACGTGGCCCAACCATCCCCATTTGTACACGGTACATACGAATTAACTGGTACAACTCATTACATAACAGATGAATTAAGTGTGCGTTTTTCGACCCTTTAATAATGCGATAATGAAAATCAAGGTCGCCCGCTTCTTGGTAGTATGATTCACCTTCTTTTACACGCTGTGTTTGTAAGTGCTGATTCAATAACTGTTTTAAACCCTGTACTTCTTCAGGTTCCATGTTGTCGGCAGCTAACCGACAAGCCAGCCCTTCTAAGGCACTACGAACCTGATAGACTTCGATTAAACGCTCGGCGGTTAGCGCAACAACACGACAACCGACATTCGCTTTACGCTCTACCAAATAACAGCTCTCTAAACGATTTAGTGCCTCACGTAAGGTGGCACGGCTTACACCATAGCGTTTAGCAAGTTCTGGCTCAGAAATTTTGCTACCCTGCTCGATGGTGCCTTGGACAATTTCACGACGCATGTCGACAAACACTTGGTCTGAGGCTGTTGTTATCGTGATATCGTTGTAGTTATCGTTGGCTTTTTGCTCTGTCATAATAGGTCTATCAAAGTACTAAATTAAGATTGTCGACAATTTATGAGTTCACTATGCGCCCTAACATTGAAACTGTCAACCTTGAGATCTGAAAAACAGGCTAAAAAACCAGCAAAATGTCGACATAAATTGATATTTATCAAAAATAATGGCTATAAAGAACATTTATATTAGCAATATGTCGACACTTCAATATCGCTCTTAAAAAGCTAAAAATATCCCCTGATAGCGCTATAAATGGTATGATCCAGCTATTATTACGTGATGTGAGAGCCATTTAGTGGACGCTAATACATATATTCCTGACTCATTTATTGATGATGTAAAAAGCTACCTTCCTGAACATTTATCATTAGACGACTTTATTGCAGCCTGTCGCCGCCCACTAAGACGATCTGTTCGCGTAAATACATTAAAAATGTCAGTCGCTGAATTTCAGCGTCAATGTGCCAAAAAAGGATGGGAGTTAACAGCAATTCCATGGTGCGAAGAAGGGTTCTGGCTAACACGACCAAGCGACGAAGAAGCCGCCCTTGCAATCGGTAATACCGATTTACATTTAAGTGGTGCTATGTATGTGCAAGAAGCCAGCTCAATGTTACCGCCGGTAGCACTGAGAGCCGAAGTTAAGCAAAGCGACGCGGTACTTGATATGGCATCGGCACCAGGTTCAAAAACATCACAAATCGCCGCCATGATGGATAATAGTGGCGTGTTAGTGGCCAATGAGTTGTCATCGTCACGCTTAAAAGTATTGGCTGCAACCCTCAAACGTATGGGTGTGGGTAATTGTGCATTATCACATTTTGACGGTGTGATATTCGGGGATTACATGTATGAGTGCTTCGACAACATTTTGCTAGATGCCCCGTGTTCAGGTGAAGGCACGGTTCGTAAAGATTCAGACGCCCTAAAAAATTGGTCAATCGAATCTAATATTGATATTGCTGCTGTGCAAAAAGCCCTTATCAAAAGTGCCTTTTATGCCTTAAAACCAGGCGGCACATTAGTCTATTCGACCTGTACTTTAACACCCCTTGAAAACCAACAAGTGTGTGAGTATCTATTAGCAGAGTTCCCTGATTGCATCGAAGTACAACCGCTCGACAGCCTGTTTGATGGCGCAGACAAAGCGACAACCAGTGAAGGTTATTTACATGTTTGGCCGCAAACTTACGACAGTGAAGGTTTCTTCATCGCTAAATTTAAGAAAGTAGCATCAAGCGATAACCCAAATCAAAAAGTTAAAAAAGGCGCATTTCCGTTTGCTGAATTTGATAAAAAGCAAAGCCAAGCGTTTATGCAAACAATTAAAAAACAGTTCGGTCTAAAATCACTTCAAGGCACCTTAATGCAACGTGATAAAGAGCTTTGGTTGTTTCCTGATGGCTTTGATGAACTGCATGATAAAATTAAATACTCACGTTTAGGTATTCAACTTGGTGTGATCCACAAAGGCGGTGTTCGCTTAACTCACGAGTTTGCCACTGTCTTTGGCCAAGATTGCGATAAAAATACCTTTGAGATGTCTGCTTGCCAAGCAAACGATTACTTTAACGGTAAAGATATTAGGCTCGAAAAACCAACGCAAGATAATGGTGAAGTAGTTTTAATGTTATGTGGTTGTCCGGTAGGCCTAGGTAAGTGGCAAAAGAATAAAATTAAGAACTCATTACCTCGTGATTTGGTCCAAAATGCCCAGTTGATAACTTGGGTATAAGTTGCGCATAAAGACTGTATAAATAAGGCGCTAATTTAGGTAAAAAGCTGTAACAGACTGATTTTAAACCAGTATAAAATTTGTACATTTACCGTGCAATTTCCTGTTGATTAACTACACTTAAAAGTACTTTCTACTTCTCCCTACTGAATTTAGAAGGTGTTTTTTTATAGTTAGCGCAGGCTCACACGAGCCACCC
This sequence comes from Pseudoalteromonas simplex, assembly GCF_015278155.1. NCBI lineage: Bacteria > Pseudomonadati > Pseudomonadota > Gammaproteobacteria > Alteromonadales > Pseudoalteromonadaceae > Pseudoalteromonas > Pseudoalteromonas simplex. The sequence goes on from NZ_JADILN010000005.1 coordinate 37,648, forward strand.
CCTAAGCCCAGAACAATGCGGATTCGTTCTGGGCGTTTTTTTATTCTAATGTATTCGATTAATTATCGTTTAAATCGAATTCAGTTATTTGGTTATCAGCGTGAATAAGTTCATATTTAGCAAGTAAACCGTCATTGAGCTCAATTAAGCTGATAGCCGCATTACTGACCAAATACTTTTGTCCTTCGCCTTTGGTTTGATGTTTATCAACTTCCATTTGCCAACGTTTAGTGAAAAAGTTAAGTGGGCTTTTCGGGGCATATAAAATTGAGTCGAGTTTATCGAGTACATTAATAAGTTTGCGTGGGAACTCATTTTTAATACCACTGGCAGTCAACTGCCAAATTCGGTTTTTATGTTTACCAAAGCGCTTTTGCACTGAAAAACAAAATGAATAATGGACATCACCAGAGAGGATCAAGGTTTCTTTTGGCGTATCTTCACGGCGAAAAGTATCTAGCAGTTTTTTAGCAGAACCTTCATGGGCCATCCAGTTTTCAACATCAACCAACAATGGCTGCCCGCAAAAATTAAAAATAGCTTGGATTGCTTCAATCGATTTAACACCAAACACCGGTGCTGGAGATACAATAATCACTTTATCGTGAGACAATAAGCTTTCTTCTAATTCAGTGAGCCTTTCCCAATCAAGTAAGCCTGATGGTTCATTGAAATTTTGCTCATTACGCCAGCGATGGGTTCGGGTATCGAGAACCACAACTTTGGGGATGGTATTAAGCTCGTAATGCCAATGGTTAAAATTGAGTATTAGCTTATCAAAGTCTTTAAAATGCCAGCTCTGTTGTTGCAGGCTTTGTTTAAAACTGGGTAATAAAGACAAAGTGTTATCACCGGCATCATTACCAATCCCTTGCATTAACCAATAACTAATCAGGCCATTATTTACAATACGACGGCTAGCTGGGTGCTGATAAATAGCTTGCTCCCACCCTGCTGTTAAGTTCCAATCATCGGTGACATCATGATCATCAAACATCATTAGTGTCGACACATTGGCGAATAATCTTTCAACACTGTGAAGGCCATTTGCAAAGCCAACCAGTGCGTCCTTTTCAAGTTTAAATAGGTTAGCGTATTTAGGGGCTAATGCTGGGCATTCAATTGATTCAAACTCAATTAGCTGCCAAGTAACAGCACTGAAGTTTAATAAATATAGCGCTATAAATTCTTGAAAATGAATTAAATGGTTTTCAGCTTTTAAGCTTGAGAAGTGTGGCTCATCTTTTTTAAGCCAATAACCAACACCAAATTTGCTCCGTTTTTGCCAAGGTACTTTGGGTAAGTGTAAATGGCGCTGATAAAGTTGCTGCTCGAACCCTGCTGGTAAATCTAAATCAAGCGCTGGCTCTTGAAATACACCAAATAGACTAATCACTTTTTCAATCGAGAGCAGCATAGGCCCTGCGACATCATCCGCATATATTTGATCGCCAGATAACAATAATAGATCAGCACCTGCATTAAGTGACTGGCGCTGATCATTTTGCCAATTATCTGCAGCTACAAGGCTATCTTTTGCAGGATGATGAGGGTTACGACACGAACCATGCAGAATTCTATCGAGTCGATTTGGGATCACAAATGCAGGAGATTCTGCACGTTCATAGCAATAAGACGATAAATCAAGGCTTTTTTCTTCATCATGTAATGAATAGTAGATCAGTGAGTCAACTGCAAACTGGCCATTGACAGGCATGACATTGATGAAATTTAAGTAAAGATGTTGCCCTAATTGGATGGACTCTAAGTTCGAGTATATTTCAACTCCGCTAAACTCAATTCGGTAATGGCAAGGCCTAGTTGTAACAAATTGAAAGCACACTCGCCCTGCATCTGCTCGGCGTACCATTGGCCCCATTACTAACTGAGGTAAGTTCGATACGCCGTCCACTATTACGCCCTTTTAGCTTGATTAAACAACGAGTAAAAGTTGTTGGTTGTTGCTTCAGCTAATTCGTTAAAAGTAAGCCCTTTTAACTCAGCGATGTAGTAAGCCACATCTTCAACATAGGCTGGTTGATTTGTTTTACCACGATATGGAACAGGCGCTAAATACGGTGAATCTGTTTCGATTAGTAAGCGATCTAGCGGAATTTGCTTTACAACGTCTTTTAACTCTACGGCATTTTTAAACGTAACAATGCCCGAAATCGAAATATAAAAGCCCATATCAATGGCTTTTTTGGCCATATCCCAGTTTTCTGTAAAGCAATGCAATACACCACCACACTTCTCGGCATTGTGAGCGCGCATTAAGTTGATGGTGTCTTCTCTGGCATCTCGTGTATGAATGATTAGCGGTTTATTGAGCTCATTAGCAACCTCGATATGACCAACAAAGCTTTCTTGCTGAACAATATGGGTCTCTTTTGAGTAATAGTAATCAAGACCCGTTTCGCCAATTGCCACCACTTTGTCGTGGCTTGCAAGTGAAATAAGCTTTTGCTTATCGAGTGCGTCTTTTTGATCAAGTGGATGCACACCGCATGATGCAGAAACATCTGGATAGTGTTTAATTTTATCCAGCATACTTGGGAATTGATCTAAAGTTACGCTTACACATAAAAAGTGTTCTACTTTCTTAGCGCGAGCGTTTTCAAGTACTTGGTCTAAATTAAGGTCGAGTTTATCGAAATCAAGCCTGTCTAAATGACAATGAGAATCTACAATCATGGTACTACTTTTATTACATGGTATAGGTCGGATTGCCTGAGTTTAACATAGTACCGAGTAGTTTTTCGATTTTCGCATTTAAATTGGTTTTATCATCGATAAAATTAACACCGATACCTGGTGGGTTTGAGCTTTGTGCACCTTGTGGTGTGATCCAAGCAACTTTACCCGTTACTACATCATCTTCGAGTGCATCTGGTAATGTGACTTTTAAAGCCAATGAATGACCCATTTCAAAGCGCATATTAGTGCGAACAAACAAACCACCATTTTTTAGATAAGGCATGTAACAGCGGTATAATTCTTCTAAGTCTTCGATATCTACTAATAATTCTTGCACGATATATCCTAATTTTGACTTTCACGTAAAGTAAACGCTAATTGTGAAATGGCTAGATCCATATTTAAGCCAAGCACATGCGAGCTGTTATAAAGAAACTCTGAAATAGCAGATTGTGCTTTTTGATAATTGAAAAAGTCCATTCCTAATACTAATTGCGTTTTAAGATGCTCTGTTAAAAACAAGGCAAATACATTAACCAAGCTATGATCTTTATTAAGGATGTCGACTAACGCACTGAAATTATGGCTGTCTTTTAGCTTAGTTGCAAATTTAAAGAGTGAATCAATAGCTTCAAGTTGGTTATCATTTTGCCACTGCTGAACAAGCAGTGGCTGTCTAGCGAACAACTCTAACCATGAATAATTAGCAATGTTCAGTGATGCTAACCATTGTGTTGTATATTCTGGGTTAACCTTTATTTCGTGTACCGCACAGCGACTTAAAATTGTTGCAGGTAATAATGCTGTTTGTTCGCACGTTAACAATAAATAACGGCGCAAACTTGGCTCTTCAAGGGTTTTTAATAAAGCATTAGCCGCTGCAGTGGTCATTTTATGACACTGTTCAAGCACCACTACTTTGTTACCATTTTGCGCTGCTGAATGGTTGATAAAATCACTGATCTCCCGAATTTCATCAACGCCTATTGTTTGGCCTTCTACTTTTACAACACGTTTATCAGGATGAGTACCCGCTTGATTTAGTTGGCAGCTTTTACAATTGCCACAGGCTTTTAAGTTTACAGGTGACGTACAAAGTAGTCCATCAGCGAGCGAATCGACTAAACGTTGCTTGCCAACACCTTTATCACCATTAAATAGCTGTGCATGATGAAAGCGTTGCTGTGCAAAACTTTGCGCAAGTTGCTGATAAAGCCCTTCAAGCCATGGCAAAGGCATATTAATTTAAACCTGCAAAAAAGTTATCAAGCACGGTTGTGATTGCCGCATGTACTTCTGGCATTGTTTTGTTTGCATCCACTGTTTTGATACTGCTATCAGTTTTAGCTATTTCAAGGTAGCGTTCGCGAGTGCGCTCAAAAAAGCCTAATGCTTCTTGTTCGATCCGATCAAGTTCACCACGGCCTTTTGCACGGGCAAGACCCACAGCTGGGTCAATGTCTAAATAAATAGTTAAATCAGGCTTTAAACCATTTAGCACCATATTAGCTAAAAAAGAGAGTTTAGTTTGTTCAATACCACGACCACCACCTTGATATGCTTGTGAGGAAAGATCATGGCGATCACCTAAAACCCAAGTGCCCTTTTCAAGTGCCGGATTAATAACATTAGCAACCAATTGCGAACGTGCTGCATACATAATTAACAGCTCTGTTTCACCGGTCACTGTTTCTTGGTGAGCCTGTTTGACGATATTACGCAGCTCTTCAGCCATAGCTGTACCGCCAGGCTCACGTACATTAATAAAATCGACTTGCTTGTTTTCTAAATAAGCTTGGCATACGGCAATAGCCGTTGATTTTCCGGCCCCTTCTAGGCCTTCAATCACAATAAATTTCGCTGTCATATGACTCAATTCTGGTTGTTAGTTTAATTGGTACTGCTTTACCGCTCGATTATGTTCTTGCAATGTTTTCGAAAATTGATGGCTGCCATCCCCTTTCGCAACAAAATACACATATTCTGACTCAGGTGGATTAACCGCGGCCAAAATCGCTGCTTTCGAAGGCATGGCTATGGGTGTTGGCGGCAAGCCTTTTATCTTATACGTGTTATACGGTGTATAGGTTGTTAAATCTTTTCGTTTTATATCGCCATCAAAATCAGCACCAATACCATAAATAACCGTTGGATCGGTTTGTAAGCGCATATTGGTTTTTAAACGATTGGTAAATACCGCAGAAATTAATGGTCGCTCAGAAGCAAGACCCGTTTCTTTTTCGATGATAGAAGCCAGTATTAACGCTTCATACGGTGAACTTAATACTAAATCTGGCGCTCTAGTTTGCCATGCGGTGTCTAATTCCTGCTGCATTTTGTTGTATGCGCGTTTTAATAAGCCGCTGGCACTATCTTCGCTGTGGTAGTGATAGGTATCAGGGAACAACCAGCCTTCTAAATTCTCTTGCGTGTTACTTATCTGCGTCGCTAAATTTTCTGTATCTAAGTCTTGGCTTAAATGCGCTTGTTTTTGAATATTAGCAACAACGTCACGAAGTGGCTGACCTTCAATAATTGTGAAGCTAAAGCTCGCTTGTGCACCTTGATTGATACGACGAATATTATCAATAACGGCGCTGGTATCCAGCTCATAAAGACCCGCTTTTAAATCAGTAAGCGTAGGATCTAATTTAGCGAGTACCTGAAATTTAAAACAACTATCAACCCACTGCTTTGTTTGCCATGCTTGGCAAAGTTGATTAAAGCCGGTGCCACGCTCCACTTTAAATAAAGTACTATTTTCAACTTTTAACGGCATTTTTAATGCTGATTGAAGTTGTTGATAGCCAATACCACAACATAGCAATGCTAATAACAGCACGCTAACAATGACTTTTATCACACACTCTCCTTGGCAAACTGCGCCGTTAATAGCGCTTTACTGCATTCAATATCAAACTGTGTATCAGCAATTCGTGCAACGGGCACCACGCCCATTAAACTGTTACACATAAATACGGCATCCATAGCTAAAAGCTCATCTAGTTGGATTGCTTTAAATTCAATGGCTAACTTATCACATAAAGCGCTGAGATAAACCCCAGTGATGCCGCAGCGGTCTAACTTAGGTGATATAACTTGACCGTCTTTAATAGCAAAAATATTTGCAGCAGAGCACTCAATCACATTGTTATCATAGTCAAGTACAACAACGTCATCACATTCAAGGCTGCTCATTTGCTTTTTGATAAGCACTTGCTCTAAACGGTTCAATGTTTTTAAGCCTGCAAGTAAAGGTTGATGTGCAAGTTTCACGTCACTGATTTCAAGGTTTGCCCCCTGCTGCTGCCAACTTTTATAGTGTGAAACTGCAGGCATGGTACTGATCAGCACTTGGATACTTGGTGTGTCTGGTAAGCCATAACCACGCCCACCTGCACCACGGGTGACAACTATTTTTAAAATACCGGTTTGTGTATCACTGATTGCGTGGTTAACTTCACGCTCAATTGCAGATAAATCTAATTCGGGGAAAAATAGTCTTTGCGCGCATTCATCTAAACGCGCTTTGTGTAAATCCCAGTGCTCAACGACAGAATTCATCACAGAGGCTGTGGTAAAAAAGCCATCACCATAATTTAAGCCACGATCTTGCGTGCTTATTGTGGTGTCTGGTGTGACTATTTTTATTGTTTGTTTTAATTTATTCATACAAAAAAGCCCAGTTAAACAACTGGGCTCTTCTTTTTAGTCCGTTGTTAAAAAGAATTATACCTTTTTAAACAGCAACGAGCCATTAGTACCACCAAAACCAAATGAATTACATAGTGCGTAATCCAATTTAGCGTCACGTGCAGTGTGCGGTACGTAGTCTAAATCACAGCCTTCATCTGGGTTATCAAGGTTGATTGTAGGGCTTACTTTCTGGTCAACAAGTGACAAGATAGTAATAATTGACTCTACCGAGCCTGCTGCACCTAACAAGTGACCCATCATTGATTTAGATGAACTTACCATCACATCTTTCGCTGCATCGCCAAAAATAGTTTTAACAGCGGATGTTTCGGCTTTATCGCCTGCATTCGTCGATGTACCGTGAGCATTAATGTAACCAACTTGGTCTGCATTAACTTGTGCATCGTTTAGGGCATTTTCCATCGCTAGAGCTGCGCCTGCACCGTCTTCAGGTGGAGATGTCATGTGATATGCATCGCCACTCATACCAAAACCAACGAGTTCAGCGTAGATCTTCGCGCCACGTGCTTTAGCATGCTCATATTCTTCAAGTACGATAACACCAGCACCATCAGCAAGAACAAAACCATCACGGTCTTTATCCCAAGGACGAGATGCTGCTTGTGGATCGTCGTTACGAGTTGATAATGCACGTGCCGCATTAAAGCCACCCATACCAATTGGTGTCGATGCTTTTTCAGCACCACCGGCTACCATTGCATCTGCATCGCCGTATGCAATCATACGCGCAGCATGACCAATGTTATGTAGACCTGTAGTACAGGCTGTAACGATTGAAATGTTAGGGCCACGTAAACCGTGCATAATCGATAAATGACCAGAGATCATATTGATAATGGTCGAAGGCACGTAGAACGGAGAAAGCTTACGCGGGCCGCTATTTAATAGTTTAATGTGGTTTTCTTCAATTAAAGTTAAACCACCGATGCCAGAACCCACTGCTACACCAACACGAGTGGCGTTTTCTTCAGTGATCTCTAGACCAGAATCTTGTAGTGCTTGTACACCCGCTGCAATGCCATATTGGATAAACAAATCCATTTTCTTTGCATCTTTCGGTGACATGTAAGCTGATGCATCAAAGTCATTCAGCAAACCTGCGAATTTGGTGCCGAAACTTGAGGTATCGAAATGCGTGATAGTTTGAATACCACTTTTACCGTTTAACAAACCTTGCCAAGTAGATTCAACATCATTACCTAGCGGTGTCAACATTCCTAAGCCAGTTACGACGACTCGACGTTTAGCCACGGGTTGCCTCCAATAAGGAAATTATTTTAGGTGGGGTGTATACCAAATTTATTAGTATCATTCTATAGATAGACTAAGGGCAGCTTAATGCTGCCCTTAAAATCAAAATGCGTAAAATTACTCAGCGTGAGCTGTAACGTAATCGATTGCAGCTTGAACTGTAGTGATCTTTTCAGCTTCTTCGTCTGGGATCTCAGTGTCGAACTCTTCTTCAAGAGCCATTACTAGTTCTACAGTGTCAAGTGAATCAGCACCTAAGTCGTCAACGAAAGAAGCTTCATGTTTTACTTCTTCTTCTTTAACACCTAGTTGCTCAATGATAATTTTCTTTACGCGTTCTTGGATGTCGCTCATTCTTCTTTCCTTTATTAAAAACGCCAATGCGTTATTTTCAGATTGCGGCGTAGTTTACGCCGCATAATTCTGTGATTCAAGGATTTGCTGATAATTACTTATCTGGTCAAACCTCTCGAATAGTATTTGTTCATTTATCGCTTATTTTCATAGCGAATTCAAGTATGTTTAAAGCAAGATCACAAAAATTTCAACAATTTTCGATAATCTTTCGCTAGCAAATTTTTGCTAACTTTCATTAAACCATGTACATCGCGCCATTTACGTGCAATGTTTCGCCTGATACATACGCAGCAGCGTCAGATGCTAAATAGCATACCGCAGCAGCGATTTCTTCAGGTTGACCTAAACGCCCTGCAGGTACATTTGCAAGCGTAGCTGCTTTTTGGTCTTCAGTCAGCTCGTCTGTCATATCTGTTTGGATAAAACCCGGTGCAACAACGTTCACTGTGATGCCACGTGATGCCACTTCGCGTGCTAATGACTTAGTAAAACCAATTACACCCGCTTTCGCTGCAGCATAGTTAGCTTGACCCGCATTACCCATAGTGCCAACTACAGAACCGATATTAATGATACGACCATTTTTCTTTTTCATCATAGGGCGTAAAACAGCCTTTGATAAACGGAAAATTGAGCTTAGGTTAGTATCGATGATGTCATCCCACTCACCGTCTTTCATACGCATTAATAAGTTATCGCGAGTAATACCCGCATTGTTAACTAATACGTCGATATCGCCTAAATCAGCCTTGATCGCAGCAAGTGTCGCCTCAATCGATTCAGGATCTGTAACGTTAAGGGCATAACCTTTACCGTTGTCACCTAGATATTCACTGATTTTAGCAGCACCTGATTCGCTTGTTGCAGTACCCGCTACTTTTGCACCTTGTGCAACTAGCGTATTTGCAATCGCTTTACCAATACCACGGCTTGCACCAGTGATTAGGACAACCTTGCCCTCAAGAGAAAATAAATTTGTCATTCTATTCCTACTTATTTCGCTTCATCAATAGCAGCTTGCGTATTAACCGCAGCACATACCATTGCTTTATCAATTCGTTTAGCAAGGCCCGTTAATACTTTACCTGGGCCAAACTCATAGCTTTGTGTGATACCTTGCGCAACTAATGCTTGTACAGTTTCAGTCCAGCGTACTGGGCTGTATAGTTGGCGTACTAATGCATCTTTAATTGCTTCACTTGATTGCTCAGCTTTTACATCAACGTTGTTGATTACATCACACTTAGGTGTATTAAATGTTAAAGTGGCTAAATCAGCAGCTAATTTCTCTGCAGCTGGTTTCATTAGTTCACAGTGAGAAGGTACGCTTACTGCAAGTGGTAAAGCACGTTTAGCACCTGCTTCTTTACATGCTTCTGATGCACGCTCAACTGCCGCTTTATGGCCGGCAATAACAACCTGACCTGGTGAGTTGTAGTTCACTGGTGAAACCACTTCACCATTTGCTGATGCTTCACACGCTGCTTTGATTTCGTCGTCACCTAAGCCGATGATTGCAGCCATAGAACCAACACCCGCAGGTACTGCTTCTTGCATATATAAACCACGATTTTCTACTAGTTTAACTGCTTCGCTTAAGCTTACAACGCCAGCACAAACTAATGCTGAATACTCGCCTAAACTGTGACCAGCCATAACAACATCGGCATCAGGGTTTGCGTCTAACCATTGACGGTAAATAGCAACACTAGCTGTAAGAAGTGCTGGTTGTGTACGATGGGTTTGATTTAATTCTTCTTCTGGACCATTTAGTACAAGTGCAGCTAGATCATAGCCAAGAGCTTCAGATGCTTCAGCGAATGTTGCTTTAGCAATTTGAGAATCAGCTAATAGTTCAGATAACATGCCCACAGTTTGTGAGCCTTGACCTGGAAATACGAGTGCAATTTTATGTGCCATACTTTGCTCTTATAATTAAACAAAAAAATATTCTGTAGCAGGCAGCATAACAAGTTTTAGATATGCTGCACTACTTTGTTGTTGGATGTGTTTGCTCAAAAATCGCAGCGATTTTTTCAGGGAGTTGGCGTTCGACTTCCCGCGCGGCTTCATCAATAGCAGCATGAAACGCCTTTGGTGAGGCATTGCCATGGCTTTTAACAACAATACCGCGCAATCCTACCAGACTTGCGCCGTTATACTGGTCGGGGTTCACCCGCTTGTAGAGTTTTTTTATCACTGGACGCAATAAAAACGCTAAACTTTTGTATAAGAAATGTTTGTGTAAGGCTTTGGTGAGTTTATGCATGATCAGTTTAGCAATACCTTCACAGGTTTTTAATGCCACATTACCAACAAATCCTTCGCACACAATAACATCGGCTTTTCCGCTGAAAATATCGCTACCTTCACTGTAACCTGTGTAGTTGAGATATTCACACTGCTGCATTAACTGTGCAGCTTGTTTTATTCCTTCATGCCCTTTGATGTCTTCAGAGCCAATATTCAATAAACTAACTCTTGGGTTATCACACCCAAGTGCCTGCCCTGCTACCACAGAACCCATAATGCCAAATTGATAAAGGGTTTGTGCATCACAATGCACATTAGCGCCTAAATCAAGTAAATAAACAGGATTTTTACGTTCGGTTGGAACAGCAGAGATTAATGCAGGACGTTTTACGCCTGGAAGCATCTTTAATACATAATGCGCCATAAAAAATAACGCGCCTGTATTACCAGAGCTTACACACGCTTGCGCTTCACCCGATTTAACTAAATCGAGGGCAACTCGCATTGATGAATCTTTTTTAGAACGAACCGCTGAAGCAGGTTCACACGCATTTGTGACGACTTCGCTACAATGGCGAATAATTAAACGAGGGTGTGAAACAGAATCGAGTGCTTCGAGTTCTTTTAGAATAACTTGCTGATTACCACATAAGATGAGTCTTAAGTTGGTATTAGCATTTACCGCTTGCACAGCAGCGGGGATAGATGAACGGGGGCCGTAATCGCCCCCCATCATATCTAACGCTATGGTTAGATTGGTCAGCATATAGCAATCTCTTAGTTAGAAATTACTTTAACGCCTTTGTAGTAACCGTCAGCAGTTACGTGGTGACGACGGTGAGTCTCACCAGAAACTTGATCTACAGTTAAAGTTGGACCACTGATCGCATCGTGTGAACGGCGCATGCCGCGTCTTGCACGAGACTTTTTGCTTTTTTGTACAGCCATTAGTCTTCTCCTAAGAATCTTTCTTAAGTTGTTTCAAAATATCAAATGGATTTGGTTTGTCATCTTTTGCTGCTAATTTACCAAAGCTAGTAGGCTCTGATGAATAACTGCATGAAGCTTCGTTGTGAGTAGGCACTATTGGAATAGCTAAAATCAGTTCGTCTTCGATTAACTCAAATACGTTGATTTCACCGTTTTCGTCCAGCTCTACTTCATCGTAACCTTCAGGTAGATGATCTGACTCTGCATCCAAACCAATTGGCGAATACACAAAGTCTTGTTCCAAATCCAACCCTAATTCTCCATTACAGCGTTGGCAAGTTACAGTTACATGTGTTGATAAGTTACCACTTATTACCACTAAACCTTGCTCGTCAATTTTGCAATGAATCTTTACCGCTATTTCACCTGCTTCCTCCTGCACAACTTGCTCTAAACGAGAAAGTTTTTCAAGCGGGACAATACCGTCATACGTTAAACGATGTTGAGCTGCTTTGCTGGGATGAAGAGTGATGGGAATTTTCACCTTTTGCATAGGGGCTGCATCATATAGATAGTTAGTAAGTTAGTCAAAGTAAAAAACCAATTTTGGTAGGTTTTTAACGATCTTCTGCTTTGTTTTCGGATTCATTGTGGCTTATCCTTGGCAAAATACAATTTTCATCCAGAATTTATTATGAAACCAACACTTATATTAGCGTCAAGCTCACCATTTAGACAGCAATTATTAACTAAGTTTAACTTACCTTTTCAAAGTTTTTCTCCAGATATTGATGAGTCCCCTATCGCAGCTGAAACACCAGAGCAATTAGTTGCTCGTTTAAGCGAGCAAAAAGCCCGAGTTGCCAAACAACATTATAGTGAAGGTTTGGTGATCGGCTCTGATCAAGTTGCGGTATTCAACGATACAATTTTAGGTAAACCTCATACTAAAGAGAATGCCATTAAGCAGCTATCATCATTTAGTGGCCATACAGTTACCTTTTTAACGGGTTTAAGTGTTTTTGATATACAAAGCGATAAAGCAATTACCACAGTAGTGCCATTTGATGTGACATTTAAAACACTCACACATGAGCAGATCAATGCTTATTGCGATGCAGAGCAGCCATACAACTGTGCAGGTAGCTTTAAAAGTGAAGGATTAGGCATCTGTTTATTTGAAAAGCTCAGTGGCGATGACCCTAATACATTGATAGGCCTGCCACTGATCACATTAACTAAAGTGCTGGCTGAGTTTGATGTTGACGTGTTAACGCTGCAAGGGGCGTAGTTAAAACCTGCAAAAGTTGTTGGTATGAATCAACAACACATAACGGCGTATGTTGTTGCAACTGCGCCGGGCTATGGGCACCAAAACTCACTCCAATACAAGCAATGCCTGCGGCATTAGCCATTGCCATATCGAGTTGGCTATCGCCAATCATCACAGCATCGCTTTTTGCGATGCCCTGCTCACGTAAAATTTGCTCAAGCATATCTGGAGATGGCTTCGACTCAGCATCGTCAGAGCATTTTATATTCACAAAGTACTTACCAAGGCCTGACTCATTAAGAAGCCTATCAATGCCTTCACGTCCTTTACCGGTAGCAACAGCCAATTGCATACCTGCATCGCTTAACTGCTTTAAAACGGATTCTACATCTTTAAATAAAGGTGTAGGTGTAACATCTAACTCACGGTACTGTGCTTTGTAACCTGCAACGAGTTCGTCGCTTAAATGTAAATGCGCCGGAAAAAGCACTTCAGTGGCTTTTGCCAGCGATAAACCAATAACGTCTTTCGCTTGTTGCTCTGTTGGAACAGGAATACCTAAGTCTCGCGCAGTATTTCGCAAGCAGGTGACAATTTTTGGCACAGAGTCCATCACTGTGCCATCCCAATCAAAAATAACCAGCTTAAACTTGTTCATTATCTGCACGTAGCTTTTTGATACAATTTTGAAGTGCATTATCGAGTGGCGCTTCAACATGCATGGTTGTTTCATTTTTAGGGTGCATAAAACGTAAATCGTGGGCATGTAAAAACAAACGATTTAAACCAGTCAGTTTATTCACGTATTGATCGAACTCTGCAACGCCATATTTATCATCACAAGCAATTGGATGACCTTTACATTGCGTATGCACACGAATTTGGTGAGTACGCCCCGTTACCGGCGACGCTTGTACTAATGAGCACTCAGCATATCGCTCAAGCACACGAAAACGCGTGTGCGATGGTTTACCTTCAGTATTATCAACACGCACCACACGCTCACCAGACTTTAAGGTGTTTTTACGAAGTCCTTCGGTAACGTTTTTCGTTTTAGAATCCCATTGACCATCAACTAATGCCCAATAGTTTTTCTCCATGGTTTTTTCACGTAACTGTTTATGTAAATCAGTTAACACTGAACGACGTTTAGAAATAAGCAAGCAACCTGATGTGTCACGGTCTAGTCTGTGTACAAGCTCTAAACTACGCTCTTCAGGACGAAGTACGCGAAGTGCTTCGATTAAGCCATAACTTAGGCCACTACCACCATGCACAGCCATACCCGAAGGCTTGTTGATCACCATTAAATACTTGTCTTCAAACAAAATGGCGTCTTCAAGTTGTTTTACTTTATCGAGTTTCTTTGGCACAAACTCTTCTTTTTCGGCCACTTTAATAGGTGGAATACGAACCACATCATTAAGTTGTAGTTTGTAGACAGGTTTTATGCGCTTTTTATTTACTCGCACTTCGCCTTTACGAAGGATTTTATAAACTGCACTTTTAGGCACACCTTTTAGGTGAGTAATAAGAAAGTTATCAATACGTTGACCTAGATGGTCTTCACCTATGGTAACAAACGAAACTTGTAAGCCGGTTTTTTCTGACATTGCCTAATCACTGATTTAAGTAAATAATTTAGTTGCTAACGCGACTGTAATAGTGGGATAATCACCATCGCGAACATAAAGTTTGCAAGTAACAACGGTGCTTTTATCACATTAATACATTCGTGAAGCATATTCTGGGTTGCCGATCATACAGATCCGCGCTAAGTTTTCCAAAGCTTTTATAATTACCCAGCCAACACGAGCGTTCAATTATCGGCGATGCGCGTAATATATTGCCTGAATAATTTGAGCACGAATGTTGATTAATGAACATAAAAAGCAATTGAACAAGATAAATTGACTGATAGTGACGACGTAGCAACGTCATTCAGAAGCAGCTGTTGTAGCAAGACATTGAATAAAAATTTGAACATGGTCGACTTCGGGACAAAACTCGTAAATTAAAACCGCAGAATTGGCGGCAGTTTTGACACCTATAAGAATTTAATAACGTGACAACATGTTATTGTCAGCCACACATAGTGATGCTCAATGTAAGCAAACAACTTCAGGTTTTGACTTTACCCAGTCGTGAGACTGCACAAAAACAACCGTCAGAAACCACTGAACAGACGAGTTTATATCGTCATGTCAGCGACAGAATTAGTAGAGTAACAATATGAAACGTATGCTAATCAATGCGACGCAGCAAGAAGAAATGCGCGTTGCACTGGTTGATGGCCAGCGCCTGTATGATTTAGACATAGAGAGCCCAGGTCACGAACAAAAAAAAGCAAATATTTACAAGGGTAAAATTACCCGTATCGAACCGTCACTAGAAGCTGCCTTTGTTGATTATGGCGCTGAAAGACACGGTTTCCTTCCTCTTAAAGAAATAGCTCGCACCTACTTCCCACAAGGCTATACATTCCAAGGTCGTCCAAATATCCGTGACGTGATCAAAGAAGGCCAAGAAGTCATTGTGCAAGTTGATAAAGAAGAGCGTGGCCAAAAAGGCGCTGCGTTAACAACTTTTATCAGCGTTGCAGGTAGCTATTTAGTACTTATGCCTAACAACCCTCGTGCCGGTGGTATTTCTCGCCGTATCGAAGGTGATGAGCGTACTGAACTTAAAGAAGCACTAAGCCGTTTAGAACTACCTAAAGGCATGGGCTTAATTGTTCGTACAGCAGGTGTTGGTAAATCATTTGAAGAACTAGAGTACGACTTAAAAGCACTATTAGTGCATTGGCAAGCGATTCAGCAAGCTGCTGATAGCGGCCCTGCTCCGTTCTTAATTCACCAAGAAAGTAACGTAATTTTCCGCGCAATCCGTGACTATTTACGTCGTGATATTGGTGAAATTTTAATTGATAAAGCACGTGTATTTGAAGAAGCGAAAGCGCATATTGAGCGATTCCGTCCAGATTTCATGAGCCGCGTTAAGCTTTATCAGGGCGATGTACCACTATTCACTCACTACCAAATTGAAAGCCAAATTGAATCTGCTTTTCAACGTGAAGTTCGCTTACCATCAGGTGGTTCAATTGTAATTGACCCAACTGAAGCACTTACGTCTATCGATATCAACTCATCTAAAGCCACTAAAGGCGGTGATATCGAAGAAACAGCACTTAATACTAACTTAGAAGCAGCAGACGAGATTGCCCGTCAATTACGTTTACGTGACTTAGGTGGTCTTATTGTTATCGACTTCATCGATATGACTCCACCACGCCACCAACGCGAAGTAGAGAATCGTTTAAAAGACGCTGCTCGCCCTGACCGTGCCCGTGTTCAGATTGGTAAGATCTCACGCTTTGGTCTGCTTGAAATGTCGCGTCAGCGCTTACGCCCTTCATTAGGTGAAGCAAGCCAAGGCCCATGTCCTCGTTGTAATGGTCAAGGTACGATTCGTTCTAACGAATCAATTGCATTGTCTATCCTTCGTTTAATCGAAGAAGAAGCAATTAAAGACAATACATCACAAGTAAATGCACAAGTGCCTGTGGCTGTTGCCGCTTACCTATTAAACGAAAAACGTCGTAGTGTTCAACGCATCGAAAAGCGCCATAACGTTGATGTTGTGATCATTCCTAATCAACACATGGAAACGCCACATTACGAAGTAGTTCGCTTACGTAAAGACGAAACAATCGAAACAGTAAGCTACGAGCAAGTTGTTGCTCCTGAGCCAGAAGCATTTGAAATGGCTAAAGCGCCTTCAGCACCAGTTCGTGAAGAGCCGGTTCTTAAAGGTGTTGTTATGCCTACTACACCTGCACCTCAAGCTGCACCAAAAGCTGAGCAAACGACTCCTGCGGCTAAAAAGTCAGAAGGTGGATTATTTGCTGCAATTGGTAAGTTCTTCAAGTCGTTATTCAGCAATGCCGAAGAAGAAACTGAAAAAGAGCAAGAAGAGAAAAAAGCAGCACAAAGACGTAGCAATAATCGTCGCAACAACGACAACCGTCGTCGTAGCAACAACCAACGCCGTCGCAACTCTCGTAATAAACGCCCTGACGATGCACAAGCTAAAGAAGAAAACACAAATACTTCAAATAAGCCTGAGCAAAAAGAAGGTAACGAGAATCGCAACAAACGTCGTCGTAATTCTAACAACAGAAAACGTAATGAAAAACGTAATGATGATGTAGAACAAACGAATAAAGACACTGCACCAGAGGCGAAATCTGAGCAACCAAAGGAAACTAAACCTAAGGTTCGTCGTCAACGTCGCAACTTACGCAAAAAAGTTCGCGTAACAGATGAAAGCGCAGATGAAGCAAAAGCAGTACAAACTACTGAAACAACTGAGCAAGCACCTAAAGCTGAAAAACCAGCTAAGCCTGCAAAAGAAAAAGTAGCAGTTGAAACTGAACAAGCAGAACAGCCTGTTGCTGAAAAGCAAGTACCTGCAGAACCAGTAAAAGCTGAGGCTGAACCTAAACAAGCAGAGCAAACTGAATCGGTAGTTGAAACATCAACTGATGAAGAACAAGCTCAACCTCGTACACGATCTCGTCGTTCACCTCGCCACTTACGTGCTGCTGGTCAACGTCGCCGTCGCCCTGAGCATGATGAAAAGTCGAGTGATGACAAAGCTGATGCGCCAGCATTTATTCCTGTAGCAGATCAAGCTGCTGCTGAATATGAAGCTGAGCTAAAGGCAAAACAGGCTCAGGCTGAAACTGAAGAACCTGTAAAAGCTGAAGAGCCTGTTAAAACTGAAGAACCAGTTAAAACTGAAGAACCAGTTAAAACTGAAGAACCAGTTAAAGCTGAAGAACCAGTGAAAACTGAAGAACCAGTTAAAGCTGAAGAACCAGTTAAAGCTGAAGAACCAGTGAAAACTGAAGAACCAGTGAAAGCTGAAGAACCAGTTAAAGCTGAAGTGCCAGTGAAAGCTGAAGAACCATTGAAAGCTGAAGAGCCAGTTAAAACTGAAGAACCAGTTAAAGCTGAAGAGCCAGTTAAAGCTGAAGAGCCAGTTAAAGCTGAAGAACCAGTGCAAGCTGAAGAGTCAGTTAAAACTGAAGAACCAGTGAAAGCTGAAGAACCAGTGAAAGCTGAGGAACCAGTGAAAGCTGAAGAGCCAGTTAAAACTGAAGAACCAGTGAAAGCTAAAGAGCCAGCACAAGCTGAAGAGTCAGTGAAAGCTGTAGAACCTGCTAAAAATGAAAAAACTATTTTAGTAAAAGGTTCAGCAAGCGCTGCAATGGCAAAACCTACGCCAGTTGCAGATAGTGAGCCAGAGCCAACACCAGCGGCTATGGCGCATGACAAGCGTACAGCTATTCCAGATAGCGGCCTTCGTGCAGGTTCAATTAAACCTGCTGGCAGAGCCCGTGCTGATATGGCAAAAACCTTAGCGGCTGATTAATTTAGTCACTTAATAAAAAAGCCGCGTTTATAACGCGGCTTTTTTGTGTGTATTTTTCTTATAAAGCAATATCTTGTGTACCTAGGTGATTGGCATAGCCACCTACAAGAACCTTATAAACACTCTGCTCATCCGAATAAACACTGGCAGAAATATGTGAACTGCACCCCATTGCTCGGCCTTGTTCAAACTTGAAATGGTTTTCTTGCTGTACTAATACGTGTTTTGATAAGTAGCATGCAAGCGCGCCACTGGCGCTACCGGTTGCTGACTCTTCGGGTATACCAACCAAAGGCGCAAAGTTACGACAACTTGCGGTCAGCTCACTTTGCTCTTCACATAATTCAAAGGCATGCACACCAATCACATTATGCTGTTGGCAGAACTCGCTAAGCGCCACTTCGTCGATAGTGATTTTATCTAAGTAGCCATTCGGCACAGCAACAATAATATCTGGCAATCCTGTAGTTATTACATCGATTGGCAAGCCTGTTTCTGCCAGTATTGTTTCATCAAGCCCTAATAAGCCTGCAAGGTCGTCATAAGCAAAGTTGCCAAGGTACTTTGGCAAGGCTTGCTCCATGGTAATTTGACCGTCTTCGGCAATTGTTACACCTAACAAGCCCGCTTTTGTTCGTTGAGTGTAATAGCCAGGTTTTAATAACCCTTGTTCGAAGAGCGTAGCAAACACCGCTAGGGTTGCGTGGCCACAAAAATCAACTTCTTCAGTTGTCGTAAAAAATGACACAGTAAAGTCAACTTCATGATCTTGCGCCACAAATGCAGTTTCTGAAAAACCGATTTCTTTTGCAATCGTCAGTTTTTCTGCGTTTGTGAGTTTATCTGCATTCAACACGACACCTGCTGGGTTGCCGCCTGTATTATTTGCACTAAAAGAGTTAACTAAAAATGCGGTTATTGTCATTATTGTGTGCCTTGGTTTAAATTAAATTCAAAAAACAACATGCCATTTTCATTAGATGCTTGCTCTTCAAAAGCCAACTTTTTTAAAAGCTTAATTGATAGTGTATTAGACTCATCAACACCTGCGATGAGCTTATGCCAGTGTGACTGAGTGCTAGCCAGATTGATAAAACCCTGCAATAACTCAAATGCAAGACCCCGCCCCCAATATTGCTCAGCTAACAAATAACCTATATGTGCATCATGCTTTTCGGTATAGATAAATAAAAGGCCAACAACTTCTTGCTGTTGAGATTGCAGCATTAGTAAACGGCACTCGTTCAGCATGTTAGCCAGCCACTTTTCAGCAGCAGCTATAGAATCTATCCCCTGAAAATAACCAGGTAAGTTTGCAACTACAGCAGGGGTTAATATCGCAGGTAAAGCGTTAACTAAAGCAGTTTGCTCTGACTTTGCAGCATTAGAGTCTATTTCAATGACGTTTAGTCTCGGTGTATTAAATGAAAGAGCCATTTAACCCCCTAGATCTTCAGCCGTAAAATTACTTTTAAATGTAAAAGCATGGGGAGTGTCGCCGTTTTCACGAAGATTTTGCAACCTTTCTAATGCCTCTTGAGGGGTTGGAATATGGTTATCTTCAATCCACCATAAAACATAGCTATCTTCTGCTAAGCGGTGAAACCATTCACCTTTTCTGCGCATGAAATCTCTGTGGTGAGTGCGAAACATAAAATTTTTGAGATCTTCAACCCTTTCCCACACAGACATATTGATTATCATATTTGGATCATCAAACAATTTAATATTGGTGGCATCGCCTGATTCGTCTTTTAATCGCCATACAAAACCAACACTGTTTTCAGCCACCCCATTTATTAAATCAAGATTATCTACAAAATCTTTTATTTCTGGGGCATCCAATGGGTATTTAGCAAGAGCAATATTTAGTTGGGCAAGTTTCATTAATGACTCTCCTTAGCCATCGGGGAAGTCTGTACCTTGAGTGTATTAAAACTAAGCGATATAGCAATAGCAACGTCATTGATATTAGTTAAATTCACCTTGCACAATTGCTTATAAATAAAAAAGCCCAGCAAGTGCTGGGCTATAAAAATAATATCTATCGGCTTATCGCTTAAAGCTTAAGCTTGAGCCAAATTAACTTTCGTCTTGCTCCATAAAGCGCTGAAGTTGGTCTTTAAGATTAGGTGGAATACCTTTGATCACCAGTGTATCGGTTGCTTCGTTATACATGACGCGCTCGCCTAAGTGTTTACGTTCAAAGCTCACGCTAACACCGCCGCCCATGCCAGAGAACTTCACCATGCTGGTAACCGTTTTCTTATCAACAGGGAACGACTCTTCTAAGTCATAACTTTGCTCTTGGCAGAAGCTTTCAAATGGACTGTCGTCATTTTTCGATAATGTAGCAGAAAGCTCTTTAACGTTGGCATCTTCACCTGTGGTTACGCAATCATTACAGTAATCAAAAACTTGCTTACGTAGCTCGTCTTTTTCTGACTTGTCGTATTGTTGCTCAGATAAGTAATCTTCTACAGCACTAAGCATAACTTGGCTTTGCTGTTTAGGATCAATGCCCTCTTCGCAGCCTAAAAAGTCTAAAAAGAAGTCAGCCACTTTACGACCTGCACGACCTTTAATAAACGACACATAGCGATTATCTTCTGGTTGTGTATCCCACGCAGTTAAATCGACACGTGCAGCTAGTTGCATACGCGAAATATCTAAGTGACGAGATGATGCTAAATCAAGCTCAGAAGTAATTGAGTAATGCTCTTTGATATTGATCATCGCAATTAACAAGAAGTCACTTGCAACATATTGATAATGGCAAAAAACTAAATAACCCGTTTCGTTAAAAGCATACTTATTTAGCTCTTCCTTTAGCACATTCGTTGCTTGCTCTGTCATGTGCCAAAAGCCAAGTTCGTCGTTACGGTAACTTTGCATAGCCGAAGCTACAATGCTGTTTTTCTCGCCGCTGAATGCACAGTAGCCTTTACCTGGCTTACCATTATATGCATGGTGTAGCTGCTCTATAAAAACGGCTACTTTATCGTTAACAACCATCTCATCATTGCGTAAATGAATATCTGTATCGTCATCTTTTTTGTCTACATAATGAACGACTAATTTTTTAACATCTATTGTCATCTTTGTTTTTCACGCCTCTGGTGTTAAAATACGGGAATATAACTCTTTTTATCGAACCAACTGATGCCTATCATATCAAAATATTCTAATGAGCAAGTAGAACAAATCGTTGATCAGCTGATTGATGTACTAACAGAGCACAAAGCGCCTGTTGATTTAAGCCTTATGTGTTTAGGAAATTCTATCACGCATATTTTAAAAGAGCATGTACCATCAGAGAAAAGACAAGCTGTTGCCGACAACTTTGCAAAAGCATTAGCACAGTCGGTTAAATAAGATTTATGAATTTATCGCAACAAAGTCAGTTTTCTTCAAAAGTAAGTCAGCTTTTAAGTTGGGGCCATTGGTTCACCTTTGCAAACATAGGGTTAGTGCTATTTATTAGCTTAAGCTACTTAGTTGCAGACAGTGCACCGACTACCTTCATGGGTTATGTATATATGCTCGTGACCTGGTTAAGCCACACCAGCTTTATTACTTTTATTGCCTTTGTTTTAACGATATTTCCATTAAGTTTAGTGTTTCCATACCCTCGGCATATCCGAGGGATGGCAGCCATTATTGCAACCCTCGGCGCGTCATTCTTAACGCTTGATGCCTATGTTTATTTTAACTTGGGTTATCACTTAAACACGTCTGCGCTACCTGAAATCGTTTCTTTGTTGTGGCACCGCTTAACAAGCTCACCGGCATTAACAACGATTCTTGCGGGCGGCATTGTGCTGCTAATTTTAGCGTTCCAATTATTAGTCA
The DNA here is from genome assembly GCF_015278155.1 of Pseudoalteromonas simplex. Taxonomy (NCBI): domain Bacteria; kingdom Pseudomonadati; phylum Pseudomonadota; class Gammaproteobacteria; order Alteromonadales; family Pseudoalteromonadaceae; genus Pseudoalteromonas; species Pseudoalteromonas simplex. The sequence continues at coordinate 59,414 of NZ_JADILN010000005.1, forward strand.
GTAACTACACCTGGCACCATTTGGCGCGTTTAAAGCAATATAAGTTCCCGCGCTATGCAACCAGCACAATTTTAGTGTGTTTTGCACTTAGCCACAGTATTCATATTTGGGCAGATGCCAATTTAAAATTTGATATCACTAAACAAGATAATGTATTGCCGTTGTCTTACCCTACTACAGCAAAAAGCTTATTAGCTAAAAACGATTTGCTAGATCTAGAAAGCTACAAAGAAGCACACGATGTGAGGCTTGACCCACATAATATCGATTACTTAGCACCTACTCCACTTGCCGAGTGTAAAGCTGAGTCGAGTGCGACTATCGATATTTTAGTATTTGAAAATAATGCTGACCTTGAGCAATTTGTTGCCACTGAGCCAGCATTACGTAAAACAGACTTGTTCTTACAACCTGTAGAAACCGAAGATACATTATTTAGTTTAGTGTATGGCCTGCCAGCATTTTACAAAGCCCCTATTCTAGACAAACAGCAACTGCCTGCGTGGCTTGCTGATAATCGCTCAATTCAAATTAATGGTTTTGAGCAATTCGAATTTATTAATAACGACGACCAAAACCCAGCGGTTCGCCTTGTACGTGCAGACGCTAAAACACAAGCTCGCGAATCAGCCAATGCCGTATTTGCCTTTAGTCTTGCACAGCAGAGCAATGGTATTGTTACAGCCTCTCGCTTATACAGCTCAGATAAAAAAGTTGTACAAACCGAAGGCCTTATTCAGCCAAGCGATATTATCGCCACCAGCGTAGGCCATTATTTAGGTTGCAAAACCCTAGCTAAACAAAGCATGTTAGGCAGTAACTTATACAAGCGCCATGACGACACGGGTGTTAATTACTCGCAAAATGTATTTATCGCATTCAAGAAAGACAGAATTACCCTGATTGATTCAGACGGTAATTTTAAAAACATTTCAGCAGCACAAGGCTTTGCCATTGAACAAGGGCTCGATATTCCATTCTTAGTGCAAAGCATTAAAAAGCTGAAGCGATATACGCCCTAGCGCTTATTGATAAATCATTATTTCGAGCTAGCTTTAGATATTAGATACCTTAATTGATTAGGAGACACGGACGTCATGAAAGCCATAATCATTTATCTAATATCACTTACACTACTTTGTTTTACCAACACATCACTTGCTGCCACCACAGAATACTATAAATGTGTCACAGACAGAGGCACGGTATTCAGTGAGTTCCCCTGTGGTAGCCGTGCAACCAAGCATAAAATTCAAGTAACCGATCCAGACTTAAAAGCACCGCAAAACTTTGTTAAAGAGCTCAACGAGCTTGAGCGCCAGCAAATTATCAGAAACCTCGAAGCTGAAATTCGCAGCTATAAACACCGGTTAGATATTTTAAGCCGTGATCGAGACCGAGCTCAGTACCAGCAAGAGCAGCGCTTAAACCGAATTTTGTCTGACAAAGAAGCAAAGCAAATTAGTAAAGACATCAACAAACAGCTAAAAGCAATTAACAAACAATACGGGCGCGACGTAAAAAGTGTTAATAAAAAACTCGCAAATCTAGAGAAAAAACTCGCTCGCTATAATTAAATACACTTTACTATTGGGTTTGAAGAATAAATAACATATTCTTAACACCAATAGAGTTATTGCTCTATGTTGGTATTAGTAAGGAGTTTATATGCAGCCACAACACATTGCAGAGTTAATTTTATCTGGGTTTCGCAATCACTATAAACTCTTTCAAGCAATTACAGCCAAAGCACCACTTGCGTTTGCACATCGTGATTGGCAAAAAATAAATGAGATTAGCAAACTCAGAATTAGCCATTACGATGATCGGGTTAACGAAACCATTGCTAAGCTCAAGTCGCTCAACGAACAGCAAATTATTACCTTAGATCAAACCTGCTGGCTCGAAACCAAACAGCTTTATCAGCAATTTTTGCGCTTTCACCCTCAGGCAGAACTTGCCGAAACCTTTTACAACTCTGTTTTTTGTCGTTTATTTCATCGTCGTTATTTTAATAATGACTTTATCTTTGTAAAAGCAACGCTTGCAGATGCCCCCGCACTACCAATGGAAGTTGAATACCGCAGTTACCACCCTGTTGTTGATGGCTTAAGACCCACAATACGCAAAATTATTAATCAGTTTGATTTTAAAGCGCCCTTTGTTGATTTAGAACGCGATATTCGCTTGCTGGTAAAAGCCTTTTATAAACAAGCGCCCGACACACATCATCAAGCATGGCAAATGCGCTTTGATATATTACAAGCCCCGTTTTACCGAAACAAAGCGGCTTATATTGTTGGCCGCGTTGTATCAGAAAGTGGCGTACAGCCATTTATTATTGCGGTGTTACACCATGAAGACAAAGGGTTATACCTCGATGCCCTACTCACCAAATCATCGCAAATGCGGGTTATCTTTGGTTTTGCGCGCGCTTATTTCATGGTTGAAACCCATGCGCCATCAGCGTTAGTGCGCTTTTTAAATCAACTTATGCCAAACAAAACCTTGGCAGAGCTATACAATGCAATAGGTTTTCATAAACAAGGTAAGACCGAGTTTTACCGAGAGTTTTTAAGTCATTTAGATCATTCAAACGATCAGCTTGTAATTGCCCCTGGTACACCCGGGATGGTAATGATGGTATTTACCCTGCCGTCGTTTGGTTATGTATTTAAAGTCATTAAAGACACCTTTGGAGAAAGCAAACCCTTTGGCCGCGATACCGTATTAAAACGCTATCAATTAGTAAAAAGCCATGACCGTGTTGGCCGCATGGCCGATACCATAGAGTATTCGAACGTCGTATTTCCACTGGCTCGATTTGATAGTAAATTACTTGCAGAGTTACATAAAACGATTGGCTCTTCGATGATTATTGAAGGCGAATGGTTAATCATCAAGCATTTGTATATAGAAAGACGCATGACACCGTTAAATCTGTATCTTGAAAATGCCAGTGAACAACAAGCGTTTGAAGCAATAGAAGAGTATGGCCAAGCTTTAAAAGAAATGATCGCCGTAAATATTTTCCCAGGCGACATGCTGTTGAAAAACTTTGGGGTAAGTAAACATAATCGCATTATTTTTTACGACTATGATGAAGTTCAGTACCTAACAGACATGAACTTTCGCGCCTTACCAAAAGCAAAGTCGTACGATGATTACTTAACCAATGAGCAAAGTTACTCTGTGGCACCGCAAGATGTGTTTCCAGAGCAATTATGTACCTTTGTGACAGCAAATCCGGTGTATAAGCAATATTTATTGAGTACACACCCAGAGCTTGAAGATCCAGCCTATTGGCGACAAGCACAATACAATTATAAGCAAGGTGTAGTTAGCCACATTTATCCATACCCTGCTGCACAACGATTTATCCATTATTGGTAAACACCAAGGACACACAATGAATATAAGTAAAATAGATTTAAACTTACTTGTTTACCTAGATACTTTACTAAGGGAATGTAATGTAACTAAAGCTGCTAACCAGCTAAGCATTACCCAACCTGCCATGAGTAATGGCCTAAAAAGACTCCGTAATTTATTCAACGACCCTATTTTAGTGCGTACCAGCGAAGGTATGGTACCGACAGAGCGCGCAAAAGAGTTGCAGCCGGTGATCCGCGGCATTTTAATGACCCTTGAAGAAACACTTGCACCAAATCGCGAATTTGAAGCATCACAAAGTAAACGTGTTTTTCGTATCATGGCCAGTGACTATGCAGCTAGCACTCTTGCCCCACGCTTATTAAGTAAATTACACGAAGAAGCGCCCGATACTACACTCGATATTTTGACCCCAAGTGATGTCACCTTCCACGATGTTGAAAACGGTAAGGTAGATATGGCTATCAACCGCTTTGAAAACTTACCGCAATCGTTTCACTATAAACAAATATGGAAAGACAGCTTTTGCTGCTTAGTAAAAGCAGATAACCCGATTATCAAAGACTTCAGCCTAGACAGCTATTTAAAAGCGCGCCACATCTGGGTAAGTAAAACAGGCTTTGGTGTAGGTGTGGGTATGGACCCTAAAGATGTGCAAAAGCTAGGTTGGGTAGATGAGGCACTCGCTCACTTTGGTAAACACCGTAATATTGCCACCTTTACCCGTAACTACCACGTAGCCATTCACTTAGCGAAAGAACAAAACTTGGTTGCAACGTTGCCTTCAAAAGCCGCAAATATTTATTTAGATGATCCGGGCCTGAAAATTCTTGAGCCGCCATTTCCTATTCCGCCATTTGAGCTCGATATGATTTGGAGCCCGCTATTACACCGTGATGCAAGCCATATTTGGTTACGCCAAAAGGTTGCAGAAGTAGCCGACGAGCTTAAGTAAGATTTTACCAACCAGATTGTAATTATTGCTGATAAGCAAAGTGTTAGCTTAGCTTATCAGCAGTCACCCTCTCATAAAAACCAGTAACCATTTGAAATACAATAACTTTATATTTAAGTGATGAACTGGAATATGCTTTGCAAGTATCTAATTGCATTGTTTTTAATATTCAAAAAGAGGTCATTATGAATACTCATCAAGGACAAGACGTTCATCATATTGCAGATATCATCCAAGTTATGAATAGCGGTATCGATTTTTATGAAAAAGCACAGGAAAAAGTAACCGACCCAAGCATTATTGCCTTATTTCAACGCATGATAGATGCGCGTAAAGTAAGTGTTGAGCGCTTACAACCTTATGCTATTAACGAAAATGGCGAGCGCGAAAATGGCTCTGACTTTGCTGTAGAAGCGCGAAAAGCTTATACATCAGTAATCACCAAACTGGGTGCCGACAAAAACGCCACCTATGTTAGCGAGCTTGAAGAAGTTGAAGATAAAACACTAGCCGAAATCAAGCACGCGCTTAAAAAGCCACAACCCCATGATTGTGAAGCCGCGTTATCAAAAACCCTGCTGACAATTCAAAGTTGTCATGCTGAAATGAGTAAAATGAAAAAGCATTAAATTGTGAGAGTGCAAAGCCCAGTTAAGCTGGGCTTTTATCTATTTAGATTTAGATAAGCGGTGTGTATCTATTCTAAGAGTTTAACTGTTAGGTGTGAACATCAATTGAAAGACAGCAACTGACTAATTCACCATCCGAAGTGAAAGCTTTACCGAAGTTCCGCTAAGTTATAATTACTGACCATCAAGCATGACTCGTTTATGCCCCAAAATGAGTTAGAAGATTTTACTTAGCAAGCTTACAGCAAAATTCACACCTTGCTGTAAATCACAAGTGTAGATACATTGCCAAAAAGGTTTATGCTCATTCGCCACTACGTTTTTTTATTAACGCACGTCGCAAGCGAAAGTTAGCGTTAATAAAAGCTCAATTAACAAACAAATGCAAACTAGTGCAGACAAAGCCAGAAACAATGTTATTGATACCGCATTGGTCTTGTCAGCATTGTAAAGCAGGTATCTTACGGTTAATTGGCATATTCAAGTTAGATGTAACAACGATTAAAGTAGACCGAACGAGTTAGCGGCTAGGTAGGTGCTTAAAATCAATTAGTTAACCTTCTTAATTGCTCAGGCTAACGGCCTCTGTGTGCGTAAAAAATAATTGCTTATTAAGGCAAGTTTAGTTTTAATGAGTACATAATAAGCGCTGAGCAATGCAGGGAAAGCTTATAAAACATTAGCTAAGCTGAATAAATTAGCTAGGAAAATCAGAACCACCAAAAAGCTAATTCCCTAGCATAAACAACACCAACTCTGACACACCGAGCAGGTAGCGGCTCAGTCCAACAAGCGATTATGCAACATTGCGTGTCGCATAAATACTAAAATATTATGTTTTTATCAACTATGGTGTATCTAACAAATGAGTAAAAAACTCCAAACTATTCTTGCGTTTACGTTCGGTGTGGTATTCGTAATATCTATTTTGGCTATAGCTCTTATCGAGCCAAACCCTTCTAGTTTTCAATATACAATTTTTCGGATAGTTATAGCCTTAGCAGCAGGAGGGGTAGTTGCGGTACTCCCAGGGTTCATCGAGCTTAAATTTGGAAACTGGTTGAGAGCTGGAGGAGCTTTGGCTGTTTTTTCTGTTGTATATTTTTTTAGTCCTGCATCACTTGAGTCCTTGAACTCTGAAATTGAGGGAAACTCAAAAGCTAATTCCCACGGTGAAATCTTAAAGCTAGATATTGATTCTAGTTTCATGCATGAGTTTAGTTATGTCCATACAGTAATGAGACCTGAAAAATCTCCTCCTAGAGTGCATCAATTAGCTACTTGGCAAAAGATATCACTGAACAACCAAAGTAATGAGCGAATCAACATTACCGAGTTAAATTTAGTGGTTAATGATAAAATTACTTCAAATGATAAACTTACTCCTCCATTTTTTGCAGATATAATTATGGATGGGAGTTCAATTAAATTTTCTCAGAAAATTAACTATCCGATACATCTAGAACCTAAAGAATTTAAGTATTTATTTGTATCCATTCCTACAGAAATCCCTCACAAACTAGGTGAAATCACTTTAAGCATTCTTCATGATAAATCTTCAAACTTAGATTCACATATTGAGATATTTCTCTTTGGCAAAGAGCCGGATATTGAGTTTGAAAAAATTATGCCCGCAACAATTAATGGTAAGGAAAACTTGTTAGTTGATGGTGATGAAGTTTCAAATAAAGTTTCATATTCAAATTTAGCCTTGTATCGGCAAGTAGGATTTTCTCAAGTAGAAGGTTACTATAAACAGAAAGGGCTTGGGAAATTTGATGATGGATTTAAGATGATGAGGACGACTTACCTATTCAATTCGCTCAACAAAATCTTAGCTACAAAAAACCACTCAATCACGAGTGAAGTATCGCCTATAAAAAGCGCCGTTTTGTCAGCAAAAACATCCATGGATCAAGTTTTTAGTTTAAAACTAATCCCATCCTCAACGCTTATTAAGTATACCAAAATTTAAAAAGGCATTTAAACGGAACAAAAACGGTTAATTAGTTTCCCCTTCGCTTTAAATTATAACCAACAATTTTAGTCCACTTAATGCGGCGGATAACAACAAGGGAGTTTGCGTGAGTAGTCAATCTTCAAGCCCAATAGAAGAACAAAAAGAAATTCAAGAACAGCACAAATTACTAATAACCAGTAACTTTGTTAACAAGTCTAAAAGATTTAAAAACCATGCTTTTATAGTGCAAGGCGAACCATTTTCATGGGGAATAACTATTAAAAACATTGATACTAAGCCAAGCCCAGAAGCAGTTGTCACACTTGCTGGTATCAAAGATTTAAATGAAAAATATTTTCAATATATGGAAGAAGATGAGAAGTATGTGAGGTCCTTAAATCCAAATGAAGAAATCTATATTGAAATAGATAGAGCAACAATTTATTTAGAGGGTATGCAGTGGTGTTATGTAGATATTGAGCCTAAAAATAATAACCATTTATTTATTACTTACCAGTACGATGCGAATCATAAAAGAATTGTCAGATATTCTGATTATGAAGATGATAATAATAAGTGGATGGATCATATGTACATCCAAAAGAAAATGGAATTACTTCAATCGAGAACAAATCAATATATACTTTTGTTAACTATGATCACTGTTTGGGAATCTGTATTTGGTATTAAAAATACATTAAAAAATATGGCATTTATATCTTCTAGTTTATTTAACTGGATTGCGGGTGGAATTGAATGGCTAGGTAAATTGTTATAACAAGCACTTTAAACGGAACAAAAACGAGTTTATCCACTGTCAGCTTCTAACTCATATAACCTGTCAGGTTTAATTCCTTTTAATCAAACCTGACAGATACACTTAAGACTTATTGACCCGTTAAACGCTTCGCAAATGAAATTGCATAGGCTGTTGAGCGTAGTTTAAGTACTTTGTCATCACTTGGCATAAAGCCTTTAGATAACAGGTTTGGGTCATAATTAGTGAGATCGCAACCTGATTCACCTGTCGATTCTATAGTGAGCTTTCCTAAATTAATTGTTTTGCGATCAGCAGGCCATTGCACTGAAGGGTCAGTTAACGCATCACCTGGCTCGGCTAACTCTGCTTGAAAACGATAATGCACCTTCCCTTTCGCTAAATCCTCTTCAAATCGCTTAGCCAGAAAAGATTTAGGGAAGGTTTTCATTTGCTCTTCAGTTAGCACCTGTTCAGGCTCTTCTGGCACCATGGTCCATCTAAAGGCATGCTTAGCGCCCTTTTCATCAACCATGTAAAAGGTATGCACACCAAAATAACGCGAAGATACATACGATGCTGGCGGGTTATGGCTTTGTAGCCAATTAAATTGCCCTAAGGTACTCGGGTTTTGCTCTCTGTATGCTTTTACTTTTGCAAAATCGATTTGCCCAATTTTTTCGTCAGGTAATAAGGTACTTAGCAAACCAAAAAACGCTTCTGGGCTGTTGCCTGCAAACACTGGTGTAGTTAGCCCTGCAATATTGTGTACATCACCATTTTCTAGCACAAATTGCACCCCCATTCCGCGTGGAGAACGTGATGTTTCATCAGCATGAGGGTTCCCCCCGCCCATAGAAAAGCGAATATTTGCTTTTGATGGCACATTAAATAAAGGGCTAATTGAATACTGCTTTGCTGCTTGATTAGGTGTAAATGTGCCAACAGCGCAAACACCTTTGGCGTGACCTTTTCTGATACCGGGCTGCTTTCCTGACAGCTTTTCAAATAAATTAATAAAATCTTGCCCGTTTACTGGTTGCTCAGCAAAACTTGCTGTTGGTAAAACAAGGCACATAGCACAAACTAAAGGCTTAATTTTTAGCATTTATCCATCCTTTAAACTTAGTTCCAACAAAAGTGACCAGACTAACCTGAAAATCATTTCATCAAAGCTAATAAATATTTTTACCTACAAAAACGCTACAAACATTTAATAAACTTAGAATATTTATTTAACCACCTTATTTTTAAAAGCTGCTAACTTTAAATTTAGGATCCTAAAAACTGCTGTGGCGCCCAGCATTTTAAAAATAATCCGTGGTATTAATCACGACTATGGCTAGTCCACTTAATCGTAAATTTTGTGGCTTGGTCAAAAACAACAAGGACCTAATTATGGTGAAACAACATAAAAAAACCACTGCAAACGCTGATGTAGATATGACTCCAATGCTCGATATTGTGTTTATCTTGCTGATATTTTTTATCGTCACAACCTCATTTGTTAAAGAGCGCGCTATTGAAGTGAATCGCCCTTTAGCAAAACCAAGCCTTGAAAACCCTAAAAAACAAGCGCAATTTACTATCACTGAAAACGACAGTATTTATTTTGCAAACCGGCTTATCACACCAGAGCAAATAATCGCTAACCTTGCGTTATTTGCCGCACAGTTTGAAATGACCAACGTGCAAGTAACAGCAAGTGAGCAAAGCAGCCACAAAACCTTAGTCACCTTGCTTGATAAAATAAAACAATATCAAGATGTGCCAATTTCTATAAGCACGTCTTTATAACTTATCTCAAAGGGTCATTTGACCCTCTTTTAATATTAAAAATAAAAAACCGTCACATCTTTGTAAAAAAGCCTCTCTATTATTGTCTGTAACAAATCTGGTCTAGTCCAGATAAATTTAAAAATAAGAGGCTCAACAGATGATTAAACGACGTACACTCAGCACAGCTGTTTTTTTGTGCAGCTACCCATTTTTATCGGCACATAGCGCTTTTGCCACTGATGCAAAAATTCAAGGCTCTATCACAGATCATAGTAATCGCTTGCCAGGTGCTTTGGTTAAAGTCGTTGGCACAAATCAATCAACGGTGACTGATTATGATGGTAAGTTTGAGCTTGCTAAATTAGATGCAGGTCGCTACCAACTTGAAGTTTCGTATATGGGTTATAGCAGCCAGATTGTTGATGTTGAGATAAACAACAATGAGGTTAAATTTCTGAATCCTATTGTGATGGATAATTCAGCTAACACCATTGAAGAAATCGTTGCTGTTGGTCAAATTCAACGTGGTGAAATGGCTGCGGCCAATAGCCAAAAGAATGCTAAAAATATTAAAAATGTTATTTCGGCTGATGGCATCGGTAAGTTGCCAGACCGTAACGCAGCTGAAGCAGTTCAACGCATCCCTGGAGTTTCTATAGAGCGCGATCAAGGCGAAGGCCGATTTGTTGCTGTTCGCGGCTTACCTGCCCAGTGGAGCTCTGCAACTATCAATGGCAACCGATTACCAACTGCAGAAGAAGAAACCACCAGCCGCGCCACTGCGTTTGACTTTTTCCCGAGTGAGCTTATTGAATTTGTAGAGGTATCAAAAGCATTAACGCCAGAGATGGAGGGAGATGCTATTGGTGGTAACGTTAACTTTATAACCAAAAAAGCACCCGATGATTTTGTATTTAATGCCAATTTAGCACTCGGTCAAAACGAACTAGCTGATGGCAATAACTACTCTGCCAACTTACTTTATGGCGATCGCATCTTAGATGACAAGTTAGGTTTTTTAATTAACGCAACGGCTTGGCAACGCGACTGGGCAACAGATAACTTTGAGCCTCGTCGAGGAAATGATGGTTTAGGTATTTATCGTTTAGAGCTAAGAGATTACACCGGAACTCGTGAAACTTACGGTTTAAATGGTTCTGTTGAATACCAGCTAGAACAAGGCAATGTTAGTGCTAGTGCCATGTACGGCACACTAATCGACGATGAAACGCATTATAAGCATCGTATGCGTTTTGATAAAGACAGAGCAGAGCTACAACATATTAGAAATGAGCTCATAACAGAAATGACGGGCTTTGAGTTTGCTGGTGAGCATTTCTTTGGCTACGACAAAACATTAAATTGGTCTTTATCTAGCTATGAAAACGAATTTAGGTATGGCAACACGCCTAACAGTGAAGATAACAGTTATTTTGTAGTTCGATTTGACCAAAAAAATGTCGGTTACGAAGGCCTTGAAGACAGAGATACAGGCAAAAACTACGCTTATAACACGATTGATGGTGGTTCAGATCCATGGGATCAAATCAGTACTCATCTACCAAGTGGTTTTTCGTTTGACCCAAGCCAAATGGGCTTATCGTGGGTCGAACTTTATAAAATTAAGGTGAATGAAAAAGATAAAATTGTTGCCGCTTTAGACTTTGAGTGGCAACTCAATAATGATCTTATTGTTAAAGTAGGCGCAAAGTATCGCGATAAAGAACGCGTTGCTAGGTTCAGCGATGAATTTTATGCATGGGATACTGTAAACTATGGCGCAGCCCCTACTCTGAGTGATTTTGCATTAGCCGACCAACCTGGGCGAAGTGACTATTTAAGCGAGCTTTCTTACGATTATCAAAGTCAGTTTTCGCAAGTTGCTAGTACTGATGACTTAGCGAATTTTTGGAATAACAATAAAGACAAGTTTGTCCTTGATAAGAGTGAATCTGCTTTAATCGAAAATGGTGGAGCACTTGGCAGAAACTTTGATGTTAATGAACAACATACATCTTTATATGGTATGGCAACATATACCATTAATGCTAATTGGGAAATGCTAACAGGTCTTCGTTTAACTCAAACAGACACCGAGGTTGACGGTTATATTTACCTTGCAGATGAAGATAAAGTCGAAAGCGTTAAAGCAAACAATGACTACTTGTCTGTGTTACCTGCATTGCATTTAACCTATCACCCTAACAGTCAAACCAATTATCGACTTGCATTAACTCGCTCTTTTGCTCGTCCTGACTTTGGCTCATTAACGCCAGGCGCAACTTACTTAGAAGCAGACAACGAATTAACTTCTGGTAACCCAAATTTAGAGCCGACTTATTCAAATAATGTCGACTTAATGGCTGAATACTTCTTTGACCGCTTAGGGTTAGTTTCTCTGGGGGTATTTTATAAAGATATTACCGATCCTATTTTTCAAAGTAGCTCTATAGGAGAGTTCGGCAATAACACTGGGGTTAATATTATTCGCCCTGAAAATGGCGATAGCGCATGGCTTGCAGGTCTCGAGGTCGCGTTCAATCGTGATTTAGGGTTTATTACACCTGAACTAAATAACTTTGGCATCATGGCTAATGCGACCTTCATGGATTCAGAAATGACAATTCCAGATCGCGCAGACAAAGTCTCCATTCCTCGCCAAGCAGATAGTCTCTACAACTTTACGGTGTATTACGATAATACGCATTTTGCAGCTCGATTAGCCGTTAACTTCAAAGGTGAATACATTGAAGAGCATGGCAGCAGCAAACAATTTGATAGCTATTATGGCGACAATACAAGCGTTGACTTTACCACGTCATATCAGCTTAACAAAAACGCATTAGTCTACCTCGAACTGAATAACTTAACCAACGAGCCTCTTAAATACTACCTAGGCGATGAAAGCCGTCCTCTACAAGTAGAGTACTACGGTGTACGCGGCATGGTTGGCATTAATTATCAGTTCTAATCAGTTTTTGAGTTGTATGCGGGGCCATTGCCCCGCAAAGGATACCTAATGTTTTCACACCCTAATTGGCTTAAACGTGCGCAAGGAACCGGTTTTGTGTTATTTGCAGCCAGTGCTGCATTTCTCACTTACTTTTCTATGTACGCATTTCGTAAGCCATTCACTGCAAATAGTTACACTGAATTCGACGATCCGAGTTGGCAGATAAGCTTTAAGATTGCACTGATTTTGGCGCAAGTTTTTGGCTATTTATGCGCTAAATTTATTGGCATAAAAGTTATTTCAGAGATGCAGCATCAGCAACGAGGTTTAACAATTATTGGCCTTATTGCCGCTGCAGAAATATCGCTGGTGTTATTTGCTATCACTCCGATTGGGTTAAATGTTATTTGGCTATTTTTTAATGGCCTCTCACTAGGCATGATTTGGGGACTTGTTTTTAGCTTTCTTGAAGGAAGAAAAACCAGTGAAATTCTAGGCGCTATTTTGAGTGTCACTTTTATATTGGCATCAGGGCTTGTTCGCAGTGTAGGCAAATGGCTTATTGATACACTAAATGTACCTGAACTTTGGATGCCTGCAGCAACAGGTGCGCTATTTTTCCCGCTGCTATTGTTTAGTGTTAAATGCTTAACCCTCATTCCAGAACCTACAACAGAGGACGAACAAGCAAGACAAAAACGCTTACCTATGGATGGCAAAGCTCGTTGGCAATTTTTTAAACAGTATTGGTTTGGTATTAGCAGCCTCATTTTAAGCTTCATGCTGTTTACTGGTTTTCGTGATTTCCGTGACAATTTTGCAGCTGAAATTTGGCAAGCTCTTGGCCATGGTGAAGAACCTGCCATTTTCGCCTACGCGGGGATCAGAATGTCATTTATTGTCCTTATCGCATTAGGCGCGATGGTTTTGGTAAAAAACAACAAAACCGCATTTTATGTCAATCACGGCTTTATTTTATTCGGTGCCGCTTTGTTATTGTCGAGTACCTTTGCTTTTGAAGCTAACTTGATATCCGCAAAAGCGTGGATGGTCTTACTTGGCTCAGGTCTCTATATCAGTTACATCCCGTATAACTGTTTTCTATTTGACCGAATGATTTCTGCCGTTGGCTCTGTCGCTAATGCTGGTTTTTTAATTTATCTTGCTGATTCTGCAGGCTATCTTGGCTCTGTCAGTATTTTACTGTACAGAACATTTGCTATGCCTGAACTCAGTTGGCTTAACTTCTTTATTAACGCTTGTTACTTAGTTGGCATTGTTGCCGCCGCTTTAGTTGCATGTTCACTGTGTTATTTCACAGTACGTTTATCCCCTATTCGAACTCATCACTCAAAACAGGTTGTGACCTGAAACAATTAAAAGAGAATCTTATGAAAAACATAGAAGCTATCATTTTAGATTGGGCTGGAACTGTCGTGGATTATGGCTCAGTTGCCCCCACTACCATTTTTGTTGAAGCATTTAAACAAGCTTATGACTTTGAGATTTCACTTGCTGAAGCGCGTATTCCAATGGGTATGGGAAAATGGGATCACATTGCCACACTTGGAAAATTGGAGTCAGTTGCTTCACGCTGGCACTCACAGTTTGGCCGAGCAATGTCAGACTCAGATATTGATCACATCTATCAAACTTTCATGCCATTGCAAAAGGCAAAAGTAGCAGACAGAGCAATGCCTATTCCTGGTGCGCTTGAAGTGATCAATCGCTTGAAACAGCAAAACATCAAAGTAGGCAGTTGTTCGGGCTACCCTCGCCAAGTTATGGAAGTGTTAGTCAGTGCCGCTGCAGACTATGGCTATCAACCGGATCATTGGATAGCAAGTGACGACCTTAAAGCCGGTTCTCGCCCTGGCCCTTGGATGGCTCTTGAAAATGTAAATGCTTTAGGCATTAAAAAAGTTGCTAACTGTATCAAAATTGATGATTCAGCCCCCGGCATCGAAGAAGGTTTGAATGCCGGCATGTGGACAATTGGCCTCGCATTAAGCGGTAATGCGGTTGGCTTAACAGAGCAAGAGTGGCAAGCTTGTAGTGCTGAACAGAAGCAACAACTGACACGCCAGGCTTACCAAAGCTTGTACTCTGCAGGTGCGCATTTCGTAGTTGACTCGCTGGCCGATATTGAAACTATTTTGATGGAAATTGATGCAAAACTAAGCCGAGGGGAGCGCCCATAATGCAGTTTCAACCTTTTTGGTTTGATAACGCAATGCAAGAGGAAGCCAATGCGCTTCCTCTTTCATTACCTACAAAGCACCATTGCGATGTATGTATCATAGGTGGTGGTTTTACAGGCCTTTGGACCGCTATCAAACTTAAGCAGCAACAAGCTAATTTAAAAGTTACCATCATTGAAAAAGGCTATTGCGGGCAAGGTGCATCAGGGCGAAATGGCGGTGCAATGTTAACTTGGTCAACTAAGCTGCCCAGTTTAAGTAAGTTAGTCGGTCTCGAAAAGGCACTGTTTTTAGTCAAAGAGTCTGAGTCAGCGGTTCATCAAATTGCAGAGTTTGTTCGTCAGAATGGTATCGACTGCGATTGTCGAATTGATGGCTGTTATTACACCGCCTCAAATGAAGCACAAAAGCACTTGTTAGCCCCCGCAATAAAAATGCTTGAGGATAACAATCTTAATGCGTGGCAACACTGTGATACTCAAGCTCTTATCAATACAGGATCAGCCGCCAATATTAGCGGTCATTATTCACCTCATGGTGGAAGTATTCAGCCGGCAAAATTAGTTCGTGGTTTAAAACAGGTCGCTGAAAGTTTAGGCGTTAAAATTATTGAACAGTGCCAGTACACAGCACATAGCGGACAATCCCCTCTAAATGTTGAAACAAACCAAGGTAATATTTGTGCTAATCATCTTGTATTTGCCGTTAATGCGTGGCTCCCTACCCTAAAGCCGCAGTTTCAACGTAATATCGTGCTGGTTTCAAGCGATATGGCAATTACTAAACCGATGCCTGAAACGCTAAAGCATTTAAGCCTCAATCATGGCGCTGCAATAATAGATTCCCGCATTTTTGTAAACTATTACCGAACCACTACTGATGGTCGATTAATGCTTGGCAAAGGCGGAAATTATTTTAGCTTCGCAAACAGAATGAGTGATAAATTTGAGCAGCCGAGTCGCTATCAAATGCTATTAAATAACTCTTTATCACACTTTTTCCCTAACCATAATTTTGAAATTGATCGAACTTGGACAGGCCCTTCTGACCGAAGTGTCACAGGCTTTCCGTTTTTTGGACATTTGAATAATCAAGCAAACGTTATCTACGCCGGGGGTTATTCTGGTAATGGCGTCGTACAGTCTTTTTTAGGGGCAAATATTCTGTGTGCTTTAATTTTAAAAAATGCACCTGTTTGGCAACACTGTGGCCTTGTAAATCAAGCATTAGACAACTTTGTAGTTGAGCCCTTTCGAACTGTCGGCGCTTACCTAATTCGTAATGCAATTCGTCGTAAAGAACGAGCAGAAGACAATAACACCCATGTAAATCCAATAGATACGTATCTTGCCAGCTTTATAGGCAGCGCAGGAAAAGTTGATATGAAATCGTAGAGCTTTTTTAAGATGACCATTACACACCAACAAACAATTACACAGATCCGTTATTTATTTGAGCAGTTTGGCTATCAACACTATGACGAAATTTGTACTCAGTATTCTCATGCAGCCCAGTGCGCTGGGCTTGCATTGCAGCAAAAATTAAGCGCTGATACTGTCGTTGCTGCATTTTTACATGATATTGGACATTTAATCGCACAGCAGCAAAATCTCACTATGACCAAGCAAGGATATGTAAATCACTGTGAGCTTGGCGCTATTTTTTTAAAAGAAAATAACTTTAATGATGCTGTCGTTTCCATGGTTTCTCAACATGTTCAAGCTAAACGCTATTTAGTCGCAAAGAATGCAGGTTATGAGCAAACACTTTCGCCTGCCAGTACACTCACCTTGCAACAACAAGGTGGCCCTTTGTCGTTACAACAAGCTAATCAATTTTCAGCCCAGCCATTTTTTGAAGAAATTTTACAATTAAGAGAACTTGACGACTGTGCAAAAGATCCAAATATGCATATTGAACCACTTTCTTTTTGGCTAGATTACTTAGATAACTATTTAATTTCATAATCAAACGTTATAAATCCCTTTATTATCAGTTAAGCTAAAGCTGTATTTAGCAAAAAGGCACCGTATGCTTTTATATCAACAAATCAGAAATTACATACATCAATTACTAAGCGAAGGGACTCTGAACACGGGTGACAAACTCCCTTCTGAGCGTTTGTTACAAGAACAATTTAACTCGACCCGTATTACAGTCCGTGAGGCACTACTTCGTTTAGAAGCTGAAGGATTGATCTATAGCCAAACGCGCCGTGGTTGGTTTGTAACACCAACAAAACTTAAGTGGAACCCTGCCACTAAAGTAAACTTTTATGAACTTGCAAAACAACAAGGCTTTGTTGCTGATACCCAAGTTATTAGCCATCAAGAAATTAGCAATCATGATTTAAAAGCAGAATTTTCTGCATCAACTTTGCACCATTTGCAACGTGCCCGCAGCCTTGATGAGCGCTTAGTGATGTTTGAAGATATTTTTTGTGATGCTGCGCGTTTTGATGGACTTGCTGAGCACAACCTAAATGGCTCGATAACACAAATAATGGCAAATCAATACGCAACAAATGTAGTTAATGAGCAGTGCGCGATTAGTGTGACTGTCCTTCCTGACGATGTAGCACAGGTATTGCAAAAAAATAGTGGCACCCCCTGTTTAAAAGTTATTCGTAAACGCTTTGATGAACTAGGCAGTTTAGTGGATTACAATGTTGAGTATTGGTTGCATAATGCTATTGAAATGACTGTAGAAGGTCACTAAGGCAATAAATGAAAAAAGGCTTTGTTAAACAAAGCCTTTACACGGGTGAACATTCTTTATAACCAATATCTGCTGTTTGATATTGCCTCAATTAAACGTGTAATATCGTTTTCGAACACATGACCAATATTGCCAATTCTGAAGCAGTCAGCATCTGACACCTTACCTGGGTAAATCACAAACCCTTGGTTTTTAAGCAACAAGTAAAACTCTTTAAAGTCATACCCATTCGCTGTTGGAGAATAAAATGAGGTGATAATCGGTGAATGTAAGCTCTCATCTAAGAGCGTTTGAAAACCTAACTCTCTCATCGCAGTGACTAAAAGTTGCTGATTGTCTTTATAACGCTTATGACGTGCTGCAATACCACCCTCTTGTTCTAATTCAATTAGAGCTTGATGAAATGCGCGTACAACATGTGTAGGAGATGTGAAACGCCATTTACCTTGATTATTCTCCATACACTGCCACTGTGCATGTAAATCAAGTGACAACGAACGTGCAACCCCCTGTGATTCTTCAATTAAGTCACGTTTGCAAATTACAAAACCAAAACCTGGAACACCTTGAATACACTTATTAGATGAGCTAATCATTACATCAATGTGCCAATCTGCTAAGTCAAACGGTACGCCACCAAAGCTGCTCATTGCGTCTAAAATATACACTTTGTTATGGCGTGATAATAGTTCGCCCACTTGCTTTGCTGGGTTTAGCATGCCGGTCGTCGTTTCGCAGTGCACCATTGCAACATGACTAATGTTTTCATCACTCAAGAGTGTTTTTTCAATGTCGTCACAGCTTGGTAGCTGCGTTTCAGTGTAATTTAAAACACAATGGTCAATACCTAAATACTGGGCAATTTCTGCCATCCGTTTACCATACGCGCCATTGTTTATTATCAATAACTTATGCTCTTTTGCGACTAAACTACCTAAAGCACTTTCTACACTCGCAGTGCCACTGCCCTGCATTAATGTGCACGTATAGTCATTGCTTTTAGTGGCTAAAGTTACAAGTTTGCTGCGAATAGCCTGTACAACACCTAAGTTATAATCGTCATCCCATGTACACCAATCCTTTAACATCGCTTGTTTTACAGTATCCGATGTTGTTAATGGGCCAGGAGTTAACAGTAAATATTCATTCATTTTTAATATCGCCTAAAATCTGGTCTAGTCCAGATATTATTAGGGATTTATGTTGATAAAAAAAGTGAAGTTTTTATGACTGCATTAAAAAAGGGCCTAACGGCCCTTTGCAAGTTAAATAATAAAGGAATCTAAAGGGAGTTTAGAACTTGTACTCTGCACCTACGTAGTAGTACGCACCGTTAAAACCAAATGGTGCTGAACGACGTGAGTAAGTGAATACACCAGGGCTTGAAACAATTGTGTTGCCGCTAGCATCAACAATCGTACCCGAGCGTGAATTACCAATGGTGTTCTTATCTGGGTAAACATCAAATAAGTTATTTGCACCAATGTTAAATGACAGGTTTTCGTTAAAGAAGTAGTTAACTTTAACATCAGTTAAGATTTCAGCACCGTATGTTTGACGGCCACCATCTTCAACTGTGTATTCGCCGTAACGGTTTAGAGATAGGTTTACAGTCCAATCTTCTAAGCGGTAAAGCGCGCTTAAGTTAATGCGGTCTTCAGGTTGCCATTCTTCGATAATTGACGTTTCTTGGGCAGAAAACACATCTTCTACCGGAATAGTTTCAAGACCACTGCCTGATGGCGTGAATAAATCAACTACATCTGTTTTAGTAAAGTTAGCAGCAAAGGTGAAATCTAGCGTACCGCCAAGACCTTCTGTGTTCCATGTGGCAACTAAATCAACACCTTCTGTTTCTGTGTCTGCACCATTTAAGAAGAACTGACCCGCACCTGCGCCTGAGCTTTCAAGTGCAGCATCTAGCGTATCTGATAAACCTTTACCTAAACGGTTTGAAATAACGATACGGTCGTCGATATCAATCGAGTAGTAATCAATAGTTAAATTGATATTGTCGGTTACGTTATACACAATACCTAAACTGCGGTTTTGTGACTTCTCTTCTTTTAGCTTAGGAATACCAATTGATTGCGCTAAAGTACTGTCGTTTCTGAACGTACCTACTTGCTCAGCCACTAAGCTACCATCATCACCTACAACAAACTGAGTACTTACGTTATTAAAGTAAAGTTGTTGCATAGAAGGTGCTCTAAAACCTGTGCTTAATGCACCACGCAAAGACACATCTTCAGTGACAGACCAGTTACCTGCTAACTTAAAGTTAACGGTATCACCAAAGCCTTTGTAGTTATCGTAACGTACCGCACCTGAAATAATTACATCATCGATAACATAGGTTTCTGCATCCATATAGAATGAGATCACATCGCGCGACTCATCAACTGATGATGCCGGATCTGAACCACCAAAACCTTGCGTACCGCTTGCAGCGTCAACACTACCAACCCCGCCATTCAAGCCAGAATAGATGCTCACACCATCAACTGTATCGTAATCACGGTATGCGTATTCGCTACCTTCAAGAATACGGAACTCATCAGTACGAAGCTCAGCACCTAGTGCTAATGAGAAGTTATCGTAATCTTTTGTGTAATCAAGATTTAAAGTTTGCAGTGATAATTCAAGGCCATATGCATACGCTGAACGCGGAATAGTGGCACGAATTTCATCAGCCGTTAAACCTTGGTCATAACGAAGGTAGTTAGCGTAAGAGCCGTTGATAGTGTCGCTTGTGGTGTAATCAATGCTGTTTTCACCGTAGGTGTACGATAAATCAATGCTTGAGTCATTATCGAACGATTTTTTATAACCAAAGTTATAAGACACGTCATCAATGACAGTATTAATTTTCGGTAAGAAACCCATAGGAATGGTTGCATCACCATCTTGTAATACAGGGTTACCATTAGCATTTGCGTTATGACGGAAAAACGCAGCTGATTCGTTTTCACGATTTGAATAAGTGATGAAGCCATATAGCTCACCACCAGCAAGCTCATAGCCAGTATTAACAGTTAGAGCAAATTGTTGTGAATCTGCATCACCAATTCTAAACGTATCACGAGGTGCTGTTAACTCACGAGGGTCGCCTGCTAAAAGCGTACCGTCATCAAGTTCAGTACAGCCGTAAAATTGACATGAGCCATGAAGGCCAGCACGGTTTGTCGGCGCACGGTCACGGTAGTTGATTGTGGTATTTAAATAACCTTCATCACCTAAAGCAAAACCTTTGTTGAAATCAACAGTTACAGTTTCGCCATCGCCCTCTGAGTACTCACCGTAATTAATAGCCGCTTTACCGCCCTCTTCAGCGTCTTTTAATACGATATTAATAACACCTGCGATGGCATCTGAACCATATTGCGCAGCAGCACCATCACGTAATACTTCAATACGTTTAATTGCAGCAGCAGGAATAGCATTCATGTCGGTACCCGCCGTACCACGACCTACTGACGTATTAATGTGAATAAGGCTCGCTTGGTGGCGGCGTTTACCATTGATAAGAACTAAGGTTTGATCTGGCCCTAAGCCACGTAATGTTGCAGGGCGAAGTGCATCAGTACCATCACTGATAGACGAGCTTGAAAAGTTAAAAGACGGTGCAATAGCCTGAAGCATACGGCCAACTTCTGTTTGACCTGTATTCTCGAGTGCTTCGGCACTTAAAATATCAACCGGAACCGGTAAATCTTCAACCGAGCGTCCTGCTACACGGCTACCGACAACGGCAATTTTTTCGATGTTTTGTTCTGCTGATTGATCTTCTGCTAACGCTTGCGTATTGGCGGCAAGCAGTAATGGCACGACTGCAGCGCTGACCCCTGATACTTTGATCATGTTATTATCTATCCTATCTACTTGTTTGAGTTTTATACTCAGCAAGCCTTGTTGATCAACAACCGCATCGAGCTCAGTGCCTTCTAGCATCGCATTCAGTGCATCAAGTTTGGTGTAAAAACCAAACACTGATTGCGCTTGATATTGCTTTGCTAATTCGAAAGAAAAAATGACTGTTTGTTCGGTTTGCTTTGCAAATTCGATTAACGCCAAATCAGCTCGTTGCGCTTTGATGTCAAATTGCAGCATTTGTTTTTCAGCCGCTATTGCTACTTGGCCTGCTGTAAGGCCATAAATAACAAAAGAGGCAGGTAACAACGGCAATTGCTTACTGCGCAATTTAAACAAACAAGTGAGGAAGAAAAATCCGCTATGTAAATTTAACTTTTTCTTAATTAATTTTTTGTGACGAGAAAGTGGCGCACAATTAACATCATTAGATTGGCGTATTCTCATAGACAGAACTAACCTTTTGCAGCGATAGTTAAGCTAACACGATGTTCACCTAAACGTTGATGTTCTACACCTAAGTTGACCTGTAAAGAATCAAGCAAACCTTTAATGTCACCAGTTTTAAACACGCCAGCCACTTTTAAAGAGGCAAGTTCTGGATCATTTAATTCAAAACGTGTGGCGGTATAACGACTCACCTCTTGCAGAGCTTCGTCTAAAGACTCGCCATTAAAAATCAGCATTTCTTGTTGCCATGCCAAATCACGTTGTACGTCATCAACAGATAACTGCTTAATTGGTTCTGTTTTACTTTGTTTTATCAGTGCTTTCTCACCAGATACAACAACATTAGCGCGAAGCGCTTTTATATCTTCACTGTTATCTGAGGCGTCTTTTAAACGATTAAAGTCGCTAGCATCAACCTGCGTACCAGGATCAGCAATCATCACCTTGCCCTCGGTCACCACTAGCTCTAAGTCTGAAGCGGTATTTCGCTGAACATTAAACACCGTACCAAGTGCAGTAAATGATTTATCACCAGCAATAACCGTAAACGGACGGCTCGGATCTTTGGCAACATTAAAGCGCCCTTCACCGCGACTCAAAATTAATTGACGACGATCGCCTGAGTAGGCAACTTCGAGTTTAGTATTGGTATTAAGCTGCACAATAGTGCTGTCTGGTAACACAAATTCAGCTTGCTCACCCACTTTAGTGCGGTAAATTTTGCTAAATTTGGCGTAGTCATTTTCTTCACTTTGCCAATAGCTTGAATAGATAAGCATGATACAACCAAGCAACATCACCACTAAAAAGCTGGCTGCGGTTGACATACCAAATACAGCAGGTTGTTTTTGCGGTGCTTTATAAGGAAATAAGCTACTTAACTCATTAAGCACACTCATTTCATCCCACAAGGTCGCAAGTTCAAACAGTGCCTCTTGATGAGCCATACTTTGATGAGCCCAGATATGTAATTGGCTTACTTCATCTTTAGATAAGCCACGATCAATTGCACTGATCCAATGACTCGCCTGCTCTTGAATCATGTCTTTTGATGAAAATGGATGAACATTACTCATTTGCTCACCTCTTTTGCAGTGAACTCTGTGGTAGGGGTAAATGCCTGGGGTTGTACATCGTGTGATTTCATTGCTCGGTGAACATGTAATAAGCCTTTGGCTATATGTTTTTCAACAGTACTCTCGCTGAGATCCATTTTAGCTGCAATTTCCTTTTGGCTTAAGCCATAGACTTTTTTTAAGATAAAACATTTTTTAACCTGAGGGCTTAATTCGTTAGTTACTCGGCAAAAAAACAAAAAACGTTCTTTAGAAGTCACTTCATCTTCAAGT
This sequence comes from Pseudoalteromonas simplex, assembly GCF_015278155.1. NCBI lineage: Bacteria > Pseudomonadati > Pseudomonadota > Gammaproteobacteria > Alteromonadales > Pseudoalteromonadaceae > Pseudoalteromonas > Pseudoalteromonas simplex. The sequence goes on from NZ_JADILN010000005.1 coordinate 82,428, forward strand.
GCCATTGAACGCATATGATGCTCAACCTGTTCTTGTTCATCTAACGATTCTTTGTATTTATTGTCCCATTTAGCGATGTGATTCAGCGCTAAATGTTTAGCTGTTTTTAGCATGTAACTGTGAGTATATTCGATATTTTGCTTAAGATCAGCTTCATAACTTTTTATAAACGTTTCTTGTACAATATCTTCTACATCATCAGGGCTGACAATTCGCGATACAAAGCGCCTAAGCTTGCTCGATATCTCGGTAAAAGCGGTGATAACCCCAGTTTGTTCTGTCATCCTTAACTCACCTTTATTATATTTTTATTGCTTTAGGGTACGAGATTTCAGTTTAATTACAAGCCATTTGTTAAGTTTTTGTACCTTAAGTAAACAAAGATTTCATAAACTCATAAAAAACCTCTGTTTTGCGCGTCACTAGGCTGTTTTGTGGTTTTAAAAACCACACTGGTGCATCAGCATCAACTAGGCTATTAGGGAGTACTTCAATTAACCGCCCTTCGGCTAAATCGTCTTTAATTGCAATATAAGATTTAATCGCTATGCCATGACCTGCAATCGCAGCCTGTGTCATGTTATCTGAATTAGAGACAGTAAAACGCGTTCTCGCATTATAATTAATGACTTGTCCGCCTTCGCTAAATTTAAGCTGTCGCTGCCATGGCAAACACACCCAGTAATGGTCTTTAAGATCAGCCACCGACTTAGGTTGCCCATATTTTTCAATATAGCTCGGTGCTGCGCACAAAATACGAGAGTTACTAACCAGCTTACGAGAAAGCAGGTTTGAATCTGCTAACTGACCAACTCGAATAGCCACATCTTGGGCATCATCCACAATATTCACGAATTGATCTGTGATCATAAAATCGAGCTTTAAGTCGGGATATTGCTGTTCAAAGTGGCCAAGCTCAGGCATCACAAATTTTGAGAAGACCCAAGGCGGCATAGTAACTCTTAAAAGCCCTGTCACTGCTGAGCCCCGTGCGCCAATTTGATGCTCTGCATCATACAAGGCCTCTAAAATGGCACCAGCACGTTGATAAAACAGCTCTCCTGCTGGTGATAAGCGTATTCGCCGACTATCACGAAACAACAATACAGTACTTAATGCTTTTTCTAACTTACTTAAGCGATGACTTACCGTAGCTGGTGAGAGGCCCTGAGCTTTAGCGGCGGCAACTACACCTTGGTTTTCAACTATGGCAATAAAGGTTTCTAAATCACATAAACTGTACATGGCTTTCATTCAATATTTTCGAATTTAGGTTTCAGTTTTGTATTGTATATATAAATATTTAAAACTCTATACTTGCTACTAATTGTAAAAAATGATTGGAGCATGTATGTCTTTAAAAACCCAAATCGACGCCTTTGAAGTGCAAAAGAAAGCCAATGTCCCAGCTGATATCTTAAATTTGATGGATGTAACGACTGAAAAACTAATTGCTGAACAATTAAGTGGACATGCTTTAAAAGTCGGTGATAAGTTTCCAGCATTTGAATTACCCGACAGCAAGGGCAAACAAATCAGCTCGACTGAACTGCTAACTAAAGGCCCGCTTGTGCTGAGTTTTTACCGTGGTGGCTGGTGCCCATATTGTAATTTAGAGCTACGTGCACTTAACAATATGCAACAAGCATTTGCTGATCAAAATGCACAGTTAGTTGCTGTTTCGCCTCAGTTACCTGATGAATCACTATCTACCCAACAGCAAAACGAGCTAGCTTATATGGTGCTTTCTGATGTGTCTAACTCATTGGCTAAAAAGTGTGGTTTGGTATTCACTTTGGATGAACGCTTGATCCCTGTTTACGATCAACTTGGTTTAGATATTCCAAAAGTCAATGGTGACGAAAGCTACGAATTACCATTACCAGCAACCTACGTTATTGATAGCCAAGGGGTAATTCAATTTGCATTTGCCCATGAAGATTACACTCTAAGAGCAGAGCCTTTAGATGTTCTTAACGCAGTTAAGGCACTAAATCATGTTTAAAAAAGTATTTTTTAGTCTAGTTTTATTGGTAACCCTAACTTACTCGGGAGGCACAATGGCAGAGTCTCAACACCAAGCAAAACCAAAAGTAATTGTGTTTGATGTCAACGAAACCTTGCTTGATCTTGAACAAATGCAAAGCTCAGTCGCTAAAGCGCTTGATGGCAATACCCAGCTATTGCCACTTTGGTTTTCGACAATGCTTCACCACTCTTTAGTAAGTACGGTATCGAATGATTATCATGACTTTGGTGAAATCGGTGTTGCAGCACTGATGATGGTGGCAAGTAATAATCAAATTTCGTTAACCAACGAGCAAGCAAAACAAGCGATTGTACCACCGCTTTTATCTTTACCTGCGCATAGGGATGTTAAACCAGCATTAGCGAAATTAAAGCAAGACTATAAACTAGTCAGCTTTACAAATTCGTCAAATAACGGTGTAAAAGCACAGTTTCAACATGCTGGCTTAACAGAATACTTTACTCACCGTTACAGTGTTGAAGATATTAAAGTGTATAAACCCGATCTGCGCGCTTACAAGTGGTTGCTTGAACAATTAAATGTAGCGCCTCACGAAGCCTTGATGGTTGCTGCTCACGGCTGGGATGTAGCAGGCGCTAAAGAAGCGGGTATGCAAACAGCGTTTATCGCAAGGCCCGGTAAAGCGCTTTACCCACTGGCAAAGCAACCAGATTACATTGTTAAAAACCTTGAAGAGTTAGCCTCTTTACTAACGAAAAAGTAAAAAACGATTTAAACCCTTAAATTAACGCAAAGCGAAAATGCTTTGCGTTTTTTTGTGCCTAATAAAAAAGTAAACTACAGGGTGTACCTTTCTCTTTTTTGGGTATAAACTAAACGCTAATTGAAAATGCATAGTGACGTCTTTCATCCTGATAGACTACTTTTTATGTATACCTACTTAACAATTGGACTGTGGAGTAAACATGCGTCTGCCTTTCGCACCTGCCAAATTATCATTATCTGCGTTGTTATTAGTTTCTGCTCCTTTGCTACTGCAAGGTTGTTCTGAAGCGCCACAGCAACAACAGGGTCAAATGCACCCCGCCGCTGTCGCGACTATGACAATGGAAACTCACGATGCACCTTTTACTATTGATCTGCCAGCTACGCTGTCTGGTTCAAAAGAAGTTGAAGTTCGTGCCCGTGTCACCGGTATTCTTGAATCACGCAACTTTGAAGAAGGTCAGCGTGTAGAGCAAGGCCAATCACTGTTTACAATTGACCTTGAACCTTATCAACTTGCGGTTGATCGTGCGCAAGCAGCACTTGATGGTGCAAAAGCAGCGCTTGTTCAAGCTGATCGTGATGTTAAACGATTAGCTAAACTACGTGCCGAAAAGTCCGTTTCACAACGTGACTACGATAACGCTAGTTCAACCAATGATATTGCTAAAACTGATTTAGCAGCTGCAAAAGTTGCCTTAAAAGAAGCGCAACTAAACCTTGAATATGCGCAAGTGAAAGCCCCTGTTGCAGGTGTAATGGGACGTGAGTTTGTTTCTGAAGGCACTTATGTTTCTGGTCCAGATTTATTACTGACTCAAATGACTCAGTTTGACCCTATTCGTATTCGTTTTGGCTTATCTGAACGTGAACAACTGCAAATGCGTCAAGATGTTAAAAATGGCTCACTGACATTACCTGAGCAAGGCCATTGGAAAACACAAATTAAACTTCAAGACGGCTCGTTATACGGACAAACCGGTGAAGTTAACTTCTCTGATGTGCGTATTAATCCAAACACAGGTACCAGTGAGTTTCAGGCAATTATTCCTAACCCTGATTTTCAACTTCGCCCGGGCCAATTCGTGCGCGTTGAGTTAAGTGGTGCAGTACGCAAAAACGCTTTCATCGTACCGCAACGTGCAGTACTTGATAACGGCACCGGTAAGTTTGTTTATGTAGTAAGTAAAAACGAGCAAGGTATGGATGTCGCTTTACCTGCCCCTGTTACTGTAGGTGAATGGATCAAAAAACCAGAAAACGAGCAATACCAAAATTTTTGGTTAATTCGCAGTGGGTTAAAAGAAGGCGACCAAGTTATTGTTGATGGCATGGCACGTATTTTCTTCCCGGGTATGCCAGTCAATGTTGGCCAACCTGCCGCTAACCCTAGCCACGCAGAATAAGCACAGGGAGTCTTATGTTTTCTCGTTACTTTATAGACAGACCCATTTTTGCGTTTGTTATCTCTATTGTTATTGTGCTTGCGGGCCTTGCTGCGATGCGCAGCTTACCTGTGGCGCAATATCCTGAAATAGCACCACCGGTTGTACAAGTAACCGCAGCCTACCCGGGTGCATCTGCCGATGTGCTTGAGCAAACGGTAGCGACACCGATTGAAAATGCCATTACCGGTGTTGAAGGCATGATGTATATGTCATCAACGTCAACCAGTGCAGGTTCAACCACCATCGAAGTTACTTTTGAAATTGGTACTGATGTTGACCAAGCAGCCGTTAACGTAAACAACCGTGTTAAGCAGGTTGAAGCGCGTTTACCTGAAGAAACACGCCGCCAAGGTGTGGTGGTTCAAAAAGGTTCTTCTAGCTTTTTACAAGTTCATGCCTTCTACTCACCAGATGGAACACGTTCAAGTTTATGGACATCAAACTATGTCACTATGAACGTACTTGACCGTGTTAAACGTATTCCAGGCACTACCAGTGTACAAATTTTTGGTGCCAAAGATTACGCAATGCGTATTTGGCTGCGCCCTGATGTAATGAGCCAATTAGGTGTCACTGTTGAAGAAATTGCAGGGGCAATCCGTGTTCAAAACTCACAATACGCGGCAGGTAAAATTGGTGCTACACCTACTACGCAATCTCCACAAGAGCTCGTTTACAGTGTGACTGCACAAGGGCGTTTGTCTGAGCCTGAGCAGTTTGAAAATATCATTATTCGTTCAAACACAGACGGCAGTAGCTTACGCTTAAAAGACGTTGCCCGCGTTGAACTTGGCTCAAAAGATTATAACTTCAAAGGGACAATTAACGGTAAAGAAGCGGTACTGTTAGGTATCTTCTTGCAACCCGGAGCTAATGCCCTTGATGTAGCTGAAGAAGTAAACGGTGTTATTGAAGAAATGAAAAGCCAGTTCCCGACCGGACTTGCACATTTAACTTCTTACGACACAACCCGCTTTGTTGAAGTATCAATCCGTGAAGTTGTAAAAACACTGCTTGAAGCCATGGTATTAGTATTCTTAGTGGTGTATTTATTTTTACAAAACTGGCGCGCAACGCTTATTCCAACCCTTGCAGTGCCAGTATCACTACTGGGCACATTTGCCGGCATGTATATGCTGGGTTACTCAATTAACTCACTCACCTTATTCGGTATGGTGCTGTCGATTGGTATTGTTGTTGATGATGCCATCGTGGTACTTGAAAACGTTGAACGTATCATGCACGAAGAAGGCCTAGGTGCCAGAGACGCCGCCGTTAAAGCGATGGGCGAAGTAAGCGGCCCGGTGGTGGCAATTGTTTTAGTACTTTGTTCAGTGTTTGTGCCAATTGCGTTTTTAGGTGGCTTAACCGGTGAGCTATTCCGCCAGTTCGCTATTACTATTTCGATTGCTGTAAGTTTATCGGGTGTCGTTGCTTTAACGATGACGCCAGCGCTTTGTGTACTTATTTTAAAACAAGAACACAAGCAAACTGCCCGCTTCTTCTTATGGTTTAACGACATGTTTACCAAGATCACCGGCCGTTATGTCGGTGCTGTTGGATTTATGGTGCGCCGTGGCCTGTTAGGGCTTATCTTAATGACAGGTATGATTGCAGCAACAATTGGCCTTTGGCAAAACACCCCAGGTTCGCTTGTGCCAGATGAAGACCAAGGTTATTACATCTCAGCAATTTTCTTACCTGACGGTTCATCACTTGAACGCACAGAGCAAGTCACGCAGCAAGTTGTTGATGCCGTGCAATCAAACCCAGCTAACGAAAACGTGGTAGCGTTTACCGGTTTTGACTTTATTGGCGGTGGCTACAAAAACAGCGCTGCAACCTTATTCGTGACACAAAAGCATTGGGATGAGCGTGAAGTTGATACCAAGGCACTGGTACAAGAGCTCTTCATGAAAACAGCAGGTATTAAAGAGGCGCTCGTTCTTGCCTTTAATCCTCCGGCTATTTTTGGTTTAGGTAACACCGGTGGTTTTGAATTTTACATTCAAAACAAAGGTGATAGCGACCCAGACAAACTTCAACATGCAATGCAGTTGATGACAGCTGAAGCACAAAAGAGCCCTATCATCAGTGGCCTGCAAACACTTTGGCGCCCTGATGCACCACAGCTACGTGTTGATGTTGACCGTGAACAAGCCCGCGCCATGGGTGTAGAAATTGATGATGCGTTCACTGCCCTTGCAGGTAACTTAGGGACTTATTACGTTAACGACTTCAATAAATTTGGTCGCGCATGGCAAGTACTAATGTCTGCAGACGCTGAATTTAGAATGAAGCCTGATGACATTGGTCGTATCTATGTTAAAAACAACCAAGGTACTATGGTGCCGCTTTCAGCCTTTACCACTATCGAGTATAGCCGTGGCCCTGAAAATCTTAACCGCTATAACAACTTACCTGCTGTTAAACTGATGGGTAATGCAGCGCCGGGTTACAGCTCAGGTCAAGCTATTGCTGAGGTTGAGCGTATTGCGCAAGCCGTTTTACCACCTAATATGACCTACGAATGGACAGGCTCTGCATTCCAAGAGAAACGCAGTTCAGGCACCACAGGAATTGCCTTAGGCCTTGCTGTGATCATGGTATTTTTGATTCTAGCAGCGCTATATGAGCGTTGGTCACTACCACTGTCTGTGATGCTTGCCCTGCCATTTGGTACCTTTGGTGCGCTTATAGCGGTTTGGGTTGTTGGCATGACAAACGATGTGTACTTCCAAATTGGTCTGGTAACACTACTTGGTCTTGCCAGTAAGAACGCGATTCTTATTGTTGAATACGCCTTGATGAAACATCAACAAGGCTGGAGCGCAAGTACTGCTGCACTTGAGGCTGCACGGTTACGATTTAGACCTATCATTATGACTTCGCTTGCATTCATTTTAGGCGTAGTGCCTTTAGTACTTAGCTCTGGCGCAGGTGCGGGTGCACGTCATAGTGTTGGTACCGGTGTCATGGGCGGTATGATGGCAGCGACATTCCTTGCTGTATTCTTTGTGCCGCTGTTCTTCTATTGGTTAACGGCGCGTAAGTTAACTGAAAAACGTTCAAGACAAGAGCTTGCTGATGAGATAGCAGAACATCATCAACAAGAACATGTTAAAACCCAAGAGGGTAACCTGTAAAAAATGAAGGGCAAACAATGAGTTTGCCCTTTTTTTTGATTATTTGATTACTAGCAATTTACTGCTTCGAACGCTAGTATTAAGGAAAGATGTGTGGAGTACAGCATGAATAATCAAAAATTAGCCGAATTTGAACAGTATTTTCAAATCAACGAGAGCAACCGTGTCAATTTATATGCGGTTGAACCAAGTGCTGTGCCAAAAACCAATGCTGAACTTGAAGCGGATATCCCTGCCCTATTTAAACTTGCCAACGAAGTGAACGAACTTGAGCAAACAAGTTTGCGACCATTGCGTAATCTAGGTGATGTTGCACAAGAACTGGCAGCCTTTTTACAAGCACAGTCCCGTAAAATTGATTTAATCATGAGTCACATCTTAGCCTCAGAGCAGCCTGACGATAACGCAAACTATTGCGATAGTTATGGCGGTGGTGGTGTTAAACTTACCTCAGCTGATGTGTATGAATTAGGGCAAACATTTCGTACTAAGTTGTTCTTGCAGCACGAAGCATCTGCCATTTATTGCTATACCGAATTAGTCGCCATTGAAAAATGCGATGATGATAAATACCAATACACATTATTGTTTACTGCCATTCGCGATGCTGACCAAGATTTAGTCGTAAGAGCAGCCCTGCACGCACAAACACGCCAACTTAAAAAACGTCAGCAAGAAAACAATCAACAAGACAGTTAAAAATCACGCTTTATCGCGCACAAAAAGCTGACATCTATGGCTAAAATGCTAAACTAGCCCCACCTTAGTTTGTTTAATACCTTCATGAAATTTAGACTTTTACCTGAATGGGCTGAGCAAGATGCCGTTATGCTTACTTGGCCTCATCAAGACACAGATTGGGCAGCAAATTTAACCGCTGTTGAGCCTGTGTATGTAGCACTTTGCCAAGCAATAAGCCAACAACAAGATGTTGTGATTGTAGCTCATGATAATGCCCTCAAAGCACATATTGCAGCTTTACTTGCAAATGCAGAGGTTGATGCTAATCGCATTCACTTTGTGGTTACACCGTGTAACGATACCTGGGCACGTGACCATGGCCCATTAACCTGTGCGAATATTGATGACGCAACAGAGTTGAAAGTAATGGATTTTATTTTTAATGGTTGGGGCAATAAGTTTGCAAGTGATCTTGATAATCAAATTAATCAAGTACTTGTAAAGCAAGTCGCTAATTCTAAAAATAGCTATCAGCAAAGTGCCCTGGTTCTTGAAGGCGGTGGCGTCGAAATCAATGAACACGGCGTGCTACTCACAACCAGCGAGTGCTTATTAAACCCAAATCGTAACCCTGAACTCACAAAAGCAGATATAGAACAAACGCTGGTTGAGCAACTAGGCGCTACGTCGTTTCTTTGGGTTGATCACGGTTACCTTGCAGGTGATGATACCGACAGCCATATTGATACGCTGGTACGTTTTGCCCCAAACAACACCCTTGTTTATGTTAAGTGCGACGATAAAAATGATGAGCATTTTGCAGCCCTTGATGCTATGGAAAAACAACTGCAATCATTTAAAACAGCAGAGGGTGAAAACTACACGCTGATTGCCTTACCTTGGCCAAAAGCAGTTTTCGATGAAGATGGTGATAGACTACCTGCCACATACGCTAATTATTTAATTATCAATAAAACCGTTTTAGTACCAATTTATGGTGACGAAATCGACCAACATGCGCTTGGTCAGGTTGCCAAAGCATACCCAGATCACACTGTGGTGGGTATTAATTGTGTGCCAATTATTCACCAATTTGGCAGCTTACACTGTATTACAATGCAATTACCGCGCGGCTTTTTAGCAGGAACAAACAATGACTAAACCAACGCATTTAAAGGTTGCTCTTGTTCAGCAATCAAACACCGATAATGCTCAAGACAATATGGCAAAATCTATTGCTGGTATTCGTGATGCAGCAAGCCAAGGCGCTAAGCTAATTGTTCTTCAAGAGCTACACCGCAGTTTATACTTTTGCCAAACCGAAGATGTAGACGTTTTTGATTTAGCAGAAACAATTCCTGGCCCAAGCACAGACACCTTAGGCGCACTTGCCAAAGAACTTAATGTGGTGATCGTGTCATCATTATTCGAAAAGCGCGCTACAGGGCTTTATCACAATACTGCTGTGGTACTTGAAACTGACGGCAGCATTGCCGGTAAATACCGTAAAATGCATATTCCTGATGACCCAGGTTTTTACGAGAAGTTTTACTTCACACCGGGTGATTTAGGTTTTGAGCCTATTCAAACCTCTGTCGGTAAATTAGGCGTATTAGTGTGTTGGGATCAATGGTTCCCAGAGGCGGCACGCTTAATGGCAATGGCTGGTGCTGAAATTTTAATTTACCCAACAGCCATAGGTTGGGACCCGCGTGATGAAAAAGACGAACAAACTCGTCAAAAAGACGCGTGGGTTATTTCACAACGCGCTCATGCAGTTGCCAATGGCGTACCGGTGATCAGCTGTAACCGTGTTGGCCACGAAAGTGATCCAAGCGGTCAAAGTGAAGGTATTCAGTTCTGGGGTAACTCGTTTATCGCGGGCCCTCAAGGTGAAATTTTAGCCGAAGCGAACAACAGCGATGAGCAATTATTGGTTGTTGAATTAGACCAAGCACGTAGTGAAAACATACGTCGAATTTGGCCTTACCTTCGTGATCGTCGTATCGATCACTATCAGGACTTAACCAAGATTTATCGAGACTAAGCAGTAAAAACAGTTTAAAGGAGTAGTAAATGGCGTTTGCGCAATGGGCAGCATTGCCTTGGGTAAAATCTGAAAAAGATAAAATTCAATGGGGACAACTTACCGGTAGCGGGCTTAGCATCGCCATCGCAGAAGGTGTAAAAAAACACAACGAGCTGGTTGTGATTGTCACCCCAGATACGCCAAGCGCCCTACGCCTTGAAACTGAACTCGAATTTCTGTTGCCCGAAAACCCAGTCATGGTCTTCCCTGACTGGGAAACACTCCCTTATGATCATTTTTCGCCCCATCAAGATATTATTTCGGCGCGCTTAGCCACGTTAAATACCTTAAAAAAAGAACAACAAAGCGTATTAATCGTGCCAGTGTCGACCTTGATGCTGCGTACTGCCCCTGCTTCGTTTATTTATGGTTCAACCCTTAACTTTAAAGTGGGTGATACCCTAGATACCCACACACTGCGTGAAAACTTAGAACAAGCGGGCTATTTACATGTACAACAAGTGATGGAGCACGGTGAATACGCGATTCGCGGCTCTATCGTTGACTTATACCCTATGGGTAGCCCACACCCATTCCGTTTAGACTTTTTTGATGATGAGCTCGACAGCATTCGCTTATTTGATGTTGAAAGCCAGCGCTCAGATGAAAAGGTCGACAAAATTGAGTTACTGCCAGCCCACGAATTCCCAACTAACGACTCAGACATTGAGCGCTTTCGTATTAATTATCGTGAACAATTTGGCGCAAGCTCTGAACAAGACTCAATTTATATGCAGGTGACTAAAGGAACCTGGCCTGCCGGTATCGAATATTACATGCCACTGTTTTTTGATGAATTGGCAACTATCTTCGATTACTTACCAAGCAATACAACCTTTATGCATTTTGGCGATATTGAACATGCTGCTGATCAGTTTTGGCATGATGTGAATGTACGCTATGAAAATCGCCGTGTTGATCCGCTCAGACCTTTACTTGAACCTGTAAAGCTGTATCAAAGCGTTAATGAGCTATTTGGTGAATTTGGTAAATACGCGCGTATTCGTTTATCGCAAGCAAAATTAGGCACCAAAGCGGGTCACACCAACCTTGCTAGTAAAGAGCTGCCAAATGTTCGTATTGATCATAAGTTACATGAACCGTACCAAGGTTTAATTGACTATGTTGCCAGTGAGAAAAAACAAAAAGGCCGCGTGCTGCTCTCGGTTGAATCAGATGGCCGCCGCGAATCATTACTCACTTTATTAAAGCCAAGTGGTTTAAAGCTTAAAGAATTTGAATCGTTTAGCGATTTTACCAATAGTTCGAGTGATGTTGGCCTAATTGTTTCACCACTTGAGCAAAGTGTGGTGCTAGACGGTAAGCCACGTTTAACCATTATCACAGAGCAAGAATTACTAGGCATTAAGGTCTCGCAACGTCGACGCCGTAAACATAAATACGAAGCCAGCCAAGATGCGCTTATTCGTAACCTTGCTGAGCTACGTGAAGGTCAACCAATTGTGCACCTTGATCACGGTGTAGGACGCTATCAAGGCCTTGAAACCATTGATGCTGCCGGTGTGATCACTGAGTTTGTTACGATCATCTACGCCAACGAAGCAAAGCTATACGTGCCCGTTTCAGCGTTACATATGCTGAGCCGCTATTCAGGTGGCGAAGAAGCCTCTGCCCCGCTTCATAAGTTAGGCTCTGATGCGTGGGAAAAAGCCAAGAAACGTGCCGCCGAAAAAGTTCGTGATGTGGCAGCTGAGCTATTAGATATTTACGCTAAACGCCAAGCAAAGCCTGGCAATAAATTTAAGCTTGATGGCAGTGCTTATCGTCAGTTTAGCGACAGCTTCCCATTTGAAGAAACTGACGATCAACGCAACGCCATTGAATCTGTGCTCGGTGATATGCAAAGTAAGCAAGCGATGGACCGTTTAGTATGTGGTGACGTTGGCTTTGGTAAAACCGAAGTGGCAATGCGCGCAGCCTTTGTGGCCGTGAATGATAACAAGCAAGTTGCGGTACTTGTACCAACCACACTGCTTGCACAGCAGCATTATGAAAACTTTAAAGACCGCTTTGCCGATTTACCAATTGAGGTTGGTGTTTTATCGCGTTTTAACTCAACCAAAGAGCAAAAAGACACCCTAGATAAAATGGCTGAGGGTAAATTAGATATCGTGATTGGTACTCACAAGCTTATTCAACAAGATATTCAATTTAAAGATTTGGGCTTATTGATTGTTGACGAAGAACACCGTTTTGGGGTGCGTCAAAAAGAAAAAATCAAAGCATTACGTGCCGATGTCGATATTTTAACGCTCACAGCAACCCCTATCCCACGTACATTAAACATGGCGATGAGTGGTATGCGTGACTTATCAATCATAGCCACACCGCCTGCGAAACGTTTAGCGGTTAAAACCTTTGTTAGACAAAGAGATGCTGAACTTATTCGTGAAGCAATTCTGCGTGAGATTAAACGCGGTGGTCAGGTGTATTTCTTACATAATAATGTTGAAACCATAGACCGAGTTGCTGAAGAAATTAGCGAATGGGTACCTGAAGCCAGCGTAACAACGGCGCATGGTCAAATGCGAGAGCGCGAGCTTGAACAAATTATGAGTGATTTTTATCACCAAAAATACAACGTGATTGTGTGTACCACCATCATCGAAACCGGTATCGATGTACCCACTGCCAACACCATTATTATGGATAGAGCAGATAAACTCGGTCTGGCACAGCTGCATCAGTTGCGTGGTCGTGTAGGCCGAAGCCATCACCAAGCGTATGCCTACCTACTGACTGGTAACCCTAAATCACTCAGTAAAGATGCGGTTAAACGCCTCGAAGCGATTGAATCACTGGAAGACCTGGGTGCAGGTTTTGCGCTCGCAACCCATGACTTAGAAATTCGTGGTGCCGGTGAGCTGCTTGGTGATGACCAATCAGGTCAAATGCAAACCATAGGTTTTAGTTTGTATATGGAAATGCTTGAGCAAGCGGTCAACTCCCTCAAAGAAGGTAAAGAGCCAACCCTTGAGAACCTACTCGGTCAGCAAACCGAAGTGGACTTAAAGCTGCCAGCGTTATTGCCTGATGATTATATTCATGATGTCAACGTACGTTTAGGTATCTATAAACGCATTGCAAGCTGTGCTAACCTCAATGATATGGACGAGTTACAGGTAGAGCTGATTGACCGTTTTGGTCTGCTGCCTGACGCCACTAAAAACTTATTCAGTTTGCAGCAATTAAAACTGCAAGCAAGTAATATCGGCATTAAGAAGATTGAAGCAAACCCGAAAGGCGGCTATTTTGAGTTTAGCCAGCATACAAAGGTTAACCCTAGCTTCATTATAGGTTTGATACAAAGTGCACCGCAGGTGTATAAAATGGATGGCGCAAATAAACTGCGCTTTGCAATTAGCGAAGCCAACGCTCGCGAACGCTTAAAAATGGTCACTGCAATGATTGCAGATTTCGAAAAAAAGGTTAGCCATTAATGTTGTTTAGAAATAGTTTACTACTGCTTTGTTGCTTATATACAAGCTCGTCATTTGCAGCACGTTGGTTCGAAATAGAAGTTCTTATTTATAAACAGCGCCCAGCCCCTTATTTACAGGAAGATTTCAGTTTAAAACACGATGAGATCAAGGCAAAGCGTAGCAAAGATTTATTATCTCCTGCATACACAGCACAAGCGAAGCAAGCGTGTATTGAAGGTGATAGCCGCTTTCGCTCAAATTCGTTTACCGATTCTTTAGTGAATAGCAACCCTCACTCTAATGTATGTGACGACAGTGTTGATTTTTTAGCAAGCTATAATCAACTGCCTGTTACACCCGTTGTTGAGCCCCGTGAAGACACTGACGACATTTACTTAATGGCGCCAGAACAATTACAATTTGTTGAGCAAAAAAATCAGCTTGATAGAAAAGGCTTAACCCCTATTTTGCACACTGGGTGGCGTTTTCCTGAAATGAGTGAAAGAAACGCACCCAGTATCCGTTTATTTTCCGGTGAACACTTAGCAAAACACTCAACCCCAGTAGAGAATGAAAATAACGACTTTATAAGCCTAGTGGGCCCTACTGAGCGCTATATTCCCGACCAGTTGCAAAATGTGCCAAAGTGGGAATTTGATGGTTTAATGAAAATTTATGTTCGTCACTACCTATTTATAAACGCAGATTTTGATATTAGTCAGCGCCTAGAAAACGGTGATTACGAAAAAGCACGTTTTTCACAATTTAAACGTGTGATAAGTAACGAGATACATTATTTTGATCACCCACGTATGGGTATGATCGTGCAAATAAGACGCTACAACCATTAATGGATACAATTATGAAAAAATATATGGCAATTGCAGCAGCGGCTGCAACACTTACTTTAGCGGGTTGCTCAAAAGTAAACTTAGAGAACTACGAAAAAATTAAAATTGGCATGGATAAAACTGAGGTTGAAGCTATCTTAGGTTCAGCAGATAAGTGTGAAGAAAAGACACTACACACTAACTGTATTTGGGGTAACAAAGATAAAAATATCGAAATTACCCTAGTGTCAGACAAAGTATCGCTTTATAGCAAAACTGGTTTAGACGCTAAATAAACCCAATTGGGTGGCCAAGGCCACCCTTTCATCTTTCATCTTTCATCTTTCATCTTTCAGAATGTCAGTTTGTGAATAAATACGCTCAATATTAACAATTTTGCTGCGATTTAACGTAATCTTGTAGCGCTGATACAAAGTTTCATCTTCGCTTTGTGTAAAGACTAATACCACATTTAACTGATAACGCCTCTCTACGGCTTTCTTAGAGATTTTATTACTATCTAGATGATAGAGCTTACCTTCACCCCGCTTTAAGTAGCGAGCAAACGGTGCCAAGCTAAATTGCATGGTTTGTTGCAAGGTATCGTAGCCTGGTAAAAACTCTTTCGCGTTAACTTGTGTTTCGCTTGCAAAATGCAGCCACTGAGCAGCTTGTTTATTTTGATGACGACGCTTCGAAAAAATTCTTCTTACCGCTTTAGGCAGGCGTTTAAAACTGGTGTATTCAAGCCAAATGTATTGGCTGGCAATTTTGTCTTTGGTTATGCTGTTTTTAAACTGAAACCGCCATTTTGGTCGCCCTCTTACGATAGCTCGCCAGATCACCCGTGTGATGTCTTCTTTAAATATTTCACGAAGACCATAAATAACACCCAAGATCAAAATCAAGGTTGCTGTTACTTCGGTAAAGTTTGAGCGAGCATTTAACACAACCAACATCACAAAGGCCATGATCACTGCGGTCACTGTGCCCTTTACCATGCGCTTTAAATAACTGTTTAAATGCCGTGTAGTGCGATTAAGTACCACCCCATGCTCAATTAAACGTTGTAACAGGCGCATTTTATTAGTGATACGGTTGGCATCTTCGAGTGTTGATTGCGAATTATATTCTTGCTCATCACGATAACTGTTTTCAGCTTTGCAGAACTCTAATAAATCACTGCGCTCTTTTGCAAAATCACTACTGCGCGGCCCTTCATCCAATAGTTTCAAAAATGACTGCTCTACATGCCAACTTAAGTAGTTATCAGCGTTTTTATAAAATGGCAGCAGCTTTTCATCATCTGGGGTGTAGCGTCTTAGCTTTTTCAACAAGCCTTTGGTTTGCTGGCACAACTCAATGGCTGCAGGGTAAAACTCATCGGCTTCTTGGTGTTTTAGGGTGTCTTTAATATCGGCATTCAGCGCGAGTCGAACTTGATAACAATATAAGTTTAAGTTTTGCCGATAATCTTGCTGTTCACCTTTGTTTTTACTAACAAAGCGGCTTCTCACTAAGGGTAAGTGAATGTTGTTAGCGTTATACGCAAGGTGCGATTTAAAGTTATTATTAAAGAATGATTCTTCGCTCAGTGTTTGTGGGTTAACACTCATTTCATTCGGAATGGAAAAATACAGGTCGAGTCGTTGCTCTGTGCGTGGTTTAAGCTCAGGCTCAATAATAAAAGATAAGTTTTCGTCTTGTTTAAGCAATATCGCCTCGTTTTTTAATAATGCTCACTTAGTTTACGCGTTGATAGGCTTTCAGACAATAAAAAAGGCCCAGTAAAAACGGGGCCTTAGTAATCATTTCAAACTAGATTAGAACTTAACGTTAATACCAGCGTGGAAACGACGACCTAATACATCATATGTGTACGGGTCAGTGTTTGAGTCATTGTTACCTGAGTAGTAAGGAGGCTCTTTATCAAATAAATTGTTTACACCCGCAGATAGTGTAACTGTATCTGAAAGTAAGTATGAACCACTAATGTCATGATAAACAACAGAAGGTGTCGTAGGCGCTAAACAGCTCGATGGATCATCTTTACATAAGTAGCTATCCATACCTGCAATGTAACGAGCTTTATATGTTGCATCCCAGCTTTCGCCTCGTGCTGACAACGTGAAATTTGACTTAATGTCTGCGTAGCCACCAGAACCTGAAGTGATCAGGCCAGCATAGTCTACTGTCTCATCAAGTACAGTTACAACGTACTCGTCAAGATAAGTTGTGTCTAATGCAGCTTTCCAAGATAAACCAGCAGCTTCAAAGTTATACGTTAGGTTAAGGTCTAAACCAGACGTCTCTTCAGAACCGATGTTTTGTAATTGGTTATTGAATTTAACACGACCTGTGCTATCCATGCTGATGTTAGCAGATTGACAAAGTACAGTGTTTGCATTGTCAGTAGTTGCTAAACATTGATCAACAATGTATTGCTCGTTAACTGAGGCAATCGCATTTTCAATTTCAATTTTGTAATAATCAAGTGTCATGCTGAAGCCTTCGAACCACTCTGGCTCGTATACGATACCAGCGGTTAATGTATCAGCTTCTTCAGGTGTTAGTAGAGAGTTACCACCAACAGTGACTTCTGCTTGGTCTTGCGCTCCAGGGAACGTAATTTGTTCAAATGATGGTGAATTACCTGAGTAAAGCTCAGATACTGTAGGTGCACGGAATGCTGTTGATACAACACTACGTAGCATTAGCTCATCATTTGCTTTCCAAGTTAAACCTAGCTTCCAAGTCTCATCTGAGCCAAATGTGCTGTAATCAAACGCACGAATAGCAGCGCTTAATTCAACATTTTGCGCAAATGGTGCATCGGCTAACAATGGTAATGCAAATTCAACATATGCTTCGTTTACGTCAAAACCACCTGCTGTTGGCTCAACTGGAGGATCATTTGCCAACCCTTGAGCAGTTAAAGAATCAGGCGTGTACCAAGCTTTTTCTTGACGACGTTCAACGCCTGCTGCGAATGCAGCATAACCTGCAGGCATTTCAAATAGCTCACCTGAAACAGACGCTGCAATAATAAATAGCTGGCTACCACCATTGTTTACTTCAGTATAAACATTTTTACGGAAGTCCTCAGATACCCATGCGGCTTGGTCAATAGGGTTGAAGGTTCCAGCTGTGATTTGGTCCTGAATTGCACCCATGTTGTGAAGATTGCTCAGCTTATCAACTGAATCGTTACGACCGAAGTTAGCTGAAACATCCCAAGAGTAATCACCGATGAAACCTTGTGCACCCACAACAGCACGTACAGTGTCAACAGACTGTTCAAAGTAACGTGCACCAGTGTCAGACATACGACGACCGTAAGAAATCATATCACCGTACTGATAGTTTCTTTCTTGAGTTACGTAGCTACCATCAGCATTTTTATCTAGATAACCGTCACCATCAAGATCAACACGCTCATCATAACTTTGGCTAAGAAGTGCATTACCCATATTTTCAGTGTATTCGAAGTCAAACCATACAGGTTGTGGAGCCATTTGTTGCTCTGACCAACGCTTAGTGTATGTGAATTCAGTGAATAAAGACGTATCATCAGATAATTCGTATGTCGCGATACCTGTTAGATTTAAACGCTCCATTGGCGTGTAAAGATAGCTAGCTGGTGAATAGTTGTATGCGTCTTCATTGGCATAACGGTGATAATCACCACCACGGCCAGTTACACCGCTATCATCTATTAATGATACTTGAATATCATCACCAGCGGCGTTTACAGTTGTACCTTTATCACCATTACCATTCCAGATGTGGCCACCTTCATTATATGAAGAACCTGTACAGTATAGGCCATTGCTACCTTCTGCTAATGGACACTCTGAAAAACTACGGTCTGCTTGAGATGCTTTACCACGGTCAGTATACTGCATTCCGATAACAATGTTTCCCTTATCGAAAGATGTACCTACTGTGAAATCAATTGAGTTTTCTGTTGCATCACCTTCGCCTGTGATCGCAGTATTAGCGTTCATGTCTAGGCCTTCAAAATCGTCTTTTAAGATGATATTTACAACACCAGCTACCGCGTCAGTACCGTATACAGCAGAAGCACCATCTTTAAGTACTTCCACAGACTTGATCATAGAAACAGGAATTGTATTTAAGTCAACAGTTGAAGCTGCACCTGTACCAGATGCAATCATACGACGACCATTCACTAAAACTAATGTACGGCTTGCACCTAAACCACGTAAATCGATACGTGCATTACCACCAGAACCATTGTTGATACCTGGGTTAGTCATCGCGCCGCCAGTAGCGGTCATTTTTTGTAATACGCTATCGATGCTTGTTGCACCCATTGCTTTGATGTCATCTGCACCAATAATTGTTACTGGGCTTGCGTTTTCCATATCAGAACGCTTAATACGAGAACCCGTAACTTGAATTTTTTCAATAGACTCTGCTGCATCATCAGCAGCTAAAACTTGCATGCTTGAGAACATTGGGATTGCTGAAACAACAGCTAAACCAAGAATTGATTTTTTCATGTGAAAACCCTACTTGTTGGAAATTTACCTTTAGTTAGGTAGCGCTCGTTATTATTAGAATCACGAGTCAGCGGAGGGCAACTTAGGCGCAGTTAACTGAACGAAAACTGAATGAAAGATCAAATAAAGAACAACCCAAAAATGGCGTACCAACTTTAGGTAATAAGGTTTCACAATGTATCAATGTTAATAGAAAAAAACAACTATACATCAACAAGATAACATTATTAAGTAGCAAAAAAAACACGATTGAAATCAATTGCACGCACTTTGTAATCAAGTGTAATCAGAGCCCAATTAATGCTACAAATGAAATTTTTACAAGTTGATCACACAACGTTATAAAAACCGTAAAAGCTTGGTAAGACTGCTAACCATAGTTATTCACTTAAATTAACTAAATAGACAAAGTTAGTCTGTTAAACAGTGTATTAGAGGATGATTTTTTGTTTTTGTTCCGTCAGTTTGTAATACCGTATAAAAATACGACTAATAAAGAACATCAAGTAAAAAAAGGTGAAGCAGAAATTGCGCTAATCACAGCTTTTAGATAATTAAAAACTGCGATCAACTATAATGAAGGAAGATGTTATCGAGTTTGCAGTGAATCGAAATAATAAAGCAAGGTTTGAGGTTGATTATCGCCAGAAGTATAAGTGAGCATCATTTTCCAAGTCATAACAGGTTCAGAGCATGCGCCAACCATAGTATCAGCAACCCAAACTTGCCCTGTCTGTTTAAACTGCAGTGGAATAAAACCCATATACATGGTGACACCTTCAAGTTTTGCTGAAAGGTTTTTAGCCTCCTTTGGTAACTTTAGGTTAATCGTAAACGGTGTTTCTGGACTGATATCTGGGTCACTTAGCCAAACTTCTACATTATTAGGGTAATTACAATGACTATTGTTCTGACAACTTGTACTTGTGCTGCCCTTATCTATACTTTGGCTATCACATGCAGCTAAAAAAAGACTAAAAAGGAACACGGGAAATAAGCTTATTCGCACTCTATTTGCCTGTATAAAATAAAGTCAGATACTAATTAGAATGCCCAAAAAAGACAACAGGCACCTAATAATAAGTCAATAAAAATACAATCTCTGACAAAAAATAACCAACAAATCGCTAAAATTTGATTGATGTCATAATTTTATGCAATTGACCTATCTTTTTAAGGTCAAAAATTTTATCATTTCCATCGCAAAAATAAGGGTTTCTCGAGTTTGTTTTCTGAAGCTAGCACCGCTAAGTTGGCTTTAGGTAACACGCTTGTGAAGTAATAGTAGGCCCCACTTTGAATAAAAGTGGGTAATTCATTTCTAAAACGCATTTATTGCAGCGGAAGCCAGAAAATGAGCCAAACAGTAGCATCACAAACTGAGTACAATTATAAAGTTGTACGCCAATTCGCTATTATGACAGTGATTTGGGGCATCGTTGGCATGAGTGTTGGGGTTCTGATTGCTGCCCAATTAGCTTGGCCAGCACTTAACTTTGATACACCATGGTTAACTTACTCTCGACTACGTCCGTTACACACGAACGCAGTAATTTTCGCATTTGGTACAAGTGCACTTTTTGCGACGTCTTATTACGTCGTACAACGTACATGTCAAACGCGCCTTTTCTCAGATAAATTAGCAGCCTTCACCTTCTGGGGTTGGCAACTTGTTATCGTACTAGCAGCGATTACCTTACCATTGGGTATCACAAGCTCAAAAGAATACGCAGAACTTGAATGGCCAATCGATATTCTTATCGCCGTTGTTTGGGTAACTTACGCAGTTGTATTCTTTGGTACGTTAATCAAGCGTAAAGTATCGCACATCTATGTTGCGAACTGGTTCTACGCTGGTTTCATCATTACTGTTGCCGTTTTACACATTGTAAACAGCATGGCAATTCCAGTTTCACTAACTAAATCATACTCTATTTACGCAGGTGCTGTAGATGCAATGGTTCAGTGGTGGTACGGTCACAACGCTGTTGGTTTCTTATTAACTGCTGGTTTCTTAGGTATGATGTACTACTTCGTACCAAAACAAGCAGGTCGCCCTGTTTATTCTTACCGTTTATCGGTTGTTCACTTCTGGGCTCTTGTTTCTTTATACATCTGGGCAGGTCCTCACCACCTACATTACACTGCGCTTCCAGACTGGACGCAAAGCTTAGGTATGGTTATGTCAGTTATCCTATTCGTTCCATCTTGGGGTGGTATGATCAACGGTATCATGACGTTATCAGGTGCATGGCATAAACTACGTACTGACCCAGTACTTCGTTTCTTAGTTGTTTCTCTATCTTTCTACGGTATGTCTACGTTCGAAGGCCCTATGATGGCTATTAAGTCAGTTAACGCGCTTTCTCACTACACTGACTGGACTGTAGGTCACGTACACTCAGGTGCACTAGGTTGGGTTGCAATGATTTCTATCGGTGCTATTTATCACCTAATCCCTGCACTATTCTCACAAGGCCGTATGTACAGTGTTAAACTAGTTAACACGCACTTCTGGTTACACACTGTGGGTGTTGTTCTATACATCGTAGCAATGTGGATCTCTGGTGTAATGCAAGGTCTTATGTGGCGTGCAGTAAACTCAGACGGTACGTTAATGTACAGCTTTGTACAGTCATTAGAAGCTTCGTATCCGTTCTATATCATGCGTTTCCTAGGCGGTGTATTCATCGTAACAGGTATGCTAATTATGGCTTACAACGTTTATCGTACTATTGCAGCGAAGAAAGATTCGCTTCAACTAGACGCTGACGCACAATTGGCATAATGGAGTAGCACGATGAGCAATAATAATTCACAAAACAAACACGAAATAGTCGAAAAGAACGTTGGCTTAATGGCTATCTTGACTGTCTTTGCAATCAGCTTTGGTGCATTAGTTGAGATTACTCCACTAATGTTCCAAGACGATACGACTAAACCTGTTGATGGCTTACGCCCTCTTACAGCGTTAGAAATGGAAGGCCGTGATATCTACGTGCGTGAAGGTTGTTACAACTGTCACTCACAAATGATTCGTCCTTTCCGTGACGAGGTTGAGCGTTACGGTCACTACTCTGTAGCTGGTGAGTCAGTATGGGATCACCCATTCCAATGGGGTTCTAAGCGTACTGGTCCTGACTTAGCGCGTGTTGGTGAGCGTTACTCAGACGATTGGCACCATGCTCACTTAATGGATCCACGTGCAGTGGTTCCTGAGTCAAACATGCCAGCGTTTCCTTGGTTAGACGAAAACAGAGTCGATACGACCCATACACTTAAAAAGCTTCAAATATTCCGTGATAGCTTCGGAATTGATAAAGCGAGCGACCGTTACGACGGTAAAGGTTACGGAAGTGACGAAGAGCTACAAGCTGACATTGCGAAAATCGAAGCCATGAACGGTGGTCAAGGTGCAACTGAAATGCAAGCTCTAATCGCTTACTTACAACAGCTTGGCACACACTTGAAGTAATTATTATGGATTACGGAACATACAGAGGCATTTTGACTCTGGTAATTTTAGTACTGTTTATTGTGATTGTTGTATGGGCATACAGCAAGCGTAGCAAACGCCGTTTTGACGATGCTGCTAATGCCATATTTGAAGATGAAAAAAAACACAACAACACAATCTCTAATGAGGAAAAGGAGTCTGAGAAATGACTAGCTTTTGGAGTATATGGGTTATTGTATTAACCCTAGCGTGTCTTGCTATCATCTTCGGCCTACTTCTGTGGAACTTAAAAAACTACGCAGGTGTGAAAGAAGGCGAAAGCTGTGGTCACGAATTTGACGGCATTGAAGAACTTAACAACCCACTACCAAAATGGTGGACTTATATGTTCTTCGCGACATTTATTTGGTCTGTATACTACCTTGCTGCTTACCCAGGTTTAGGTAACTGGGAAGGTTTAGGTAAATGGACAAGTTCTAACCAAGGTATTACCTCTTTAGCTGAGTCTAAAGAAGCGACTGAACAAGCATTAGCTAACGGTGAGAACGTTCAATTAGACCAAGAATTTATCGCTGCTGATGAGCGTTTTGGCCCAATCTTTGAGTCATTCGCAAAACAAGATATTGAAACACTAGTTAAAGACGAAAAAGCGCTTGAGATTGGTCAACGTTTATTCTCTCAAAACTGTGCACAATGTCATGGTTCAGATGCACGTGGTGGTCAAGGCTTCCCTAACCTAACAGATAACGATTGGTTATACGGCGGTTCACCAGACAAGATCAAAGAAACACTTCTTTACGGTCGTGTTGCTGCGATGCCACCTTGGGGTGATGCGCTTGGCGAGCAAGGCATTAAAGAAATGACTGCTCACGTACTTAGCCTTTCTGGCCGTACTGTTAACCAAAAAGACGCTGCTGCAGGTGCTGCTAAGTTTGCAATGTGTGCTGCGTGTCACGGTGCTGACGGTAAAGGTTCAGTTGCACACAACTTACCATTTGGTGCACCTAACCTAACAGATAACATCTGGTTATACGGTGGTTCTAAACGTGCTGTTGAAGAAACACTAATCAATGGCCGCGCCGGTGTAATGCCAGCATGGAAAGACATTTTAGGTGAAGATAAAGTTCACTTATTAACAGCGTACGTTTACAGCTTATCGCAAGATAAATAACCACGCGGTTAATAAAATGTATAAACAATTAATCTTTTAATTCAATAGATTAATTAAGATCAAAAAAGCCTCCATCTGGAGGCTTTTTTTTAGTCTTTTGCTTTTAAATCCGATAAAATGCGTACAACGTTTTTAAAGGTATAAGTACTATGAAACCCACTCCTTGGTATAAAAACTTTTGGCCATGGTTTTTAATCTCTTTTCCTCTTGCAGCCATCATCGGCTGTGCTGGTCTTATTTATATGGCAATTGGCAACGGCCCAGATATGGTTGTTGATGATTACTATAAAAAAGGCAAAGCAATTAACCTTGAACTCAGCAAATTTAATAAAGCAAAAGCACTTTATTTACATGGCGATTTAAATGTTGCAGGCGATAAAGTAACTTTCACTTTCACCAAGGGTGATGCAAGCAATGTTCACTCTTTAAAAATGTCTTTTTATCATCGCACCATTAAAGCCAATGACTTTGATGTAAGCTTAATGAAAAACGCCCATGGCGATTTTACTGCCCTACTCGACACCCATGTTGACGGTGCATATACAGTGTTTATTGAACCAATCGATAACAGTTGGAAACTTAAAGAAGATGTAATTCTACCAACTGATAAAATGATTTCGATTAGCCCTGAATATAAGTAGTAAACTCTAATGTCCGATAATTGCTTTCATTGTCTTGAAAGTGTGCCAAAAGGCTTTAATGCGACTGTCGAAATAGACGGTAAGGCACAACCTATGTGTTGTATTGGTTGCCAAACGGTTGCTGAGAATATCGTCGCCCAAGGCATGACCGATTATTATAAATTTAGAACTGTACGCTCTGGTAAAGTTGAACAGCTTGTTCCAGAGCAGCTTGAGTTGATTAAAAGTTACGATAACGAAGATATTCAAGACGAGTTTATTTCAGCCACTAATGATTTATCAGAAGTACTATTAACGGTTGAAGGCATCACCTGTGCTGCCTGTGCTTGGTTAATCGAAAAACAACTACTTAATTTAAAAGCAATCAAACGTGTTGATGTAAATACTTCGACCAACCGTGCCATGATCCAATGGGATAAATCGGTTACACCGCTTAGCCAAATTATCACCTCATTACATGAAATCGGCTATAAAGCCTACCCGTTTCAGGCAGACCTTGAAGCGAGCCAAAAACAACAAGCCGCAAAAGCTTATATCCGCCGTTTAGGGGTTGCCGGTCTGATGACCATGCAAGTAATGATGTTTGCTTTCGCTATGTATTTTGGCATGTTCTCTGGCATGGAAGAGAACTTCGAGCAGTATTTTCGCTGGATAAGCTTAGTACTTGCATCTCCTGTAATTCTTTACAGTGCCCTGCCATTCTTAACCAATGCTATTAATGGTTTAAAAGCCAAACAGCTGAATATGGATTTACCTGTCTCATTAGCGATTTTTGGTGCTTATGGGGCAAGCTGTTATGCCACATTAATGTCGGTTGGCGAAGTTTATTTTGAATCTATCTGTATGTTTACCTTTTTATTATTATTAGGTAAATATTTAGAATTTAGAGCCCGTTTAAAGGCCAGCGAATTTACCGCTAACTTGCAAAAGTTACTGCCGCTCACAGCTCGTATTATTGATGATAATAATCAAGAATCGATTATTGCAGCTAAAAAACTAAAACTGGGTGATGTTGTGTTGATCAAAGCAGGTGAAACCATTCCTGCTGATGGTATTGTTACAAAAGGTCAAACAACCGTTGATGAAGCCATGATGACGGGCGAGCATCAACCCGTTAACAAGTTTATCAGTCATCAAGTTTACGCAGGAACGATTAACCATGATGGCGTTATCAGTATTGAGATCAACAAAATCGGTCAAAATACCCTGCTTAATCAAATTATTAAGTTGCAACACACCGCGTTAACCAAACGCCCGCGATTAGTTGAGATCACAGATAAAGTAGCACAGTGGTTTGTTGCCTGCTTATTAGTCTTTGCCTCAATAACAGCGATTGGTTGGTATCAAATAGACCCCGAGCATGCCTTTTGGGTGACTATTTCTGTACTTGTTGCTACCTGCCCTTGTGCGCTTAGTTTAGCGATTCCAACTGCCCTAACTTGTGCAGTTGCAAGCTTAACAAAGCGTGGGATTTTAATTAAGCAAGCCCACGTATTAGAAACGCTACCTCAATTAACTGATATCGCCTTTGATAAAACAGGTACCTTAACGCAAGGTCGCTTTACCATTGAACGCGTTGAGCTAGTAAACAGCAAGTACAGTGAAGCTGATGCATTACGCTTATCTGCCCAACTTGAAAGCTTCTCTGAGCACCCTATAGCTAATGCATTTGCTGGTTTCAACGACTCAATAAACCCTATTGAGAATGTGACTATCGAACCGGGTAAAGGCATTACCGCTTTACTCAATGATCAACACCTTGCGATAGGTAAAAGCGGTTGGTTTGATACCGAAAAAGCTGATGCTCAAGCAACCTTGTATATCGATAAACAAGTCATTGCGCGCTTTTACTTAGCAGACAGCTTACGTGATAACGCAGAAAAACTGGTTACTACACTTCATTCACAACAGCTCAAATGCCATATGTTAACGGGCGATGCCTCTAACAGTGGTGAGCGAATTGCAAAACAGCTAAATTTAGATACCGTGCATGCAGCATGCAGCCCTCGCGATAAACAAGCCCATGTTGAAACATTGGCAGCTAAAGGTGCCATTGTTGCTATGGTGGGTGATGGCGTGAATGACAGCCCGGTATTTGCCAGTGCCCATTTATCTATCGCAATGGAAACCGGCGCTGATATTTCCAAAAATAGTGCTGATGTGGTATTACTCAATAGTGATCTAACGGCTATAGAACATTTGCTTACTGTCTCGAAAAAGACGCGCCGTATTGTTAAGCAAAACTTGGCATTATCACTTATTTACAATGGTTCGATTTTACCATTGGCAGCCCTCGGGCTCGTAGCCCCTTGGATGGCCGTCATCGGTATGTCTGCAAGCTCCATTTTGGTTATTACCAACTCATTAAGGTTATTAAAACTATGAGTATCATCTATATGCTTATCCCAATTGCCATTTTATTTGTGCTAATTGCAATTGGGGTATTCTTTTGGGCTGTAAAAAGCGAGCAGTTTTCTGATTTAAATAAACAGGGTCACAGTATTCTGTTCGAAGACGATAAAGAGCAGCATAACAAAAGTAATGATTGATCCGCTGTTTATTAGTGCATTTATAATGGGCTTGTTAGGCAGTGGTCACTGCCTAGCTATGTGTGGCGGCATTGCCAGTAGTTTACAACTTGCTGCCAACAAAAACCGTGCAGTGAGCTTTTCGGTTGCTTATAACCTAGGCCGCGCACTAAGTTACATGCTTGCCGGTGCTCTTGTAGCAGGAATTAGTAGTCGCTTTGCAGCGCAAAATACTTCTATATCGATAGCGTTGTCGTTTTTGAGTGGTATTTTTATGCTACTAGTTGGGGTTTACATAATGCGCTTAGCGGCAACCCTACAGTGGCTAGAAAAACTAGGCAAGGCGCTAATATGGCAGCATTTAGCTAAACTCAATCGTTTTTTATTACCGGTCGATACAACCCCTAAAGCCTTGCTTTATGGCGCTTTGTGGGGTTGGTTACCCTGTGGCCTAGTTTATTCTGCGTTAACCTGGGCACTCACAAGCCCATCAGCTCTTCACGGTGCAGGCGTAATGTTATTTTTTGCTTTGGGAACTTTTCCAGCAATGATCAGTGTTGGTCTTGTTAGTCAAAAAATAAATACTCTTTTTAACCATGTTTGGATAAGGGTTATTCTAGGCAGCGTAATAATATGGTACGGTATATACTTATTAATTATAGCAACCGATAAGTTAGTTCATTAACCTAAAGTTGTTAACCTATTTGAATGGATTTGATGTATGGACTTCTCACAAAACAAGTCAAAAGGCTTATGCACAATTAGCTGTAATAATTGCAGTATCAGCCAGCTATGTTTGCCATTTTCATTAAACGGTCAAGAAATGGATCGTCTCGATGAAATCATCGAACGTAAAAAGCCTCTACACAAAGGTGATTATTTATTTGAGTCTGGCGAAAGCTTAAATGCTATTTATGCGGTACGCTCTGGTTCATTTAAATCGTATACCTTGTCTGAGCAAGGTGATGAGCAAATTACTGGCTTTCACTTGGCTGGTGATTTAGTCGGTTTCGATGCAATCAACAAAATGGCTCATCAAAGCTTTTCGCAAGCCCTTGAAACTTCAATGGTATGTGAAATTCCATTCGATACTCTAGACGAATTAGCAGGTAAATTACCTAAGCTACGCCAACAAATTATGCGTTTAATGAGTAATGAGATTAACTACGACCAAGAAATGTTATTGTTACTCAATAAAAAGTCAGCTGAAGAGCGTCTAGCAAGTTTTATTTATAATCTTGCAGAGCGTTTTGGTGAACGAGGTTTCTCACGTAAAGAATTCCGTTTAACCATGACACGTGGTGAAATCGGTAATTATTTAGGCCTTACTGTTGAAACAATTAGCCGCCTTTTAAGCCGCTTCCAAAAAGCGGGCTTTATTAAAGTTGAAGGCAAATTTATCACCATTTTGGACCAGCAAGCGCTTGCAGCAACAGCAGCGATTAAATGTAAATAGAGTTTGATTTAACGCAACTTTATATTGTTTGCCCCTTTAACTGTTCTAAATTTAGGTTACACTCAAAGTACTACTTTTTGCGGAACAGTTAAGGAGCAGCACATGGACGCAATTAAACGAATTTTAGCAGTTATAGACCCAACCAAAGAGCAGCAACATAGTTTAAGCCGCTCAATTGATCTAGCCAAAAAATCTGGCGCGACCATCACCGCTTTCCTCAGTATCTACGACTTCTCTTATGAAATGACCACTATGCTTTCTGCTGATGAGCGTGAAGCAATGCGCGAAGCCGTAATAAAAGACCGCCAAGAATGGTTAAACGAGCAGATTGCCCTTTATCCTGATCTTACTATTGATAGCTGCGTGGTTTGGCATAATCGACCTTACGAAGCCATTATCAATACCGTGATCAACGATGGTTTTGACCTTGTAGTCAAGGGCACTCATCAACACGATACGCTTAAATCAGTTATTTTCACCCCAACTGACTGGCACCTCATTCGTAAGTGCCCTGCTCCAGTTTTACTTGTTAAAGAGAAAGAGTGGCCGGCAAAAGGGAATATTTTAGCTGCAGTAAACGCAGTGAGTGAGAATGAACAACACCTTGAACTTAACAAGCGTATTATTAATGACGCTCGCTTCATTTGTGACTTGGCCAACGCAACGCTTAACCTTGTGAATGCTTACCCGGCAACACCTGTTAATATCGCCATTGAAATCCCTGAATTTAACCCAGGTGTTTACAACGAGTCCGTTAAAAAACATCACTTTGAATCAACGCTCTCGTTAGCTGAAGGCTTTGATATTGACCAAGCTCATTGCCATATTGAAGAAGGCTTACCAGAAGATGTTATTCCTGATGTTGCTGCACGCTTAAACAGCGAATTAGTTGTAATTGGTACAGTTGGCCGTACTGGCTTAAGTGCTGCACTTGTCGGTAACACCGCAGAGCATGTTATTGATAGCCTTGACTGCGATGTATTAGCACTAAAACCAGACGGCTATGTAAGCCCACTTGCTAAGTAACCATTTAAATATGCATTAAAAAAGCCCCAGTTTGGGGCTTTTTTTATATGTTTGTTACATCAATAAATAATGATTCATCAATGTTTGTCGAAGAGACCACCGCCTCGCTAAAATCATAGCTTTCACGATTGCCTTCTCTATCAAGTGGTAAATTTTCAAAATCAAATAAGTTTCTGTCTGCAAGCTGGCTTGGGCTGACATTCTGTAAAGACTTAAAGATACTTTCAACACGACCAGGGGTTTTCTTATCCCACTCTGTCAGCATCGCTTTGATTGATTGACGCTGCAGGTTTTCTTGTGAACCACATAAATTACAAGGAATGATTGGGAAATCTTTGTGTTCGGCGTATTTAATTAAATCTTTTTCACGGCAATAAGACAACGGACGGATTACCACGTTACGTTCATCATCAGAGCGTAATTTTGGTGGCATCGCTTTTAGTCGTGAACCATGGAACATATTTAAGAACATTGTCTCAACGATATCATCCATGTGATGACCAAGTGCTAGTTTGGTTGCACCAATTTTTTCTGCAAATGAATAAAGTGTGCCGCGACGAAGTCGTGAACACAGACCACAGGTTGTTTTGCCCTCTGGTACTTTTTCTTTTACTACTGAGTAAGTATCTTTATCAACGATGTAATACGGAATATTTAGCGTCTCAAAGTAATCAGGCAAAATGTGCTCAGGAAAACCAGGTTGCTTCTGATCAAGGTTTACCGCAATCACTTCAAATTTAATTGGCGCTGCTTTTTGTAAATTAAGCAAAATATCTAGCATTGCAAAAGAATCTTTACCACCACTGATACATGCCATAACAACATCACCGTCTTCGATCATGTTATAATCAGTAATTGCGGTACCAACATGCCTTCTTAGACGCTTTTGAAGTTTATTAAATTCAAGAGTTTCTTTTCTAGTATCAGTTTGATTCATTTGCTCTGCTCATACAGGCTTTAGTAAGCCATGTTTCATAGTAAAAAGTTCGGCGTGGATTATACGGACTTTTTGAGCGAGTTGAAATGATTAGCATGGGATAATTAAAGCGCTTCACTTGTAGAGATACCACGTAAAGCAAAGCACTGTGGGAATAGACTCAAAGATCTATGAATTTATAGGCTGAAAGCTTTAATTTTCTGACTTCTGCAAACTTACTTCTTATTTATTTTACTGTGCATTTATAACGGGAAGCTGTACAAGCAAGATCAGGCCAGTCATCTCTACCCCAGCAATACTTATCATTTCTAAGTGGTTTTAGATGCCAAACTACTGGCTTGCCCTTATTATCTAAACGAGTTTCATTTTCAAGCTGCACACGGACTAAATTTTTCTCTGCTGAGAGAATATTATAAACGAAGGTTTTTCTCGCTTCAGACTCAGAAATATAGCCCTGCTCATCATTAGAGATTTCTAATGTTTTATTTTTAAACGTTATTGTATGAAAATTAGCTTCACAAACTGGGCTATTTGTAGACTGCCATGAGCTTTGCAACTTAGTTAGCATTTCTGAATTGATTGGTGGATGACTGCTACACGCTGAACATAGCAGTAAAATAAAGAAAATAGGCGCTGAAGTTTTCATTAAGATGCTTTTAAGTCCCTGAAAAAGTAAGGTTTAGCATATCGATAATCGTAAAAATATCCAGCTATACGCTTAATAATAAACAAAGGGCACATGAGCCCTGTGCCCTTTGTTAACTTTAAGCGCTTTTAGTTTTAGCTTTTTTATTCTTTGCCAATCGTTTGGCACGTTTTATAGCCGATTTTTTCGACGCATTTTTCTGCGCTATTTTTAACACTTTAGCCTCTTTTAATTGCTTTTTTGCTGCTTTAAAGCGCTTTTTAGCATTTTCAGCTAGGTTCTCAGCTTCGCTGGCACACTCTACAGCTGCTTGTGCTTTTAGTGCTGCATCTTTTGCAAGTTCAGTGGTTCTTGCCACTTCTTTTTTACTCTTTTCAAGAATTTTTTCGAGCTTAGCAAGACGTTTCTCAAATACTGACTGTGAATTTTGCATAGTATTCTCCTTCACTGGCGTATAGACATGCGGGTAGGTTCGGTAACAATAAGCGAGTCGACACAATTTACTACATCGTGATCTTTCTCCGGGTAATCTAAACAACTTAAGAAGTGGCGCATACAGTTGATTCTCCCGCGCTTTTTATCGTCAGATCGAATTTGTGTCCAAGGTGCATCCTTAGTATGGGTATGAAACATCATGGCATCTTTGGCATCACTATAATCATGCCATTTAGCCAGTGATGCCATATCAACTGGGCTTAGCTTCCATTGTTTGAGTGGGTCGTTTTGGCGCGATTTAAAGCGTCTAAATTGCTCTTCTCTACTGACCGAAAACCAATATTTAAATAGCTTAATACCGCTATTCACCAACATACGCTCAAGTTGAGGTGTTTGACGCATAAACTCCAAATATTCGTGATCATCGCAAAACCCCATTACCTTCTCAACACCGGCTCGGTTATACCAAGAACGATCGAAAAGTATGATTTCACCCTTAGTAGGTAAGTGGTTAATGTAACGCTGGAAGTACCACTGATCTCGCTCTCTAGTAGTTGGCTTTTCTAAGGCTACCACGTGTGCCCCGCGAGGATTTAAATGCTCCATAAAACGCTTTATAGTGCCACCTTTACCAGCCGCATCTCGACCTTCAAATAAAATCACAATTTGTTGTTCGGTCTCTTTTACCCAGCCTTGCATTTTTAAAAGCTCTATTTGCAGTTCGTGTTTATGGCGCTCGTATTCAACTACGTCCATTTTGCGTTTATATGGGTATTTACCGTCAGCATTCCACTTTAAGCTTGGGTTTTTAACATCTAGATCAAAAACTACATCCTGTTTAGCATTGTGTTCGGATAAATTCTGCTGTTTTACTGATACAGGTTCGACATTGACTGTCTGCATAACGACTCCTATTAAACTATAACTACCTATATTGAGAACTTTATAGTTTTACTTTAAGCCAGTTATAGCGAAGTAACTTGATCTAAATCTATATTTTCATTCCTTAAAAATTCATTTAAAAATAGAAAGTTAGCACTTAATAATTAAGTAAAGATCAGGCTAGCAATATACAATCAAGTCTTTTTTCTATAATAAAAAACAATCAGAGAACACTAATACATTCCGACCATTCCTATGTTTCAAAACACACTGGACCTTAAATACACAGCAATACAAATAGTTAGGAAAAATATGAATCAAGGGAATATTTTAGAGCAAAGAAGCAGTCATAGTAATTGTACTAACTACGATGAAATTGCAATTTTGCTCATACGTCTAAATGCTGAGATAAACTTTTGAAAAAAGAGACAAAATAACTATCGGCTTCACAACGAAAAAAGGACCTATATAAGGTCCCTTTTGTCTATATTTAAACGTATTTTTGCCAATATATAGTTCGTTATTTAACAATCCAAGGTGTGGCGCTGATAAGCTCAGCATGACTGCTTAGTACTGTGTTATCGTCTTGCCAGTCATCTGTTACTTTTATTGAGCAACGCTGCTCTTTACAGCTAACTCCATTTGCCGAGATAGCGTCTTGGCCGTTAAATCTAAGTACAACGCCTTGTTGTTCAGGTAGCAAAAACCACATTAATTTGCTGACAAAAAAGCCTGATAAATCAGATAACAGCTCGTCAAACTCTTCATTTAACGTATATAAGTTTGCTTTACTAAGTTCAAAATCTGCCAAATCAGTCGCTTCAATCTGTAACTTTAATTGGCATTCATGTTTAGGGTTTTCTGGTTGCACAACAATAACAGCTTTATCTGTATCTAATTGCTTATCAAAAGGTAAAAGTAACTGAGCTTTATCTGTATAAGTTAAGTCAAACTCTTGTTTTTCTGTAATTATTTTACCTGATTTAATAGTGCATACTTCGTTGCTAGCAATATCAGACAAATAAAAGTTAACTTGAGCGTATTGAAACTCACCTTTATTCACGACTTTTAAACGATCATAAAAGCCATCATAAGCAATAACAAATTCAGTTGCTGCGGCTTTAGAGGAAACCGCGCTTAGCGCAACCGCGATAGTTGCGACTTTTAACCATGGAAGGAGTTTATTCATCAAAGTAAGCTCTATTTTGATTTATCATAGTGTTTAATTCATCAATATATGCTTCACGGCGCTCAGAGTATGATAACAAACCTTGTGTTAACTTGGTTGCTTCTATAGGTTTTTGCTGGCGACGTAAATCGGCACGAATTAATCGTAAATCTTTATACGCAGCATGGGTATTAATATTTTTAAAATATGAGCTTACAGCAGCACGTACCGATTTAAATGCTGTCACTTCATGGGCCGCTTCGTTAGCACGGCGACGAGGAACCATGCCACAACCCTTTTTGTAACACCATTGACCGAAAAAGTTTAAACCAATCCGTGCAAAGCGTGACGTGCCCCATGCTGATTCATTTGCTGCTTGCATTAGCGCAAGCTCTTTAGGAATGATATCAACTCGACGTAGTGCTTGGGTAAGCGATAAAGTGTCAATAATGTTAGGCAACTTGTAGCTGGTAAGAATTTTTTTAATATCTGACTTTTGCTTGCTCGTAAGCGGCTCATTGTACTCAAGCATCATGCGCGCAATTTCTAGTTTAGCTCGCTGCTGTAAAATTTTTTTATTTTCGGCCTCAACATGTGGGCGAATAAAATCAAAAAAAGCATGTTTCTTCTCTTTTACATCAGTAAATGCTGCAAAGTCAGGCAGTTTTACATTATGTAATGGTTTTTCTTTTTTGATTACGCGCTGGGTTCCGGTAGGCGTGCTCTGAGTTTGTTCAGATTCTTCAACTGTCACTTCTTTTTCGATAAATGGCGAAAATAACGCCCATGTAAAAAAAGCGGTTAATAAAGCTCGAAAAACGTACTTAAGCATGTATTCTCTCAAATAAACTACTACTCATGTGCGGTTAACTCACGCACACACAAAGGCGAAGTATACCAAAGCAGATGATTTTTAGCGAATTCAGCACTATAAAACCACCCATAAAAGGGACAAACTATTGACGTAACAGTGTAGTTTGCTCGCAATTTTCAAGCGCTTGCGTATACTGAAAAGTAAGCAAACAAGGAATAGGAAGGTTATTTTTATGTGCCAATCTTGGCAAGCTCGCATTATTAATCAACAAAAATATCGTCCAAACGATAACCGCTCAGCTTGGCAGGTTGACCGCTCTCGAATCATACACGCCGCAGCATTTAGGCGTTTGCAGGCCAAAACTCAGATTATGGGTATTGGCTTAAATGATTTTTATAGAACTCGTCTTACTCATTCTTTAGAAGTTGCCCAAATTGGCAGTGGTTTATTACGCCATTTGAAAAAGCAGCACCCTGAATTTACGAATTTTCCTAGCGGTAGTTTACTCGAAACCTTATGCCTTGCTCATGATATTGGCCACCCTCCTTTTGGTCATGGTGGTGAAATAGCATTAAATTACATGATGCGCGATCATGGTGGCTTTGAAGGTAACGCGCAAACACTTAGAATTGTCTCTAAGCTTGAGCCCTATTCAAATGGCTATGGCATGAACTTAACCAGGCGCACCTTGTTAGGTTTTATTAAATATCCAGCCTTCATTGATGATTTGTGGCACAGCATTCCACCTTTGAGCGAGCAGCGTAGCTTTATTAAAGCTGACCATTGGCGACCAGCTAAGGGGTTATACACCGACGATAAAGATATTTTCGACTGGATCATGGAGCCACTGTCTAATAACGATAAAGCACTGCTGAGCAGTCATTATAAGGTTGATGAATTTAGAGCCAAAACCCACTATAAATCGATAGACTCAGCAATTATGGAATTAGCTGACGATATTGCGTATGCCGTTCACGATTTAGAAGACGCCATAGCTACAGAGGTTTTAACGCTGGCTGATTGGCAAAATCATGCCCTTGTACAATTACAAGAGCTTGACTCTGCGTGGCTAACCACTCATTTAAGCTCGATAACGGCCAGACTCTTTTCTCATCACGAGTATGAGCGTAAAGACGCCATTGGTGAGTTGGTAAACACCTTTATTATTAACGCTCAGTTAGTTGTACAAAACGCAGATTTCGAATCTGAAATATTACAGTACACGGTGAGTCTTCCAGATGAATTTGCCGAAATTCTTAACGTGCTAAAACATTTTGTTTTTAAACGCTTAATTCGTGAGCCGAAGATGCAGCAAGTGGAGTTTAAAGGGCAAAACCTGCTGATTGAGCTATTTAGTGCTTTTGCCAGCGACCCAATGCGCTTATTACCTGAAACAACCCAAGAAATGTGGCTAAATGCGCACCAACAAGGCGATAATGCGATGCGCATAATCTGTGATTATTTGTCAGGAATGAGTGACGAATACGCCTACAAAACCTATCAGCGGTTGTTTTTGCCATCTGCTTAAGTAATTTTTGAACACTATTTGATAGTGTTCTAAAATTAAGCAGGTTATTAATAAATAATCGCACTTCTTTAGATGCATTCTATTTAACATGGATTGAAATAATGCTCAAAAAATACCTGCTCATCAGTGCAGCTGTTGCAAGTTCATTTGCTTGCTATAGCGCAGAAACACTTCCAGATCCGCTTCTCGAAGAGCGCGGAATCATAATTAAAGATGCCACCCACTTTGATTGGATACGGCTTAATTCTGGCGAATGGCTCAAAGGCGAGCTTGTCTCTTTGTACGACAAAGAAGTTGAGTTTGACAGCGACATTCTTGATACATTAATGATTGATCGCGAAGATATCTATATGATTATTTCAGATCGCCATCATACGGTT
Organism: Pseudoalteromonas simplex; assembly: GCF_015278155.1. NCBI lineage: Bacteria > Pseudomonadati > Pseudomonadota > Gammaproteobacteria > Alteromonadales > Pseudoalteromonadaceae > Pseudoalteromonas > Pseudoalteromonas simplex. The sequence goes on from NZ_JADILN010000005.1 coordinate 118,415, forward strand.
CGCTTTAACGATGGCAATGAGCTCAGTGGTACACTTAATATATCGGGCGGTTATGTAAAAGTTGGCGAACAAGACGCTAAATACCGTTATCGCGATTTAGTCTCAATTGCTCCCTCAGTTGAAAGCGAACTCAGTGCATGGACTGTAAAGTTATCCATGGGTGCAGATTTGGCTCGTGGTAATACTGATCAAACAGAGTATTCTGTTAAAGCTGACATAAAACGCCGAACTGCATCAAGTCGATTTTTATCTGAGATTTTAGGCTATCGCACCACCAGCGATGATCAAGTGACTAAAAACAATATTCGTGCTAACGGTACATTTGACTGGTTTTACACACAAAAAATGTATTATCGCCCTATTTTCTTCGAATACTATCGTGACCCGTTCCAAAATATCGCCAATAAATACACTGTCGGCGCCGGTGTTGGTTATTATGTGATAGATACCGACAAAACAGAATGGGATTTTACAGCGGGTCCCGCGTACCAAAAGACTCAATTCGATACAGTAGCTGCAGGGGAAGATAAGAGTAATTCGTCAATGTCTTGGTTTATTTCTACAAATTATGAGTTAGAAATCACTAAGAAAATCGATTTTTCATTAAATTATCGCTACCTAACTGCAAGCAGTGATGCTGGCGGTGACTCACAATATGCTTTGGCTGCGTTTGAATTTGAAATCACAGATGATATCGATTTTGATGTGTCATTAGTTTGGGATTACCTTGCCGACCCCATTGCCGATGAAAACGGTGTAGTACCAGAAAAAGAAGATTACAAAATGATTTTCGCGCTGGGTATCGATTTATAATATCAATTCGCTTGATCGATACAAAAACGCCGAGCTAAGCTCGGCGTTTTTAATTTTAGTTAAGTAATATATACATTACCTTATAGCGATTTAACACCCATGTTGTATAGAGTAAAGCCATAAATATCAGCGTACTGATCGATGATCTTACTGGTTGGTGTTCCTGCACCGTGACCAGCATTTGTTTCAATGCGAATAAGATACGGGTTTTGTTTCGCACCTTTGTCTTGTAGCTCTGCTGCAAACTTAAATGAATGCGCAGGTACCACACGGTCATCATGATCCCCTGTTGTCACTAAGGTTGCAGGGTAGCTAACACCTTCTTTTACATTGTGAACTGGTGAGTAGCCTTTTAAGTAATCAAACATTTCTTTACTTTGTTCACTCGTACCGTAGTCATACGCCCAACCAGCACCGGCTGTAAAGGTGTGGTAACGCAGCATATCTAAAACACCTACAGCAGGAAGCGCAACTTTAAATAGCTCAGGGCGCTGTGTCATAACCGCACCAACTAATAAGCCACCATTTGAGCCACCACGTACCGCTAAGTAATCAGGTGAGCTGTATTGTTTTTTGTTTAAGTACTCAGCCGCAGCAATAAAGTCATCAAATACATTTTGTTTCTTAAGCTGTGTACCATTTACATGCCATTCTTTACCGTATTCGCCACCACCACGAATATTAGCAACAGCATAGATACCACCGTGCTCAAGCCACGCCGCTACTGTAGGGCTATAACTTGGTGTTAGACTTACGTTAAAGCCACCATAGCCATATAAAATAGTCGGATTTTTACCGTTAAGCTCAGTGCCTTTTTTGTACGAAATAATCATCGGAACTTTGGTGCCATCTTTTGATGTATAGAACACTTGTTCAGAGATATATTCTTCGCTATTAAATTTAGCGCCCGACTTGCGGTACACATCAGACTTACCTGATTCAACATCAAACGAGTAGGTATTGCCTGGTGTAGTGTAATTCGTAAATGAGTAATACAGTGTTTGTGCATCGTGCTTGCCACTAAAGCCATATGCAGTACCTACACCTGGCAGGCTGATGTCACGCACCAATTTACCTGATTTATCGTATTGTTTTACTTGCGAAATCGCATCAACCATATACTTAGCAAAGAAGTAGTCACCGCCTTTCGAAATGCTAAGTACATTGTCAGTTTCAGGGATTAAATCTTGCCAATTTTCAGGGCTTGGATCAGCAGCATCAACAGTCACTACACGCATATTGGGTGCGTTTAAGTTAGTCACCAAATACAATTTCGAGCCGTCATTATCAATAATTGAGGTATCTGAGTCAGTGTTATCTAAAATCGTCACTAACGTGCTGTCAGGCTTAGTTAAATCTTTGATAAACAGTTTATTACCTGATGTTGAAGTACTTGCAGCAATAATTAAATAACGATTATCACGGGTCACATCAGCACCAATATAACGATGTTTCTGTGCCTCTGTGCCACCATAAACTAATTGATCATCTGCTTGTGCCGTGCCTAACTTATGGTAGTAAACTTTATGTTGATCTGTTTTTGCAGACAGCTCACTACCTTTTGGCTTATCGTAGCTCGAATAATAGAATCCTTCGTTGCCAAGCCAAGAGATACCGCTGAATTTTACATCGACTAATGCTTCTTCAATTGGTTGTTTAGTCGCTGTATCAATAATGATAATTTTACGCCAGTCACTGCCGCCTTCAGAGATTTGATAAGCCGCTAAAGTGCCATCTTCTGTGAATGTTAAGCCCGACATTGAAGTTGTGCCGTCACTACTGAAGGTATTAGGATCTAAGAACACCTCAGCTTCAGAGTCGCCTTTTTTACGATAAACTACGTACTGATTTTGCAGACCATCGTTTTTATAAAAGTAGGTGTACTCACCCTCTTTAAATGGCGCTGTGACTTTTTCGTAGTTCATCAACTTTTCAAGCGTAGTTTTTAGCTCATCGCGATACGGAATATTTTTTAGATAAGAAAAGGTAACGTCATTTTCGGCTTTAACCCACTGGGCTGTTTCGTCGCTCATATCGTCTTCTAACCAACGGTATGGATCGGCTACTTTCTCACCGAAGTACTCGTCAACAACATTGCCTTTTTTAGTTTCTGGATAATTCACAGCAGCTTTAACCTCTGCAGTTTTCACTGTTTGTTCTGTTTTTGTTGGGGTAGACTCACCGCAGCCCGCCAATGCAACAACAATCGCACATGCTAGTGTTTTCTTGATCATAATAAATTTACTTTTAGTTATTGTTAATAAAATGAAAGTAAAATTAAAGCATTAGAATGTCTAGTAATTTGCGGTTAAACACCGGAAGTGCTGTAAACCAATGTAAAAACAAAAAAGCCACGTAGTAACGTGGCTCTTCAAAGCATGTATTTGCTCAGCGATTATACTTTTGTTAACCAGCCATGAGTATCTGCTGATTTACCCCATTGAATATCATTCAATGCTTGGCGTAATTTTGCGACTTTTTCACCCGGCTCACCCGACCCCACTTTAAACTCTTGGTTGTTATGAATAAGTGTGCCAACCGAAGTAAGTACCGCAGCAGTACCTGATAACGCAGCTTCAGTACCTGGTTTAGCGGCTCTTTCTAGTAACTCAGACACAGTAAAGTTACGCTCAGATACTGTCATACCTAAATCTTTAGCAATCGTTAAAATACTATTACGTGTTACACCGTGTAAGAATGTGCTATCAAGTGCTTTTGTGATGATTTCATCACCATCAATTAGAATGAAGTTTGCAGCACCAGTTTCTTGTACATCACCACCAGGGCAGAATAAAATTTGGTCTGCTTGATGCTCTGAGCGAGCTTCTAAGATTGGACCTAATGCACTTGCGTAGTTACCACCACTTTTAACCATACCCATGTGTGGTGCACAGCGCATGCCATCTTCTTCAAGTAATACACGTAATGCTGTAGCACCACCAGCAAAGTAATCACCCACTGGCGAAAGTAATACATACAGTAGTGAACTCATTGACGGTGCAGCCGCTTTACCAATAGCCGCTTCTGTACCAATGTGAGTTGGGCGAATATACATAGACCCCGGTGGTGTTGGTGTTTCGTCTGCGTATTCTTTTACAATGTCTTTGATCATTTGCTCAAGCATGCCTTCGTCAAAGTCAGGTAAGTTTAGTAACTTAGAGCTTTGTTTCATACGAGCAATGTTAGCATCCATACGAAAGATATAGACCGAGCCATCTTCGTGACGAAATGCTTTTAATCCTTCAAAACAGGTGCTTGAGTAATGTAATACGTGAGCACCCGCATGTAATTCGATTTTATCAGATGGGACCAGCGCACTTTCACTCCATGAGTTATCAGCAAAACGTGCTTGGATCATTTGTGGCATAAATACAGTACCAAATGCGGCCATTGTTGTTCTCTCTTGTTTGGACTACTTTTACCCCATTGTATGCTAATCCATCCCCGTTTAACCATAGCAAACTAGTGCCTTTTATCGATTAAAGTAATAATAATTCGACCATTTTGTACAAAAAATGCGCAACCCAAGTTGCGCATTGTTTACTGAGAATCATTCGCTAACAAATGACTATAAATTATCTGTAGTTCATTTTTGCTGTGAGGCGATTAAAAAAGCCCGGGAAAAAACGCTTGATAGTCGGTGCTAAACCACTAATACCTTCACCAATAACAACTTCATCTTTCTCGGCTTCAATGGCTTTGATCATTTTTGCAGCGGCTTTTGCCACATCCATGCCGTTTTCTATTGATTGTTCTGGTTTATTTTGCGGTTTACCTTGGCCATCTAACGAATTATGCGCAATAGCTGTTTTAATTGAACCCGGGCAAATAGTCAGGCAATTCACATTTTTATCGGCTAATTCTGCCCTTAAGCAATCCATAAAGCCAACAACTGCATACTTAGAACCCGAATACCCAGTTCTGAACTTTGAACCGACTTTACCCGCTACACTGCTAATTGATACCACCATGCCCATACCTTGCTTCACCATCTGTGGTACGACCGCCTTAGTTAAAGCAATTAAACCAAAATAGTTTACTTCCATCAGTTGGCGATAAACCGTAAATTCGTTTTCTAAAAATAGACTACGCTGCGACACCCCACCGTTATTGATAAGCACATCAATGCGGCCAATTCGCTCGATCACTGCTGGCATATCTTCAAGTAAGGCTTCGGGCTTTGCCAAATCAAGGGCGACCACATGATGATTACCGCCGAGTCTAGTATTAAGAGCGTTGAGTTTTTCCTCATTTCGGGCAGACAGTACTAGCGTTGCCCCTTTTGCCGCCAATTGCTCACAAAGTGCCTCACCAATTCCAGAAGATGCCCCAGTAACCCAAACTGTTTTACCATTTAATTGCATGTGTGTTCCTTATTATTGTTGTTATGCTTTATTAGGCCCTGCATGTTGTTCGATATGATCAGCAATATCTTTATAAAAACCAAGCATAATCAAGAACTCTGCTAATACAAATAACGGCCCTATGACCAAACCAATTAAATCATCAACAAAGGCTGGCTTTTTACCTTCAAAATAGTGACCAATAAACTGAAACACCCAACCAACCACGAAACTGCCAATGCTGACAGTTAGCCATAACTCTGTTGAAAGCGACACCACAGGCTCAGCAGCAATGCTTAACAAACTTAAGCATACAGCCATAATTAACCCCATAGATAAGCTAAGCATTAAGTAATAAAGACAGGTGAGCGCAATTACCACGGTTGCCAAGGAGATAACAGCAGGCTCTGAGATAAGCGTGACGCGTTGTAATAAACAAATAATTGCAAACACAATTAATGGGATGCCGATAAAGTGAGTGACAATATTGCGTTTAGAACGGTGATAAAGGGCGTAATTTGTCAGTTGTTGTTTTAATGTTTTCATTGTTTTTCCTGCCAAAACTGTGTTCAAAATTCAGATTAGCAGAAAATTCACCAACAAGAATGTCAACTAGCCGACATTTAAAGTTGCTAGCTTAAAATCACACATTAAACCAGCGCATCAATAACTTTGCCTTTTTCAGCTTCTGGCTGCATATCCATGCGTTCGCGACCTTTTTGATACTCTTCATCGAGCATCGCTTGCAGCTCATTCATTTTTTCTTGCAGTGCTTTAGTATCGGCACCTTGTTGTTGCATTTGTTCGGCAAGTTTTTCTATTTGCGCTTTTATTTCGTCAATTTTCTCTTTATCAACCCCGAGTCGCTGATAAACCAAAGCTTCTTGAGCTTGTGCTAAAAAAGAGCTGGGCTCAGGCTGCTTTTGTAAAAGTTGTTGTGCTGAAGATGCTGGCGTATGCATGGCTTTCACACCCTCAGTGCGAGCCGTTTGCGACAGCTTAGCAGCAGCCGAAGCGTGATAAGGGTTATATTGATTATGAAATGTAATTGCCACAAGTTGTCTTCCATTTAAGCTTGATTACAACCTTGTAGCAATTTTAGTTCCAAACTAGCATTGAGATTGCAATTTATCGATATCAATAATCTCAATCGTTTGATATTTAAGGTTAATAATTGAGTCAGCTTGCAGGGATTGTAATATTTGGTTAATGGTTTGCCGTGTTAAATAGGTCATATCGGCAAGTTGTTGCTGGGTAAGCGGCAAACAGCTTTGGTGTGACGATTGAAAAAGCATGCATAACCGCTTACTCACCTTTTGCTTTGCTGTAAGGAGTGCGTGATCTTCTAATGAGTCAAACAGGTTTCGCACTTTATTGGTAAGCAGCAGCCCAAAGTCATGCCAATAAGCGGGATGCTCTTGTAATAACTGAGTTAATGCCCGCTCAGGTACGTGTAAAAGTCGTACCGCAGTTTGAGCATACACATCGTGGGTGCGTTTACCACCATCAAACAGAGCCACTTCACCAAACCACATAGCACCGGTTACAAAACTGAGCACCGCTTCTTTGCCTTGGCTATTGACCCCAGAAACTCTAAGCACACCATTAATAACACAATACAGACCGGTATTTTCATCACCACGCAAAAACAATGCATCACCCGCATTTAAGGTGATTAATTTAGCATTTTTTACTAGCTTGTCCCTAAATAATTGTGTGCGATTTTTAAACCATTTGTCTTGGTTAATTACCGAAAGGTATTGTTCATTCAAGTGTTTATCCTTTACATTGGTGTAGTGTGCATATATCCAAGCCACCTCAAAATGCAGAATTCAGCGTTTAACAGGTTGTTTGGATATCCAAATAATAAAAGGATACGGGATGTTAAACAAACTACTTTCGACCAGCCTACTTCTCAGTGCTATTTCTACCCCTGCATTTGCGAGTGATATTAATTCTGAACTTAAATCTGCAAATAAAAGCGTCAGCGAAAAAGTCATTAAATGGCGCCGTCATTTGCATCAAAACCCAGAGCTTAGTAACCGTGAGTTTGAAACAGCTAAATACGTGGCTAAGCATTTACGTTCGTTAGGCCTTGAGGTTCAAACAGGTGTGGCACATACCGGTGTAGTTGCCAAACTTAAGGGGGGCAAAAAAGGTCCGCTTATTGCGCTACGTGCTGATATGGATGCATTACCTGTTAAAGAGCAAGTAGACTTACCTTTCGCGTCAACTCAAACAACAGAGTACAAAGGCAATACCGTTGGCGTGATGCATGCCTGTGGTCATGATAACCATGTGGCTATTTTAATGGCAGCCGCTGAGTCTTTAGTAAAAATTAAAGACCAGCTCGCGGGTGATATTCTGTTTGTCTTCCAACCTGCTGAAGAAGGTGCTCCTGATGGCGAAGAAGGCGGTGCAGAGCTTATGCTTAAAGAAGGCTTATTTAAAGAAAAGCCAGAAGCCGTATTTGGTTTACACGTAACCAGCTCTCTTAATACCGGACAAATTGGTTTTCGTGAAGGGCCGCTAATGGCCAGCGCCGATAAATTTACTATCACAGTAAAAGGTCGCCAAACTCACGGTTCTCGCCCTTGGAATGGGGTTGACCCAATTGTGGCGTCATCACAAATTATTATGGCAACACAAACCATCGCTTCTCGCCAAGTTGATGTGACCAAAGCGCCTTCTGTGGTTTCATTTGGTGCCATTAATGGCGGTGTGCGTAACAACATCATCCCTGATCAAGTTGAAATGGTGGGCACAATTCGTACCTTTGACCAAGAAATGCGTGCTGACATTAAAAAACGTTTAGCTAAAACCGCTGAGATGGTAGCTGAATCAGGTGGTGCAGAAGCACATGTTCACATTGATCATGGTTACCCAGTAACAGTGAACGATGTTGAATTAACCAAGAAAATGACACCAACACTTGCTGGTGTAGTTGGTAAAGAAAACCTGATCACAACGCCACTTATCACAGGTGCCGAAGACTTTAGTTACTACGCCTTAGAAACACCAGGCATGTTCTTTTTCTTAGGTGTCACACCAAAAGGTCAAGATGCAGTTACAGCACCAAGTAACCATTCACCACACTTTTTTGCAGACGAAAAAGCTTTACAGCTAGGCGTAAATGCAATGACACAATTAGTGGTTGATTACCTTAAATAAGCGGATTGAGATAATCACTAATCCTGCTGGCGGGTGACATCATTACCCGCCCTATTTTCTTAGCTGTTCAGCATCAATAAAGCTCATTTTGCTAGGGTTAACTTACTAATAGGTAAGGAAGCCCCATGACATCAGAATACTTTCATTTTTTAAGCATTATCGGTGTAGCGTTTTTTGCTATTTCTGGCACTTTGCTGGGCCATGAAAAAAGTGTCGGTGGTTTTGGTGTGGTGGTCGTTGCCACAGTCACCGCCTTGGGTGGTGGCACACTTCGAGACATATTACTTAACAAACCGGTATTTTGGATAGCTCAGCCCGATTATTTGTACGCAACTTACATAGCCATATTCGCGTCTATTCTATCAATTCGTCACTTACCCGATTTAAGTAACACCACCATGCTATTAATGGATGCCGTAGGGATGGCTATTTTCAACATTATTGGTATCGAAAAGGCACTGATTGGCGGCGCAGATATGATTGTTGCCATCACCATGGGTATGACCACGGGTATTTTTGGCGGCCTGATGCGTGATGTGATCTGCCGTGAAGTGCCTCTGGTCATGGGCGAAGAACTCTATTCAACCGCTTGCTTATCTGGCGGGTTAACTTACGCGGCTTTATTCACCCTTGAGGTGAGTTATATTTGGTGCATTATTGGCGCATTTACGGTGACGGTATGTTTACGATTAGGCGCCATACACTTTGGCTGGCAACCTAATCTGTTTCGTAAAAGCAGCTTTAAACGCTCTTAGCAGGTCATATAAATACAGCCATCGAGTGGCATGTCCGCTGGATACTGGGTTTGTATAAAACCCAGTTTTTCATAGGCTGTTTTAGCAAGGGTATTGTGGCTATACACAAACAACGACAAGCTATCGCAGTTCAATTGCTGTTTGCCCTGCTCTCCTAGTAAATTTATCAACACTTTTGCAAGACCTTTACCACGTTCACTTGGCGCGATAACTAGCCGCCCTAAATGGCAACGACCTCCACGTAAATAGTATTGACCAAACCCTAACATCTGGCCCTCGTCATTAATCAACGCGAAGGAATTCAGCGCATCTAGGTTTAAATCATTCTTAAAGCTTTGCGTATCAAATGGGTAATTAAAAAATGGCCCAGACCAAATACGCAGTTCAGCCTCTGAGTTAAACCAACCCATTAACTCGTTGAGTTGATCACTCGTTACTTTAACTAGCTTCATGTTTTAACCTATCGTATAAACCCGATGCACGAGTAACTGATTTATTCATTGCCATGAGCAATACATTTTTATCGGCCACCAGCTCAAATGTGGTTTTCGCGCGGGTGATCCCCGTGTAAACCAATTGCCTGTTAATGCCCTGATTAGCCTGTTTTATTGGTGGTAAAATCATTGCTGTGTAAGCAAATTCAGAGCCTTGCGACTTATGAATTGTCATGGCATACACTTTATCGTGAGCTGGTAAGCGTGCGGGCGAAAAGGCACGAATATTTTCTTGTTCATCAACAAACATGGCTTTTAACTGACCTTGCTCATCGTGCATTAAAATACCTATGTCGCCATTAAACAGTTTTAACTGGTAGTCGTTTTGGCTGATCATAATTGGCATACCCACGTAATGCCTTTGATATGGCGAGATTAAACCTTGTTGAGCCAGTGCTTTTTCAATACGCTGATTAAGGCTATTTACACCGTAATCACCCTCTCTGACGGCAGCTAGCAACTGATAATGCGCAAAGGCTTTATGCACACTGGCAACACTTGCCCCTTGCTGGATAAGCTGCAAATAATCGTGATATTGCAACGCCGCTTGTTGCACAAATTGCTCAATCGGTTTACTAATTACGCTGTAATTAAGTTTAAGGTCTTTAAAGCCACCTTGATTAATCGTTTGCTCAACATAGCCCAGTAAGCCACTGTTATTGGTATTTACAGCTTGTGCTAATTGACCAATGCCGCTGCTACCATCAAAACGATAACTTTGCTGTAAAAACGCAATACAATCGTTAAGTACAAAATGACTGCTTGCCGCGGGTATTTCGCTCTGATTATTAAAACAAACGCGATTAAGCTGCGCTGCTCTTTCACTGCTGTAATCAGGCATTTTGCCAAGCTCTAACCCTTGGCATAGGTCGCTAAGAATACTGCCCGTATCAACCGAGGCTAATTGGTCTTTATCACCCAGTAAAATAAGCCTTGCATGGCTCGGTAATGCCTCGATTAGTTTTGCCATAAGCGATAAATCAACCATCGACGCTTCATCAATGATCAGTACATCTAAATGCAGCGGATTACGCTTGTTATGGCGAAACTTATTGGTATGTGGAATAACGCCCAGTAAACGGTGAATCGTTTGCGCGCTGTCAGGAATAAGTGGCGCGATATTATCAGGGATCATACTAAGCTTTTGTTTTGCCCCTAAAATCGACTCGGTTAAACGCGCTGCCGCTTTACCTGTCGGTGCAACCAGCTTAATTGTTAGCGGCGCACTGGCATACAAAGATTGTAAAATGGCCAATAGCTTAGTTACAGTTGTGGTTTTACCTGTACCCGGGCCGCCAGTGATCACACTAAAGCCTTTTGTTGCGGCAATCGCACAGGCTACTTTTTGCCAGTTTAATGTTTTAATAGGATCGCTTGGGTTGGGTGTATGTTCACTATTAGGAAAATACACCTCAAGTAATGACGTTAATTCGGCTTCATCAAGTGTGAGTTCTTTCGTTGCTAAATGATGTAAACGCGAAGCCAGTGTGGTTTCGTACTCTGCCAAGCGGGCAAAATAAAGTTTATTCGCAAACAACAGTAGTGGCTTGTCGTCCCCGACACACTCAGCATTCATTAGTTTTTTAACGGCCTCATTAAGGCCAAATTCCAGAGCAAACGGGGTTAAAACATCAGGGGCTGCAATGCTGGCATCAGCAAAGCTTTGCTCTCTAATTTCAAACGGATTTTGCCAGTTTATATTCACGAGCTCTAAGCAGCTGTGCTGACTTTGCTGCGCGGCCGCAAGTAATAAAATCAGGTAAAACACTTCGTTGTGCGCTGCTTCGTTATTCTCTACCAGTGTTTCTGTGCCAGTCAATAGCTCTGCGAGTTTAACATCAACTAAGCGAATACGTTTTGCCTCAAGTAAATAACTCAGTAAAGGCTGTGTTTTAAGTTCTGTGGCAGGCAACACTAAATCGCTTTGGGCATGTTGTTCTGGCTGCTTATTCATTGGCTCGTTTGGCTCATGGTCATCAAAGCCGAATGTCAGTTGACTCATAGCATGGCTCCTTGTGCGAATAAGCTATCCAGCTCAGTTATCTGCTGTTTTGTTAACTGATTAAAATACACCCCTTGTCCTTCGCTCATACCACGTAAGAAGGTGTAGTAAACACCCCCTAAATGCGTATCGCTATCGTAATCTTGAATACGTTGTTTTAATAAACGGTGCAGTGCCACGGTATAAATTAAATACTGCAAATGATACTGATGACTGGTCATGGCTTGCTCTAGTTGCTCATGTTGGTAGTCAGCCGCACTATTGCCTAAAAAGTTCGATTTATAATCAAGAATATAATACTTACCCTGCCAGCAAAATATTAAATCGATAAAGCCTTTTAGTAAGCCTTGTACCTCACTAAAATCAAGCTGCCCGGGTAAGTTAAAGTGTTTTACTAACACTTGGTTAAGCTTATCGCTTGAGAGCGATAACAGCGGTAAGTTAAATTCCATTTCGACCAAACAGGTATCGGGCTCAAGTACTGATAAACTAAGCCCTTTATCGTTTAATGGGCAATTCAGTGCAGCAAGGATCCACTGCTCGGTCATTTCCTGCCAACTATCGTCAATATGGTATTTTTCGAATAACGTTTTGATCACTTTATCAAGGGCGTGGTCATCTTGCTCGCTAGCTGGGCGCGTTAACGCATAAGGGTCAGTAAAGTCTAATTGCTCAAATATTTCATGCAAACAACTACCCGGCTTTGCCCCTTTTGGGAAGCTGTAAGGTGTTAAAGCATTGGCATTTTGGGCTAAAAACTCATCTTTTTCGTGGTCTTCATCACTGCGGCCAAGTTCAATGTGATCAGTATGCTTTTTCAGCGTTAAGCTACTAAAGCTGGTTGAGCGCCAATCACGCTGAATGTCTGCTTTAACAGTATTAACTTGATAGGCTTGCTCACTGTCTGTACCAGCAAATGTTAACTTCTCAAGCTCATCCGCTTGGCTAAATGCCTCATAGTGCATGTGCGCAGAGCCTTCACAAAATTGTTGTAACAAAGCGCGCCATTCATCGCCCGATTTAATCTCTAACCCTGCAAATAATACGTGGCCAATGCTGGTACTTTGAATACCAGGGCGAGCGCTACGACCTTGGGCAATGTTATACATACCCACAGAACAAAAATGCACGGCACGAGTCAGTGCCACATAAAGTAAACGTAAATCTTCAGCCAAGCGCTCTTGCTCTGCTTTTTGCATTGCGTCGTCACTTTTAGCAAGGTCATAAATCAACTTATCGTCTTTGTGGTAAAGGGCTTCTTTGCTTTCGCGATAGCCACAGGCAAACGGCATGAATACAATCGGGTACTCTAAGCCTTTTGAAGCGTGCATGGTGACAATTTTCACCAAATTAGCATCGCTTTCTAGGCGTACTTGCACCGCTTCACCATCTTGTTGACTAACTTTTTGCGCAAACCAACGCAGCAATCGATGGGTTCCCTCAAGCTCAATTTGCTTTTGCTGCAAGATTTCCCCTAAATGACGGAAATCGGTGAGCCAGCGTTCAACGTTGTAACCTAAACCTTGCCAACGCGCTGCAAGCTGATTATGGCTTAATAAACGCTCGAGCATCGCCATAGCGCCTTGTTTATGCCAAATGTGAGCAAGCTGAGCAAAAAAGTTTAAATGCTCTTGCCATGCACTTTCATTTTCGTGAAGCTCATAAATACGGTTGTAGCTTAAACAAAACAATGGCCCGGCTAGCACACCACGCAGTAATGATTCATCATACTGTCCATGCAAGGCCGTTAAAAAGTTCAGTAAATGATGACTAAGCTCTTGGTTAAAAACACTATCTCGCGACAAATATACGCTGGCAATAGCGGCTTCTGCCAGTGCAGTTTTCATTAACTGTGCTTCGTTTCGGTCACGCACTAACACACAGATATCGGCGGCCGTGAGAGGCTTTCCTGCAATAGTTGCAGCGCCTGCATCGGCTTGCTTAAGTAGCTCAGTAATTTTTTTCGTATACTGCAAAGCCAATGCCTGTTGAGCCACCCCTTTGCTGGTTGGCTTGTTGTTGGCTTCGGCGTATTCATCAACAAAAACCGAAAATTCAAACGCACTTGGCATTTCACCATTTATTAAAAACGCTTTGTCTTGCTGTTTTCCCTTCGCATTAACCTTTTGAAATGGGATTGCGTCGTTGTAAATAAAGCTATTAGCATTTTTAGCAAATAAACGGTTTACGCTATCAACAACCCCTTCACTTGAGCGGTAGTTGGTATCTAGGGTGTATTGCTTGTCATCTGAAACGGCTTGTTTTGCGCCAATATAAGTAAAAATATCTGCACCACGGAATCCATAAATAGCCTGTTTAGGGTCACCTATCATGGCAAGCGTGGTGTTTTTAATGCCATAAATGCGGCTAAAAATACCATATTGAACTGGGTCGGTATCTTGGAATTCGTCAATCATGGCAACCGGAAACAAAGTCGCAATTTTTTCACTTAACGCTTGGCCTTGCTCACTTAAAAGTGCCTGATGCAAGTTACTCAGTAAATCATCTGGAGTAATAACGCCTTGCTCTTGCTTGCGTTTAACTAATGCATTTGCGACCCATTTAGCTGCGTATTGCACTATCGCAATATTCAAGCCGTTATTGATAAGGCTATTGAGTTTAGCCATTTCATCAAACTGAGCCAGCATTTCATGACTCAGCAAGCTGCCGTTTTTCTTGTAATTTGCAGGGTCGCTTAAATTCTCTGTGCTCCACACTTCGAACGAGTATTTACTGGTACCAAATACAAAAAATAGCTCATCATTGTTTATATACTCTTCAAGCGCAGCAAGGCTGTTTTTTCGACCTGGAGTTTTTGAGCCACTTAAATCAGACGCTTTTACGGCATTAATAAATTCACTCTCACGGCACGCCTTTTTAAATGCTGGTACTTTTGCCACAAAGTTGTCGCGCGCTTGCCATATTTCATCAAGGTCATACTCAGGGGTAATTGTTGCCCCTTGTTTATTGAGTAAACTCACCACCTGTGAGTACAGTGACGCTGGCACAGGGAAAATATCGGTAATTGCTTGCGTGCGCTCTTTTGATTGTGGGTAAACAAAGGCACGCCAAAAGTCATTAAGGGTTTCTTGAATAAGCTCACGCTCATCTAAAATAAACTCTAAGTTAAACGCCACGCCGGATTCAAAGGCATGTTGTTTCAGCATTCGCTGACAAAAACCATGAATGGTGAATATAGCGGCTTCATCCATCGACTTTGCCGCAGCGTCTAGCAAATCAAATGCGGCGTGTTTGTCAGTTACCTCGTTAATTATTTGCTCAATCAGCTCATCATCAAGCTTTTTACCAAGCAGAGCATCTCTGGCATTGATTATACGCGCCCTTACACGGTCTTTAATTTCTTGAGTTGCAGCCTCAGTAAAGGTCACTACCAGTATTTGCTCAACACTTAGAGGCGTATTTAATTGTTCATCTTCACCAGTCGCTTTTTGTAAGCCCAACAAATACCGTAAATACAAACCTGTAATGGTGTAGGTTTTACCTGTACCGGCACTGGCTTCAATAAGGCTTTGCCCACACAGCGCCATACTCATTGGATTAAGCGTTTGCATGATCTGCCTCCTGTGCTAATTCAACAATTGGCGATAACAGCAGCTCGCTCCATTTTATAAACTCTTCTTCACAGTCTTTAAGGCTTTTAATGGTTAAGCGAATGTATGGGTTTTCACCTTCACCTATGCCTATGTATTGCGGCGCGAATTTATTGGATGCTTTAACCATGTCTTTATCTGTTTTTATGTACTCGTAACCACTGACCGGAAAAAACGCCACAGGACGAGTTAAAAGCGTTTTATAAAGCGAGAACCAATCGTTTAAATACTTGCAGGCATCGTCTTCTGACAAGGGTGAAAAACTAATTTGCTTGTCTAAACCAAGAATAAGGGTTTCGACTGGCTGACCCATTATTTGCGCCGCTAAATGATGCACAAAGCCACGAATTACATCTTTTGCTTTAATACTGGCGGTGCGATAAAACACCTGTTTTTGACCATAAATATGATTTAACCAACCCTCTAGTGTGGTATTGGCTATTTTAATATTTACTTCAACGGGTAATGCTTCATCACCTTGAATATGCGCTTTAACTTGCCCTGCAAGCGCATCAACCCGGTGCTGCATACTTTCAAACACAAGATCGCCAACATGGGCTTGGGGTAATTCACCGCGCTGCATTATTTGCGCTTTATTAAGCGGTAGCTCTTGAATGCTGGCTTCGAGAATTTCGTCTAGGTAAAAGTAGCGACGTAATGCGTCTAAACTAAATGGCTCTTCATCTTTAGCTATATCGTTAAATTGCGGCAAGCGTAAACCCAAACTTTGCTGATAAAAGCTCTCGTGCGGCTGGCAAATACTGCGAATGAACTGAGTTAACTCAACACTGCTTTCTGGCTGAACACTGAGCGCTTGCTGAGGCTCAGGGTTAACAGGCTGAGTTGGCATCCACACTGGGTTATAGCTGTGTAATTGTGTGGCTAACGGTTTGTTTGCTTTTTGCTCGTCATCTGATTTCTCTGTTAGATAATAAGCTGGGTTAAATGGCTGTAAGTGCTGATAATTAATTAGCGCCTCTGGTAGTTTTAAGTGAGTGTTTTTATCAGCAAATTTAAAACTACGGGCTATGTATTCCAAAAGCTCGCTCACTAAAGTTGAGGGCATTCTTGGTTGGTTATCAAAGCAAGAACGGCCAATATAACTGATGTATAAATTCTCACGAGCACTTAAAATCGCTTCTAAAAACAGGTAACGGTCATCAAGTTTGCGAGAGCGGTCGCCTTTTTGGCGCTTTGAGTAAGGAACTAAGTCAAAACCGATTGGCTGAACGGTACGCGGATAATCCGCATCATTTAAACCTAGCATGCACACCACTTTAAATGGCACCGCACGCATTGGCATCAACGTACAAAAGTTAACTTGCCCCACTAAAAAGCGCTGCCCTACACCTTTTTCTTGAATACCTTGTTTAACCAAGTAACTAACAATGCGCTGGGAAACAGCTTGTTGGTAATCGCCATTGTCATAATGCTTAATCAGTGTATCGAGCACTTTTTGCAGCACTAATAAATCCCAGCTTTGTTCGCCTTCATCGCTGTACACATCGTTTAATAATTCTTTTAGAATTTCTGCTTTTTCGTTAAGTGGTGCATCAGCTTGCAGCTTGGCTTTATAACGGGCCAGTACATCAATAAATTCAATAAGTTTATTTAAGGTATTCAGTGCCATACCTTCAACTTCATCGGCACTGTAAATCCCCGAAAACGGCAATTGCTCATCACGTTGTGCAACACCTAATAACAAGCGGTTTAGGCCATGTTGCCAAGTATTTAAATCTATTGCGGGTAAGCCAAAACTGTCTTTGTGGGCTGCATCTAAGCCCCATTTAACGCCAACACGCTCAAGCCAAAAACCAATTTGCTCATATTCATGGGATTCGAGGTTAAACTTCTCGGCAATTTGTGTGACTTGCAGTAAATCAAGAATGTCAGACACACCAAAGCGTGAGTAAGGTAAATCGGCTAAACTAGCAAACGAGCTAAGTACTGGTTTTTCTTGCTCTATCGCTAAATCGGCTAACGCATAAGGAATAAAACGTCGCCCTTCGGCACCACCAAACACCGCCTCAATATACGGGCTGTATGTGCCAACATCTGGCATCATCACAATAATATCTTTTGGTGTTAGCGCTTTATTTTCATTGAATAAATTGAGTAAGTAATCATGTAGTCGTTCTACTTCACGAAGTGGCGTGTGACAATCGCTCAGCACAATGCTGGTATCGTCTGCCTGAATTGGCAACTTGCCTTCGTCATTAATAAACCATTCTTTATCAGGCGTTAATGACTCACCCTTAAAAGCTAATTGGTAAATTTCTGACTGTATTTGCGATAACAAGCTTTGATCAAACTCGTTATCGAATCCGTCAAGCCACTGCGCATCTAGTTGCAGTAACTGTTCAAAATAGTCTCGGCCTAATTTACCCCACGACGAGAGTAACGGGTTACCAATAAAAAAGTACTCGTGATCAGGGTTTTTAGCGCTGTCTTCAAGCGCTTGCAACTGCGGGCGTTTAGCATATTTAGCAGCAATCTTGGCTGCTGTTTTTTCATCGAGCGTGTCGCCCCAGTAATGCTCACTGGGGTTGAAGAAGAACAAAAATACCTGCGTTTTTTTCGCAATGGCCTGAAATACTTCAAGCTGGCTACTCGCAATTGCAGAAATACCAAATAAGCTAATACGCTCAGGTAATAGGTTTGCGTCCATTTTATCAAGGGCTGCAAGGAGTTTATCTTGCATATTGGCGCGGTGATATTGGCTTTGCCCAAGCTCTTTACTGTGTGCCACCAGCTTGCGCCAGAGATCTGGCTGCCATGGTGTAATGCCCACATCAACATCATCAAGTTCATCAATGCCCTGCTCCCAAGTGGCAATCCAATTAGGGCGATACATTAAGTATTGGTCATAAACGTCGGCAATTTTCTCGCACAAGGCAAAGGTTTTTTGCCCTTCACTGTCACCATCCAAATAGGTTTTAAGTGGTAAGTACAGCGGCTCATCAATGCAGTTTGGTAAAATCGCAAACAGCTTCCAAGCAAGGTTAGCTTTGTTATACGGTGATTCACTGGGTACATCAGGCAATAATTGTTGGTAAAGCTGCCAAATAAAACTCGAAGGCAGCGGAAAATCAACCTGAGCGGCAATCCCTAAGTGTTCACTTAAACCTATTTTTAGCCACTGCGACATACCCGGTGACTGCACGAGCACAATTTCTTTTTTAAAAGGGCTCGTTAGCGGATTAACTTTAAGAAGAGCGTGAAACCGCGCTTGCAGTGCTTCCATGCGATTTGATTGAATTATATTCAGCACTTTACACTGTCCTTGCTTGAAACTAACTAATTGACACAGTGTAAGATATTTTAATTAGATGGGATAGAGAGAAATACCCGCAAACAAGGCTTATTCCATGTTTGCAGGCATGTGCTGCGGGCATGTGTTTAGGATATGCGCAGCAGGCAATGTTTACTGGTATGGGCTTATCGTCGATAACGCGAACTCAGTGTGCATGATCTCATCACCCTTAATACCTTTAAGCGCAATACGAATGGTAGGATCTGCTTTTTGCCAATCGATTGTTAAATCGCCGTAATTCACCTCATGAGTGTAATCACCCACACGGTGTTTATTAGGGCTAACATCTTTCCACTTTTCTGTAAGCCCAGAGCTAGTCATCTCATAAAGTGGGTAATCTAGGTTTTGTTGATACTTAGACAGCTCACCCCAGTGGGTATCGCCACTGACAATAATTACACCATTTACTTTATGCTTTTTAATAAGCGCAAATAAACGCTCACGATCAGCTGGATAATTTGCCCATGACTCCCAACCTGTAAAATCAGCTAATAGCTGCAAGCTTGAGGCAATGATTTTTATCTTTTCATCTGACTTAAGCTCTTGTTCGAGCCATTGCCATTGGCTTTCGCCAAGCATAGAGGCGTTTTTATCGGTTGTTGGACTATAAGGCCCTTGTTTTGCAGGTTTACGCTCAAGTTGATAGGTCATCGCTGATACATGATTTAACGGCGCACGATTAAAACGCAGATCAGGCATGATGACTTTTACTGTTTGCTCACCTTCACCGTACGTGTACGAAGTGTAAATACCATCTTCACGAGTTCTGCGAGCAGAACCAGCTGGCTCTTGCCAAAAGTCGAGCATGATTTTTCGTGATTGCTGTTTTTTGGGGTATTCGCTGCCAGCGTCATTTTCGCCATAATCGTGGTCATCCCACATGGCAATGATTGGCGTATTCGCACGTAATGTTTTAAAGCCCGGCTTTTGCCCTAAACGTTGATATTTATCGGCAAGTACCGTCATATCTTCGGTATCACCATAAATGTTATCGCCAAGGAACATAAATAAATCGGCTTGCTCTTTGTTGATGGCATCAAAAATTGGAATAGCCTTGTCTTGATGACCACATGAGCCAAACAAAATTTTACTTGGCGCGGCAATCGCACTCACACTACTAACCAGCATTAACCCAGATAAGGCGCTTTTGAACAAACTAAAAGTTAAACTCATTTTAAAATCTCCTTAATTGGCGCGGCCATTTTCGGGTTAACTTGCTGACTGTTGACGCCTAAAATATTCAGCACAGTTGCCGCTACTTGCGCTTGTTTGAGCTCATTTTTGGGCTTAATTAAGCCTGTTGCTTTTATATCTGGGCCAATGGCTGCTAACCAAATATGTTCAGAGCCAACAATGCCGTTTGGAAAACGCTGCTTTCCTTGCTCTGAACGTGCTAAAGCACGCTTCGAACTATGGTGTTGCCAATCATCAGCATGACTGCCACGGCCATGATCGGTGGTGATGATCAATGTGGTATTGTCTTTATAGCCCGGTGTTTGTTGAATTGTTTGCCAAAGGTCACGGATAAACGCATCACCTTGTTTAGCCGATTTTAAATAGGCATCGTATTTACCGTTATGAGCAAAGTCATCGGTTTCACCCAAGCTAATAACCAGCAAACGCGGCTGTTTATTTAATAAATATTGTTTGGCAAATCGGTAGGTAAAGCTGTCGAGGCGAACATTGTGCCAAGGACTGGGGATCTCGCTTTGCATTTGGTTTAGCAGAGTAACTTCCTCTGAGTTCACAGCATCAAAAGCTTCAAAGCCAGCATTAACATAAACCCCACTGCGCTCACGATTTACAATATAGGGAAACACATCCCAGCTACCAAAAAGCGCGGTTTTACCTTTAAATTCTGGCTGAGTATTTAAACTCTCTAAAATGGTTTTATTGGGGTTAGGCACTTTATCGTTACTATCGATATTTTCGTCTACTACGCCGGTTAAAATTTCACTGTAACCTGGGTATGAGAAATACCACGGGTTGTTTACCGACATCAATGAGCCTTGAGTTCTATCGCCAATCAAAACGCCTTGCTTTACCAATGTTTCGCTAAAAAATGGCATTAACGCTTGAGTTCGCTGTGCTTGGTCATCTCGCCAAAAAAGCGCCTTTAGTTCATCTGTATTTGCAACAAAATCAGTGTTATCGATTAGGTTTTTATCTGCACCAGAGAACACTTCTTGCCAGCGAAGGCCATCAAGAGTCACGAGCACAACATTGTCGGCAGCTTTACTGTTTATGCTTAATAGTGATGCTGCTACAACCGCCGTAGCTAAAATTAATTTTTTCATATTTCACCTGCAAAAAAGCCCATCAACGATGGGCTATTTAAAACGTTAGCTTATTACTTAAAACTGCGCTGTAAGTGTTAAAGCTGCGGTACGTGGTGCACCAATAAAGTAGGTAGAGCCATTACCAGTACCACCCGCTAGATAAGATTTATCAAACAAGTTATTCACCACAAATGCAAGGTCGAGTGATTTAAACACACCAGAATCAAGACTGGTATTATAACCAATGTTTAAATCAACCAAGGTATAACCATCAACTTTGTTACGTGAACGGGTTTGTTCATCAGTCCATGCACCTAAACGCTCACCTGTGTATTTAGCCGATAAACCAAAGCGGAAATCACCACTGTAGTAGTCTGCCGATACCACAAATAAATCTTGTGCTGAGTCAATCACTTCATCACCTGCTTTAAAGCTGGCTGTTGCATCTTCAAGTAACTCACCATCGCTGTTGTAAGCACTTGGATCGTTCGATTGATACTCAGAGTTATTGTAGGTATACGATGTGTAAAGATTCCATTTGTCAGTCAGCATATAGCTTGCAGAAAGCTCCACACCCGTTGACTCAATACCACCTACGTTGATGTAAGAACCGTTCGTGCCAATCGTGTAGTCAATACCATCGGTATCACTGCCCGGAGCAATAAAGGTAATACGGTTATCAAATTCAATGCTGTAAGCGGTTGCTGTTAAGCTTAAGCGGTCATCGCTGTAACGCACACCTAGGTCGATGTTTTCAGCTGTTTCAGGTTCAATTTCGGTCAGTGTTGATGAATCACGTTCAAGTACACCATCTTTAATTGCCGCAAAGTTTTCGCTGTAGCTGGTGAATAGCTCTGTGCTTGAAGATAACTGATACAGCATACCACCGCTGAATAGTACGTCTGAATCACTGTCGATTTTATCTGAGTACTCATCTTCAAAATGGTTATAACGCTGCAGCTCAACAAGGTACTGTTTAGCACCTAAATTAAGTGTGAAGTCGCCTAAACTGATTGAGTCTTGTACGTACCACTTGAATGTATCTGTTTCGAAGGTGTTTTTATATTGTGTCCAATACGGCGTATGGTCAAAGTGATGATAAATACGGGCATCAATAACTTTATGCCAGTCACGTGACTCATCACGGTCTGTTTGTTCAAACCAAAAACCGGCTTCAATGTCATGGTTGCCAAGGGTTACTTGGTATTCACCGGTCATACCTAAGCGGTCTTTTTTGTAGTGAGTATGACGATACGACATAACCGGAATCGCATCATCTGGGTAACAGGCTGGGTTTAAGCCAGGGCCTGAAGACCATGGCCACTCTAAACTTGCCGTACAACCTGCAGCAGGTGCCAGTGGGTTACCCTCACTATCTGTAAAGCCATAATTGCCAGCATTTTCGCCGCCAATCGTTGTTGGATTACCATCATCATCAACCGGTGACGTTAAATAAGGCGGGATCCAATCGCCACGACCTGAATTTTTATGATAGTAAGGAGACAAGCTTAAGTTTGAAGTGGCACTTAGCGCGTAATCAAACTTTACATATGCAAGGGTATTTTCACGCAGTGTACCCCAGCCCTCAGCAAACATTTGATCAAAATGCGGCACGCCTGTCCAATTCCAAGTTAAACGATCCCAATCAGGGTTTTGTTCAAATTCACTAATACTGATGCTGTTATAGTTAATTTCGTGAACATCATCATACGAAACACGACCCGTTACGGTTAAGTCGCTAAAGTCGGATACAAACTTCGCTTCGATGTGCTGGCTGTCTTTACCACCATTGCTGCCATCACCAATCCAACGACTGGTGTCTGTTTGCGAATAGCTGATATAGGCTTGCGTGTTATCAAACACAGTGCCGGTTTCGTGCTTCACAAAGTAGCGGCTAGCATTGTGATCGCCCGTCGTGTAAGCAAATGTGGTACTTTGTTCTGTACTCGGTTGTGCACTCACAAAATTAAAAGTACCGCCTAATGCTTCGAGTGATGCTGAAGCAATATCAGACGTACCTTGCCCTACTTCAACCGTTGCTAAGTTTTCGCTGTCTAAGTAACGGTTTGCTTTTGCACCGCCACCATAGTTAGAACCACCATTAGGAATACCATCAATCGTCATACCTAATTGCTGTTGATTACCATCAATACTAAAGCCACGCATAGTGATGGTGGTTGACCAATCGTCACCACCGAATGCATCACCTTCGTTGATGCTAATACCCGGTAGGTTATCAATCACGGCTAACACACTTGATACTGAACTTTGTTGCTCAAGCATCGCAGGTTCAATAACGTTATTTGCATAACTGGTTGGCTTTGCAACAACGGTAATTTCTTCAATTTCGTTATTCGTGTTTGCATGTGCCGATGTTGCTAAAAGCATTGCGACTACAAGGCTTAGCTTTGTTTTTTTTGCTACTGTGCTCATTGTTTTTCCAAGGTTACGTATTTAAAAGCGGGCACAGTATGCAGAGCGCGTATTACATTTAGGGTCAAAATATTTGACACAACAATTAAACAATTAATGCATTTTCATGGCAGATTTAAGACTTAACTGTTTAATATATAAGAAAGTATTAGAAAAAACGCCCAGTTAAATTAACTGAGCGCTTGTTGGTTGGACAATATTATTAGGTTTGCTTAAATCAGTTCAGCCAGCATTTCATCGCTGTATGGTGTTAATGCTTCACCATTTTTAACTTTACTGATGTAATCTGGGTTCGCAATGAATGGGCGACCAATCGCAATTAAGTCAAATTGGTTATTATCGATAGCTTGATTAGCTGTCTCAAAGCTATAGCTACCTACCCCGACTAAGGTACCTTTGTACGCACCGCGCATATATTCAGATGCTGACTTATCACCTAAGCTTGCAAAGCGCATGCTGTCATCAAAAATACCAACATGTAAGTAGGCAAGATTACGCGTTTCAAGGGCTGGTAATAGATAATCAAATACCGCCTTATCACCGTCACTTTCGGTCATATTAAAATACGCGCCTGGCGATAAACGTAATGCAGTTTTATCTGCACCAATTGCTGCCACTACTGCATCAACGACTTCAAGAGCAAAACGTGACATGTTTTCTGGTGTTTGCCCGTATTGGTCTTCACGTTGGTTGGCAGCAAAGTGTAAGAATTGATCAATTAAGTAACCATTCGCACCATGAATTTCAACCCCGTCAAAACCCGCTTCAATAGCGTTTTCGGCGGCTTTTGCGTAATCAGCTATTAAACCTTGGATGTCTTCAATGGTTGCCGCTTTTGGAGTAACGTAAGTTAATTCACGCATTCTCGGTACCGAACCTTCAACACCAATTGCTGATGGCGCCAGTACATCACCACCAAAAAAGTGAGGGTGAGCAACACGACCTACGTGCCAAAGCTGAGCAAACATTTTGCCGCCTTTTGCGTGCACAGCATCGGTGACTTTCTTCCAGCCTTGAATTTGTTCGCTAGTAAATAGACCCGGTGTATTTGGATAACCTTGTGAATCTGGGCGAATAATCGTTGCTTCGCTAATAATTAAGCCCGCATCAGCACGGCGCGCATAATAGTCAACCATTGCTTGGGTAGGTACGAGATTATCGTCGCTCATACAGCGTGTAAGGGGTGCCATTAGTACACGGTTTTGCAACTCAATGCTGTCATTTAGTTTAAACGGAGAAAGTAAATCGGTTGTCATGGTTTTATCCTTATCTTGAACACACATTCAAGATAAGGGCGAAACAAACATACTTCAAGGTTTATTTTGAATAATCGTTCAAGATTACGTAAACTTCGTTTATAAACCGTGAGGAGCTTTAATGAGAACTGCTGAATTTGATACTGAATTTGTACTACGCCAAGCCATGCATGCTTTTATGAAATATGGCTATGCGAAGACCAGTATGCAAAAATTAAAAGAAGTGACTCACCTTCACCCGGGTTCTATTTACGCGGCTTATGGCAACAAAAAGGGCTTGTTTTTAGCCGCCACCGAGCAATATCAAAAAGACAGAAACCAACAATTTACTGCCCTTTTTAATGACCAACAATCAATTTTATCAACTCTTAAACATTACTTAACTGTGATTGTTGATGAGTGTATTGAAGGTGAAGTAGCTAAAGTATGCTTACTTACAAAGAGTATTTCTGAGGTTGAAGGCAATGACCCACAAATTTGCACTGTGCTGCGTAGCAACCTTAATGCATACGAGCATGCCCTCGCCGAGCAACTTCAAAAAGCCCTAGATAACAACGAATTTGTAAGTAGCAAGTCAGCGCAACAGTTGGCGCGCTTTTTAGTGATGGGCATATACGGTATTCGTACCTATGCCCTGACAAATCAAGACCCTAAATCTCTGCAACAACTTGCTGACGATCTATTTGCTGCATTAGTAAATTAATTTAGCTATTAACTTTACTTGTCATATTAATTTATCACCTTATGATTAAGGTGTAGCTGTGTATAACTAAAAGAGTGAGCCTGTCATGAATAATGCAACTGCTAAACGTGTTGAAACTGAATTTGATTCTGTACTCGCCTTAGGCGCAAAGAAACGACTCGCTTATATGTTTGAAACGGTACAAGAGTTTAAACAAGTGTGGATCCTCAATGATGAACATGGCTGCGTCATGCTCTCAAACGAAGATGACGACTGCGTGCCTGTATGGCCTAGCCGCGAATTTGCCCAAAGCTGGGCAACCGGTGAGTGGCAAGGTTGCACACCAAAAGCCATCCCTGTAAAAGATTGGTTAAGTCGCTGGACACCTGGTCTTGAGCAAGATGACTTACTTATTGCTGTATTTCCAACAGACCAAGACGACGGCACAATTTTATTCCCCGATGAGTTTGACTCACAACTGAGAATGCCAAAAAGACGATTTTAAATGTAAGGGAGCCAAGCGCTCCCTTTTTTATGCGATTTGTTGTAACCGCAGTGCTGAAATATCTTTAATCGGTGGCTTGCCAAAAAAGCGTGTGTACTCGCGGCTAAACTGCGATGGACTCTCGTAACCCACTTTTAAAGCTGCAGAGCCTACATCTATTCGCTCATTCAGCATTAATTGTCTTGCCGCTTGTAGCCGTAAGTTTTTTACGTATTGCAACGGGCTCATCTTTACTACATCACGAAAATGCAGTCTGAATGTCGACGGGCTCATGTGTGCATCACGGGCTAAATCATCAATTGAAAATTGACTGCTAAAGTTTTCTTTTAACCAACACAAGGTCTTAGCGATTTTTTGATGGGCTGAGCCAGACATCACAATTTGCCTTAAATAAGGGCTATGCGGGCTATTTAACAAACGCAATATAATTTCTTTTTTAATAAGTGGCGCAAGATTAGCTTTTAATTGAGGTTCATTGTCGAGTTGAATCAGCCTTAGTAAAGCGTCAAGCAAACCATTATCAGTATCAACCACCGACATAGCTTGGTGCTTAGGAAACTTGTCTTGCCCGGCAAAATCCATTTCAGCAACAATGTGACTGATTTCATGAGCATCTAAACGCAAGTAAAGTCCGTAAAATGGCTGCTCTTTACTAGCACGAGTAATATGCGAGGCAACAGGCACATCGATTGAGGTCACCAATGATTGCCCGTCAGTGTAATCATAACTATGTTCACCCAGCACAACTCGCTTTGCACCTTGCAAGCTAATACCCAGCCCTAACTCATACACGCAGGCCATCGGTAATGAAACTTCGCTTCGTCTGAACACCAATAATTCTGGAATCCCTGTTTCAAAATTACCGTCTGCAATCGCTATTGCTTTCACTGCTTCTATTAATGCCTGACGCATTTAGATTACCTCACATAAATACTCAATTAAGTGTATCACCGTAATTTAAGGTTAGGACCATTTAAGGTAACAGTTCGTTATTTTAGGCAAAAATTAAATCATTTATGGCAAGCAGAAATAGCCATCATCGACCATAATGTATTTTCAATTTTTCGATTGCATGCTCTATGTAATCAGCAACTGCTACAAAACCTCAATACATTCAATATCTAAAATCAAAAGAGAAATTATGAACCATAACAACACGGATTTATTTGTGTTTGTCGCGATCGCTGCTTTGGTCACCGTTCATGACAAGCCTTTGTTAAAACGAGCATGTCAGCACGCATTGAATGATGGCGTTTCAATGCAAGAGTTGTGTGATATTTTACCGCATATCAGTGTATATTCTGGGGTGCCAAAAGCATTGCTGGCGCTAGAGATTTTAAAGTCACTTGATGATATTCAAGGTTCAAATGCGTTGCTTATCAAACGCACAGAGCAGCAGCTAAAAACCGCACTCACATTTGGCCAACTACCTTTTAGCATAGAACAGCAAAACAACAGAGTTTTTGAGCTTGCCTCTTTAGGCGCTTTGTTTGCATTAGACGATGCCAACAGCTTAGTTAGCGAGCAACTTAAACGCTGTGTATTACTTGGTTATAGCCGTGAACAACTTGAATTATTAGTGATAGAACTTGCAAGGAAAGTCAGTAGCCACATAGCAATGCGCGCTAAATGTAATCTTGAAAAGCACTTTGCGATGGTAGGGTAAATTTAAGAAATGGCGGTGACGGAGAGATTCGAACTCTCGATACGTTGCCGTATACACACTTTCCAGGCGTGCTCCTTCAGCCACTCGGACACGTCACCTAAGGCGCTGCTTAGAGTTTAGCAGCGGCGTTATAGTATGAAAACAACCCTACAGACGCAAGGGCTTTTTAAAATAGTGCAGTTAAGTGATTAGTAATCAAACAAAAAAGGCAAGGTAAACACCTTGCCTTTTGTATAGACGATTCGTTCTTAACGCTGAAGCGTTGCTGAAAAATCTAACATACGGTTAAGCGACTTTAATGCGCCTTCGCGTAAGTCCATATCAACAAACACTTCTTTACCTTCTGGGTCTGTCAGTGCTTCTTCAATTGCTTTTAAGCCATTCATCGCCATCCACGGGCAATGCGCACAGCTTTTACATGTTGCGCCTTCACCCGCTGTTGGGGCTTCAAAGAATTCTTTCTCTGGGCATAACTGCTGCATTTTGTAGAAAATACCTCGGTCAGTCGCTACGATGAACTTTTTGTTGTCCATAGTTTGCGCTGCTTTGATTAGTTGGCTTGTTGAGCCAACCGCATCAGCTAAGGCTACAATCTCCGCAGGAGACTCTGGGTGAACCAATACAGCCGCATCTGGGTGTAAGGCTTTCATGTCCTTAAGTGCTTTGGTTTTAAACTCGTCATGAACGATACAGGCGCCATTCCACATGATCATGTCTGCACCTGTGTTCTTTTGAATGTAAGAACCTAAGTGTTTATCTGGACCCCAAATGATTTTTTCGCCTTGCTCATCAAGGTGCTCAACGATCTCTAGGGCACATGAAGAAGTAACAATCCAATCTGCACGCGCTTTAACAGCGGTTGATGTATTTGCATACACTACTACCTTGCGATCAGGGTGCTGATCACAAAACGCTGAGAATTCTTCAATTGGGCAACCTACGTCTAATGAACAGGTTGCAGCAAGCGTTGGCATAACAACTGTTTTATTTGGCGTTAGGATTTTTGCCGTTTCGCCCATAAAGCGAACACCGGCTACCACAATTACATCTGCGTCGTGCTTAGCGCCAAAACGCGCCATTTCTAGCGAGTCAGCAACACAACCGCCTGTTTCTTCAGCTAGTGCTTGAATTTCAGGATCAGTGTAATAATGGGCAACAAGAACCGCGTTCTTGTCTTTTAATAATTGTTTGATACGTGCCTTATACTCAGCTTGCTCGTCTTTTGATAACGGAGCTGGCTTTGGAGGGAAGATATAATCTTCAGGCATAATTTGTTCAGCTAGACTCATTTCTCGACCACTTAGTCCACAGTGCATTCATGGCGCGAATTATACGAGAATCTTAAGCTAATGAACAGTATTGCTGTGAGCTGTTAAGATAAATAAAGGATAACTTAGAAAGAAAAGATAAATCAGGAATGGTGGGTCATGATGGACTTGAACCATCGACCAATGGATTAAAAGTCCACTGCTCTA
Organism: Pseudoalteromonas simplex; assembly: GCF_015278155.1. Taxonomy (NCBI): domain Bacteria; kingdom Pseudomonadati; phylum Pseudomonadota; class Gammaproteobacteria; order Alteromonadales; family Pseudoalteromonadaceae; genus Pseudoalteromonas; species Pseudoalteromonas simplex. The sequence goes on from NZ_JADILN010000005.1 coordinate 147,213, forward strand.
CCAACTGAGCTAATGACCCGCTCTGGATATTTTGATGCGTAAATCCGCCGATATGAGACCATTCGAAGAATGGTGGGTCATGATGGACTTGAACCATCGACCAATGGATTAAAAGTCCACTGCTCTACCAACTGAGCTAATGACCCGCTCTGGATATTTTGATGCGTAAATCCGCCGATATGAAACCATTCGAAGAATGGTGGGTCATGATGGACTTGAACCATCGACCAATGGATTAAAAGTCCACTGCTCTACCAACTGAGCTAATGACCCGCTCTGTTGCTTATAAAAAGCTGCGTAAATCCGCCGATATGAGACCATTCAAAAGAATGGTGGGTCATGATGGACTTGAACCATCGACCAATGGATTAAAAGTCCACTGCTCTACCAACTGAGCTAATGACCCGCTCTGATGCTTGTAAAAGCTGCGTAAATCCGCCGATATAAGACCATTCAAAAGAATGGTGGGTCATGATGGACTTGAACCATCGACCAATGGATTAAAAGTCCACTGCTCTACCAACTGAGCTAATGACCCGCTCTGATGCTAATAAAAGCTGCGTAAATCCGCCGATATAAAACCATTCAAAGAATGGTGGGTCATGATGGACTTGAACCATCGACCAATGGATTAAAAGTCCACTGCTCTACCAACTGAGCTAATGACCCGCTCTGATGCTAATAAAAGCTGCGTAAATCCGCCTATATAGAACCATTCAAAGAATGGTGGGTCATGATGGACTTGAACCATCGACCAATGGATTAAAAGTCCACTGCTCTACCAACTGAGCTAATGACCCGCTCTAATTGCTTATAAAAGCTATACGTAAATCCGTCGATTAAAGATTACCATTCTAAGAGAATGGTGGGTCATGATGGACTTGAACCATCGACCAATGGATTAAAAGTCCACTGCTCTACCAACTGAGCTAATGACCCGCTCTTTTTTCCGCATTTTGGCTGTTGTTACCAATCGCCTGCTGCGGGCGCTTATAATACTTATTTAAATGCTGAGTGCAACAGAAAATATCTCTTTTTTTAAGTTTTTATGTCTAGTTGCCTAATTTTAGACCGCTTATGTCAAAAAGCAGTCTAATCAGGTCAAATCTACATTTGCGACATACGTTCTGTGGCTAATTTAGCAGCGGTAGTACTTGGGTACTGATTAATTAAATCATTAAAGGTTTTAAGGGCTTGCTCGCCTAAACCTTGATCCGCTAATAAGTTTCCTAACTTTAACATTGCATCTGGGCGCTTATTAGAATTAGGGTATTCATTCACAACAACTTTAAAGTGCTCAGTCGCACCTGCTTGATCGTTTTGAATAGTTAACAGCTGACCTAACCAATAATGCGCATTAGATGCATACACTGAATTTGGGTATGTCGTTAAGAATGCTTGAAACTCAGGAATTGCTTGCTCATAACGTTTATCTTTCATGATTAACGCCACTGCACGCTCATAAGCTTCGTTTTCAGATAAGTCTGAACTGATTGCCTGTGATGCACCTACATCTGTATAAGTATTTGTAGGTTGAGTTTGTGTTGCAGCAGGCTGGCTATAAGCTTGGCTAACTCGGTTCTCAATTTCTTGATATAGCTCACGCTGACGTTGCAGTACTTTTTCAAGCTTATAGCTTTGCTCTTCTGTAATACCACGTACTTGGCTCACTTCGTCTTGTAAAATATTAAGCTGCTGCTGAAGCTCAGCTTGCAATAAATTACGTGACTTCATCATGTTTTCTAAAGCGACTAAACGCTTCTCAATGCTCGATTGCGAGCTTGCAGCTTCTGAAACAGGAGCGGGAGCAGCCCATAACTGGGTGCTCCCGCTTAAGATCATTGCTGCCAAAATAATTTTCGGCTTCATAATGACTCTTTATTAGTAAACTAATACTGCGCGACGGTTCTTCGCGAACGCTTCTTCAGTGCGAGACTTAACCATTGGCTTCTCTTCACCATAGCTCACTACTGACATTTGGCTAGCAGAAACACCTAAACTTTGTAAGTATTTTTCTACTGCTTGACCACGGTGCTCGCCTAGTGCGATGTTGTACTCAGGCGTACCGCGCTCATCAGCGTGACCTTCGATTAGTACTTTAACTGAAGGGTTTTGTACTAAGAATTCAGCGTGTGCTTGTAATAGTTCAGCATACTTGCTTTGGATTTTTGCGTTATCAAAACCAAAGTAAATGATTTGCTCTTGACGTAACGCTTCGTATTTTTCACGAAGTGCTTCTTCAGCTTGTTGCTCTGGAGTAAGCGTTGCAACTTCAACAGTATCAGTGTTGTTTGATTGCTCAACCATACCTTGGTTAGATTGGTTTGCAGCACCTTCATCAACACCTGAAGAAGAGCTACACGCCGCTAATGTCATCACTGGCACAGCAATTAGCAGGCCTTTTAAAGTTTTATTAAGTTGCATTTAATTGATTCCTATATTGAGTAAACCAGTATAATTACTGTAAATAAGGCGACCAAGCCGGTGCCTTAACTTGTCCGTCTAGCACAGGTAAGCGTGCTTTAAAGCGACCATCCATAGAAACTAACGCCAACACCTGTTTATTATTATGAAGCGTGCTGTAGATAATCATCGAGCCGTTTGGTGCGATACTCGGCGATTCATCAAGGCGTGTTCTAGTTAATACTTGGAACGCACCTGTAGCTAGCTCTTTCTTAGCAAGATGGTATTGACCGTTGGTACGGTTCACCATCACTAATTCTTTTCCGTCTGGAGAAACCGAACCTGCTAGGTTCATATCTCCGTCAAACGTCATGCGTTTTGACCTACCAGTTTGCAAATTTAACTTATAAATCTGGGCATTACCACCCCTTTCAGACGTAAACACAATATCTTGCCCATTAGGGAACCAAGATGGTTCAGTATCTATACTACGGTGATTTGTAAGGCGTCTTTCTTTGCGAGTTGCAAGGTCTAAAACATATACTTCTGTTGCACCATTGCGGTCTTTAGAGAGCACTAATAGTAGCTTTTTGCCATCAGGTGAGAACTGTGGCGCACCATTAATACCAGGGTGACTTGTGATCAGCTCACGTTTACCCGTGTATAAATCTTGAATGTAAATTTGGCTTTGACGATTTTCAAATGTTACATACGCAAGCTTAGTACCATCTGGTGACCATGCCGGTGACATTAATGGTTCTTTCGAGCGAAGTAATACTTGCTCATTAAAACCATCATAATCAGCAACGACTAACTGATAAGGCATTGCCTGATTTTCTCTCACAATAACGTAGGCAATCTTCGTTAAGAATGCACCTTTTTCGCCAGTTAAAGCTTCGTATACAACATCACTGATGCGGTGAGCGTAGCGGCGGAAACCCGTTTCAGCTATTACACTTTCTCTTGCATCAAGAATATGGTCTTGGCTTTTAACTAACTTACCGTTACTCATCATCTGTGTTTGACCACCCGTGATCTGACCACGAATAACATCAATAAGCTCATACTTAACTAAGTAACGTCCACCTGGCTGTTGTTCAACTTGACCAACAAGAACGGCTTCAACACCTTTATTAACCCATGCAGCATAGTCAACGTCAGTATCAGTTGCTGGTAATTGAGGCATTGTTGCTACATCAATAGGTTTAAATTTACCACTACGCATTAAGTCTGCTGCAATAACAGTACTTAACTTTTCAGGGATGGGGCCAACCCCATTGTATTGAAATGGCACAACCGCAATCGGACGTGCACCATCAACACCTTCGGTAATAACAATTTCTAGTGCAGCACTGGCGATGCCATGAAAGCCCAGTAATACAATAAAACATGCTGTTTTTATCTGGTTGAACATATCATTCCTTTAGAATTCTGGCTTGATTGTTAAATTAATATTTTTAAGTTGCTCAAATACGTCTTTATCAGGTGATACCGGGAGTGTATCTGCCATACGAACAGCTCGAAGCGCAGCTTCACACACTAATTTATCACCACCTAATGACTTAACTTGTGTTACTAAGCCATTAAAGCCAAGACGAATATTTACACGACATTGTTTATTCTTCATCTTTTCATCGATAAGTAAAGTTTGCTGAATACGTGCCATTATTAAGGCTTTATATTTATCGACTTCACTTACAATTTGCTGTTGACGAACTTTATTTCGTGCAGCTTGCTCAGCAGCTAACTGCTCTTGCAACATTTGCTCTTGCAATGCTTGCTGGCGTTTACGCTCGGCTTCGGCTTCTTTGCGTTTACGTTCAGCTTCTGCTTCGGCAGCTTTACGCTTACGCTCTTCTTCCGCTTTCTTTAACGCCTCTTCTTCAGCTTTGCGCTTTTCTGCTGCAGCTTTTGCTGCTGCTTCAGCTTCTTGCTTTTGCTTTTCTGCTTGTTGCGCTTTAGCACGTTCTTTTTGCTGAATTTCACGTGCTTTTTTCGCTTGTGCTTCGGCTTCTGCTTTTTCTTTCTCTTTCGCGCGGCGCTGTTGTTCTAGCTTTTTAAGACGACGGTCTTCCGCTTCACGTTGCTTACGTGCATCATTAGCACGTCGTTCGAGATCACGAAGACGCTTTGCTTCAGCTTGTTTTTTAGCTTCTTCTTGCTTTTTTAGCTCAGCAATTTTTTGTTCAACCTTTTGTTGGTCTACCGTAACTGCTGAAACAGCCTTTTCTGGCTCAGGCATAGCTGGATTCAAAGTTACTTCCATTACCTTAGGAGTAGGTAAATGAAAACTAGCTGATCCAATTAAAAAACCAATAATCCCCAGATGTAATAGAATCGATTTGATTAATGACTCACGCATACTAACCCTCAAATGATTCGGTCATTAGACCCACTGAAGGCACACCGGCATTTTTCAAAAAGTCCATGAGTAGCAGTACTTCTTGATAAGAAACACGGCCCGAACCTTTGATCATCACTGGCGTATCTGGATTCTTTTGCAGCTGAAGTTTAATCACTGCAGCAACATCCAACGCTTCCATTGGTGCTTCAGGATCTGTACCAATACTTACATAGTATTTACCTTCAGCATCAATTGACGCAATAATTGGAGGCGTATCTTTAGTATCAACAAGATCCGATTCTTCCATCTTTGGCAAATCTACTTTTACACCATGAGTAATAAGTGGCGCAGTTGCCATAAATATGATTAGTAGTACCAACATTACGTCAATGTAAGGAACTACGTTTATCTCACCTACTGGGCGACGTTTCTTACGCTGGTACATTCGCTTTAGCCTCTATTTGCGCAGCAGCTTGGCGGTGTAAAATATTGGCGAACTCTTCCATGAAGTTAATATAATTACCTTCAAGCTTTTCTACTTTGTTTGCAAAACGGTTGTAAGCAATAACAGCTGGAATTGCAGCAAATAAACCCATTGCTGTTGCGATTAGTGCTTCAGCAATACCTGGCGCTACCATTTGTAGCGTTGCTTGCTTAACTTCACCTAATGCGATAAATGCGTTCATAATACCCCACACCGTACCAAACAGGCCGATGTAAGGACTAATAGAACCCACTGTTGCTAAAAACGATAAACTTGACTCAAGCTTTTCAACTTCACGCGATAAAGCAACACGCATTGAACGGTGTGTGCCTTCCATAACAATACTTGCACTTTGTGGTGAATTTTTCTTATGACGTGCAAACTCTTTAAAACCTGCAACGAATAATGCTTCAACACCTGATGCGCCTCCAGGACGCGCTGATACTTCGTTGTATAATTTACTTAGGTCAATACCCGACCAAAACTTCTGCTCAAAGCGCTTTGCGCCATTAAGTGCATCAGAAATCGCTTTTTTACGCTGAAAGATAATTGCCCATGACATTACCGACATACCGACTAATGCCAACATTACTAGCTGGACAAGTACACTGGCTTCTAGAATAAGATCTAAAAAGTTAAGCCCTGATCCCACGTTAAACTCCTAAAATAGATTTCTATGTAATTTGTTATATTTTTTACACTTGTATTTATTGACCACAAAGGCGGCCAAAAGTTACATCTAGTGTATCTAGTCAGCTATGAACTGACAACGCTCTTGCTGTGAATTAGCGGCAAATAACGGTAAAAAGCAATTTGCTTAGTTATTTTTTAGCCATATTAGGTTTTATCAATACAATTATGCATATTTTCACCTTAATAATAAGTCACTACAGTGACACTAAAAAGCAACCAAAACAGCCAAAAACTCGGCGTTTATTCATAAATAACGCATAAACACCCAAAAGCACTTTTACGAATCTACTACAGAATACTTAAACTAATCCTGAATAAAGTTCTTAAAATTTATAAAAACCTTCCCATTCATAAACTTAAAATTAATATATTCACAATGTGAACAAAAAGAAAACAATTAAAAAATACACTAACATTAGTTTTTTTTATCTGAAAATAAAATTTTTCTAGTTTGAAGAAAAATCCATCATTGCGTATTATTTACCTATACCGAGCTAGCAACCTCATGAAAGTTTCTTTCATTAAGCTCCGTTTTTAGCAATATGAAAATTCGTATTGCACTAGGTTTGCTTAAATCTGGATAAAACCTTTTTTAAGTAGACCGTAGTTCCCTGGATTACTTCCTTCAACTTGTTGTTTGCCCGCATCCTTATGCGGGCTTTTTTTTGCCTACACAAACGTCAATGAGAATACCTATCGATATCTTAACAGCATGTGAATTACAGGTGTTAAAATGAGACAACAACCCAGTGGTAAGCGGTTAGTGGTTAGTGGTTAGTGGTTAGTGGTTAGTGGTTAGTGGTTAGTGGTTAGTGGTTAGAACAAAGTAAAACTAATATCATCTATAGCAAGCTTTTTGTTTAATTAAACAAAAATAAAACCACCCTCTCGATCAACTGATATCTAACTTCTGAAATCTAACTACTAAAAACCCCGCTTCGCGGGGTTTTTAGTTATTTTTCTGGAGTTAGCCCAAAATGTAAATAAGCGATGTCTGAAACAAGTCGTCCGCGTGGGGTGCGTTGTATAAAGCCTTGTTGAATTAAAAATGGCTCTATTACATCTTCAATGGTTTCTTTTTCTTCACCAATTGCAGCCGCTAGGTTATCAAGGCCAACGGGGCCGCCCATAAATTTTTCGATAATAGCTAACAGGTATTTTCTATCCATGTAGTCAAAACCGCTTTTATCAACATCAATCATATCGAGGGCTTGCTCTGCAACTGTGGCATTCACTTTACCGTCTGATTTCACTTGGGTGTAATCACGAACGCGGCGTAATAAACGGTTTGCTATGCGCGGTGTACCGCGTGAACGCTTGGCGATTTCTGTTGCACCTTCATCACACATGGTTAAGTCTAAAAAGCTTGCTGAACGGGCAACAATTTTTGATAAGTCTTCAACCGAATAAAATTCTAATCGCTGTACGATGCCAAAACGGTCTCTAAGTGGTGAGGTGAGTGAGCCAGCACGCGTTGTTGCGCCAATTAAAGTAAATGGCGGTAAATCAAGCTTTATTGAACGTGCTGCAGGGCCTTCACCTATCATGATATCCAGCTGATAATCTTCCATTGCTGGATACAAAATCTCTTCGACTTGCGGGCTCAAACGGTGAATTTCGTCAATAAACAGTACGTCACCTTCTTCAAGGTTCGTTAAAAGTGCGGCTAAATCCCCTGCTTTTTCAAGCACTGGCCCCGACGTTGTTTTAATATTAACGTTAAGCTCGTTGGCAACAATGTTTGCAAGTGTGGTTTTACCAAGACCCGGTGGACCAAATATTAATAAGTGATCCAGCGCTTCGCCACGATGGCGAGCAGCCTCAATAAAAATTTCCATTTGCTGCTTAACATGCGGCTGGCCTGTGTAATCGGTTAACAGTTTTGGTCGTATGGCACGATCAACACTGTCTTCGTTACTTTGTTCACTCGCATCTATTAAGCGATCTGCTTCAATCATGGTTTACTCACAACATTGATTTTAGAGCTTCTTTAATTAGAACCTCAGTCGTCATATCTGGTTTGTTCACTGTTTTAACCGCTTTTTGTGCTTGCGGTAGCTTATAGCCTAATGCCACAAGTGCTGATACAGCATCATCAGCAGCATTATTTGCCACTAGGGTATCATCACTTGATGGCTCAATGACGGCATTATCGCTAAATGGTGTAAATAAGTCATTACCCCAATTTTTAAGCCGGTCTTTCATTTCGAGCACTAAACGCTCAGCCGTTTTTTTACCAACGCCCGGCAGTTTGACCAATGTGGTCGCATCTTCATTGTTTACACAGCTTACAAATTGCTGCGCCGACATACCCGATAAAATAGCTAGACCAAGCTTTGGCCCTACACCATTAGCTTTTAAAAGCTCTCTAAATAAAGCGCGTTCGGTTTTGTTGTTAAAGCCAAATAATAGCTGGGCATCTTCACGTACCACAAAATGGGTATAAATAATCGCTTGCTCACCCACTGCCGGTAAATCATAAAAGCAAGTCATGGGCATTTGCACTTCGTAGCCTACACCACTTACTTCGATAAGAATTTCTGGTGGCTGCTTTTCAACAAGTAAGCCATTTAATCGACCAATCATATTACTTCCTTAATCGTCCTCTTACGGTTTTGCTCGCACTGCCCGCAAGTTTTATTAAATTTTGTTCTGAGTGTGCATGACAAATAGCAATTGCTAAAGCATCTGCGGCATCGGCTTGAGGGGTACCTGGCAGCTTTAAAATGTTTTTAACCATATGCTGTACTTGAGACTTATCGGCTCCGCCATTGCCTACAACGGCCTGCTTAATTTGCCTAGCTGAATATTCATAAACTGGCAGCTCTGCCATTGAAGCACCAACGATAGCAGCGCCACGTGCTTGACCGAGTTTAAGCGCTGAGTCTGGGTTGTGTGCCATAAACACTTTTTCGATAGCAAAACTATCTGGTGAGAATTGCTCTACCAATTGACTGATCCCTTGGTAAATCATTTTTAAGCGTATCGGAAAATCGTGATCGGCCAATTTAATGCAGCCACTGCCTAAATAAGTGAACTTAGCCCCTTGGTGAGCAATCACGCCGTACCCTGTTAATCGTGAACCAGGATCAATCCCTAAAATAATCGCCAACTAACTGACTCGTCTATTATCATTATTATCTGCGGTTAATAATGCCAGAGCACTGTATAAATTACCAGTAACCAATTGCAATTCATAAAAAATGCCCGCAATTGCGAGCATTTTATAGTCAACCTTTAATTAAGACATTTACGCGAGCGAGCGTAATAAGCCTTGGGTATTTTTTCGCATTGTGCGGGCTATCATCAAATAACCTAAACATGCCACAAATAAGCCCCCGACTGCTGGGCCAATAACCCAAATATGAGGGTGGAACTTACCTGCTAAATCGAACATTTGTTTTTGCACTATTAACAGAGCGATGTCACTGACAATGGCAGCGACTAAACCTGCAGTAACGCCTAATAATAAAAACTCATATAAGGTGGCATTTTTAATTAAGCGCCCTTTCGCACCTAAAGTTCGCAAAATAACAATCTCTTGCATTCGCTCACCCAAACTTGCTTGTACTTGTGAAATAAGTACTAAAGCGCCACAGGCAACCACAATCGCTAGTACAAAGCCAATCGCTAACGATACTTGCTCTATGGTTGAGCGAATTTGTTTAATGAAGCTTTCAACATCTATCACGTTAACCGTTGGGTATTGACGCATTAGCTCATTAAACTCACGTTTTTTCTCTGCTTTTACATTCACTGAAGAAATATAAGTAGCCGGGAAACTCGCTAGCACATCAGGGCTTAAAATAATAAAGAAGTTAGGTTTAAGCGTGGTCCAATTAACCTTACGTACACTGGTAATTTTTGCGTCAAACGACTGCGCGCCAATTAAGAAAGTAAGCGTATCGCCTATTTTTACATCAAGGCGCTCAAGCATCGACTCTTCGACCGATGCCTCGGCTACTGAGTCTTCACTAAACCATGTACCGTCGATAAGCTCGTTTTGATTTGGTAAGTCTTTACGCCAAGTTAGGTTTAACTCACGGCCAATACCAGAGCGGGCTTCTTCGTCTTTCTTTTCGTTGTCTTCTTGCGATACTTCGCGGGCAACCAACTCACCATTTACGGCATTTACACGGCCACGAACAACCGGATAGAAATCAGACGTTGGCATATCGTTTTGCGCTAAGAAGCTAGTAATAGGCTCTAACTCTTGCTCAGTAATGTTCACTAAAAATGAATTAGGGGCATTTTCAGGAAGCTGCGACTGCCAATCCGAAATCATGTCGTTCTTAAGTACAATTAAAAACAGTAATAGCTTGATAGCCAAAGCAAAGCTAATTAATTGTACCGCATTCACATTGGCACGCTTTTGAATTGACGCAATCGCCAATGACCAACTGTTGCCCGGGCTTAAACCAAGTTTGCGGCCACCACCAAAAATAACCTTTGATAAACCAAATAACACCGCAATTAAAAATGCCGTCGAAAGGAATAAAATTGCACTAATTTTGAGGTTGTTACTAAATAACCACATCAGTAAAAACACAGTAAGCGCCGACATAGTAAGGTGCACTTTACTTACTAATAAACGGTCGCCTAAGTTACGGCGAAGCACACGGAGCGGCGGAATATCAAATAAATCGAGTAGCGGTTTAATCGAAAACATTACCGCACAAATCACACCCGTGCTAATCGCAATGATCCAAGGTTTTGCCGATGCACTTGGCAGTGCTGAACCCATGGTTTGTGCTAAATAATCAGTGGCAATCGCTTGTAAACCATAACCAATCAGTAAACCGACTATCACCGACATTGAACATACAAGGCTCAAATGTAATAAATAGATTTTACGGATCATAGCGCGGCTACCGCCAAGCGTTTTCATCATAGCAACTGGGTCGTACTGACGCTCACAATAACGTTTTGCCGATACCGCAATAGCAACGGCAGCTAAAATAATCCCAAGTAAACCAGCTAGCAATAAATAGCTTTCGGCACGATTTAAACTATTAGAAATAGGTGACTGGCGATCTTTAACACCATACCAACGCTGGTTTTCTTTCATTTGTGGTTTTAACCAAGCATAAAAGGTATCTAAGTTGTCTTTGTCGCCAGCATAAAGTTGGCGGTAAAACACCCGGCTGCCCGGCTGAATTACCTCGGTTACAGCAATGTCTGCTTCATTGATCAAGATCCGCTGGCTGCTCGAAAACACATTAAACGGCGCATCTGGCTCTTCAGCTACAACATGACTAGCCGTAAACGTAGCTGCGCCAAGCTCTACTTTATCGCCCACTTTAATATTCAGCGCATAAAACACCGATTCACTTAACCATACTTCACCACGGCTTGGGATCTCGGTTGTTACTTCTGGTTGGCCAGTCAGGCTGGTTTTTACTTTTAACTCACCTTTTAACGGATAAGTGTTTGATACCGCTTTAACCGAGCCAAGCTGCATTTCGTCACCGGCAAATAACATGGTATCGAAGTAGGTTATTTTTGCGGTGCGTAAGTTTTCTTGGTTGGCTTGTTCTAAAAACTCAGCAGGTAAAGTATGGTTACTTGCTAAAACGCGATCAGCGGCAATAAAGGCACTGCTTTTTTCTTCAATACTTTGACCAATTCGGTCGGTAACCATAGACAGTGTTAAAACAGTGAGAACAGCTAAGGCTATTGCTGCACTGATCACTGTTAATTCGCCACGCTTAAACTCACGTGAAAACAGTTTTAGTGCTAATTTAGCCCACATTCGCTTGCACTCCTTCGTTTTCTTTAACAGTTACTAGCTGCCCTGCTTCAATATGTAAAATTTGCTGGCACTTTTGTGCAAGCTGCTCATCATGGGTTACTAAAATAAGTGTCGTGCCGTGCTCTTTATTTAGTTCAAATAATAAAGACTCAATTAATTTACCGTTTTTGCTATCAAGGTTTGCTGATGGTTCATCGGCAAATAAGATTTTCGGTGTGCCTATAAATGCACGAGCAATTGCTACACGTTGCTGCTCACCACCAGATAATTGCGATGGGTAATGACCCACACGATGGCTTAAGCCTACTTTTTCAAGTAGCTCTAGGGCTTGTTGTTTAGCGTCTTTGCTTCCTGCAAGTTCAGCGGGAAGCATTACGTTTTCAAGGGCTGTTAAGCTTTGTACAAGCATAAAAGACTGAAATACAAAACCTACTTTTTCAGCGCGAAGTGCTGCGCGTGCTTCTTCATCTAATTCGTGTAATGCGGCTCCATCTAAATGGATACTACCACCGGTAGATTGGTCAAGGCCGGCCAATAAACTCAATAAAGTAGACTTACCCGAACCTGAGGTGCCTACTACAGCAACTGAGTCGCCCGACTTGACATTAAAGCTGATGTCACTGAGGATGGTCAGGTCGCCCTCAACCGTGGTGACCGTTTTAGAAAGTCCTTTAACTTGAATGATGTTTAATTGAGAAAGCGCTGACATATGATGCATCCAATCCTACGTTTTATATTCGTTTTACTGTTAGTAATCAAACCACTTACGGCAGCAGCTGACAACACAATTTTAATTTTAGGTGACAGTTTAAGCGCCGCTTACGGTCTTAAACAAGAGCAAGGCTGGGTTAAATTGTTACAAGATAAGTACGATGAAAAAGACCAATCTGTATACCTAGTAAACGCCAGTATTAGCGGTGAAACCACAGGCGGTGCTCTAAGGCGACTCGACGCGTTACTGAGCGAATTTGAACCCACTCATGTACTCATTGAGCTTGGCGGAAACGATGGTTTACGAGGTTTCCCTATTAAACGCCTGCAAGCTAACTTACGTGATTTAATTGCAAAAAGCCAAAAAATTGGGGCGAAAACCGCCATAATGGAAGTACAAATTCCACCAAACTATGGCCCGCGTTATACCAAACTTTTCACCGATAGCTTTAAAACCATTGCCGATGAAACAGATTCTGAGCTCATGCCCTTTTTCATGCTTAGTATTGCAGGCCGTCCAGAACTTATGCAAAACGATAACTTGCACCCTAATGCCGATGCTCAACCATTAATACGCGACTTTATGTACAAAACGATCAACGATTGGCTAGATTAACCTCTAGCCCATTGATTTAATATGGATTACCTGAACAATAAACAAGCAATCAAACTGCGGGGATATTGATTTTTATAAAAAAAGCCGTACTATGGCTTGCAACGTCGGCATATAGCGCAGCTTGGTAGCGCACTGTCATGGGGTGTCAGGGGTCGCAGGTTCAAATCCTGCTATGCCGACCATCATTTCCCCTTTTATATCAATGACATAAATCATTCTAATTTGTATATTAGCAATTTCTAATTTGTATTATTTTTGTATTATTTTTGTATTATTCTTTTCTCGCAAGCCACATTCTTCCCTATACCTCAGATTATTTAATTTAATGTTATCATTACAAACTTGATCGATTTTGCTAATGGGGGTTTAACTCCTTGAAAAAGCACCTTTAGGCTGTACTAGGCTTGTAGGTACCTTGCTCAAAGGGTCTAATCGACTCCAGTTCAACTATAGATGTGAACCAAAAAGGAGCCTGAATAGCGCTTTAAACTAAAGCTTATAGCACTTTTTATCAGGTATACCTAAAAGCCTTAACATTTCATTTTTTACACTCATTAGTTCATGTGCTGGAAGTGAGTTTGGTGCCTTATGAAATATACTATATCCATCAGCATACGTTTCTCTGTAATTATCATATACATCAGATGTATAGCTGTTCATAAAGTGTGTATTAGGTTTACTCTCTAAGCTATTGAATAACTCTAAGAGTTGTTCTTGGTTTTTTTGATCTTCTTTTTGACGCCCATAGAAATAATCTATTTCTTCTGAATACCTTTCTGAGCTTTCATCTAGCAGTCCATGATAACCAGGACAAAATACATAATCCGTAGATACAGCTATCATTAATAATGCTAGTTTGGTTTTATCGTTTTTATGCTCTGAGAATCTTGTAGATAAATTTAACAAATTAAAGAAGGCAGTTTCATTACGATCTTTTGTCTCATTGATTTTTGCAGGGGCAACGATCAAATCTGGCTTTAGTTCGTCAAAATATTGTTCTGCAATCATAAAGTTCATATCAAGAAATACAAAGTCGTAGTTACTTATAATAGGCTTTATTGCTTTAGGAGAGGATGAATAAGGGAAATCTACCAAATCATTTGTAAAAGCTGCCTTATTTATGCTTTCTACTTGAATCGTTCTTGGAAATGGATAGTTCTTTTTAACAGACATCTCGCCAAACATTGCACTTCCATTTCGATCCGATATTACTAAAACTTCATACCCATCTGCCATAAGAGCAATACTTATATCAATTGTAAGTAGAGTATGTCCAGCCCCTCCTTGGCCACCATAAAAGCTAACTAATTTACCTAATTTGCCTTGTTTATTTGGTGGGTAAGGTAAACCATGCTTCAAACAAAATAGCTCTAATGTCGCTGGGGGTATTCTCAAGCTGCTACTTGCTGATAGCGGAGCTTCGTATCTTTGCCATAACCTTAGGTTCTTATAAACACTATCAGCTGCTTGTTGACTTGATAACCCTAATTTTTTACGTAACTCTCTTAAGTTTTCTGGTGTTATTTGGTTCATTTGCTACGTCCTTTTAATCTAACAATAGCCAAATACGAATCTTAGGACGTAATTTGTATCATAGGACGTAAATCTTTTCACTTTTTACCTTACAAAATCACTTGTATCTTTTCCTCAACGAAAACAACAGGAAATACCAAATGCAAAACAACAAAGCGCTACAACTAAAAAACGAACTAGATAAAAATATTTATCAAGCAGAAGCAGCAATCAATGCACTGTGTATTGAAGACCACTTTGAAGCTCTAGATAAAGATACCCTCGCAGGCATGCTATGGACGCTATCTGAAAAAATAGAAAAGATAAAACGAAGTGTGAGGAAAATTTCAATATCTAAAAGCCCACTAAATTAGCGGGTTTAGTTTACTATTTCGTCAAATATTGCTAAAGATGGGAGTTATCAAAATGCATTTAAATAAGGAAGCCAGATGCGCTATACACTTTTTTTAACCCTACCATTAATTTTATCAGCCTGTGCCAACGTTAATATGGTTCCACATGATGTTGCTGAGGTCGATTTTGATGCACCTGAAGGTAAAACTGGCTGGTCACAATATCAACACGTTGAGACGTTCAGAGGTTATACAGAAGAGCAAGTTTATGAAGCAGCAAAGGTTGCATTAGGAAGCGCAGGATTCTCGCTCAGAATGGCTGATAAAACTAAAGGAACTGTAATTGGTGAGCATGGAATGACCGCCCATGATTGGAATGTAATTGCAGGGATCTACTTCAAACATGAGGATAATGGAACTAAAGTAAAAGTCATTGCTGAAGGCTCAAAAGACATTGGTTTGAGTGGCGATGTTACTTCTGACGGTTGGACAGGAAAAATATTACGAGCAATGCGACAATATTTAAACGAAACACATCAAACAATCTTAAAAGTTAATAAAAAAGATATAGAAAAAACTTAACAAGAATCAAAATAGGAACGGAAATATCTTCATTAATTTTTTACACTGATCGTGAACAAGCCTTAGTTGCAACTGATAGTTTAGCAGTTGATGGTTCTGGGGCACCACATATGTTCACTTCAAAGGCTAGTTACATTCCTCACTTAAAAACCATAATAGCAGGTACTGGAGCCGGTGGCTTTGCAAATAAATGGTTATATGATGCGACCAATAGAATGGTTATTAAAGGAATTAGAAACCTTGACTACCACACTCCAGAAGCACTAAGAAAACTTTGGCAAGAATATAAAGTAGAATTCTCTTTACCCGAGGATTTTACAACCACTGTTTATCAGTTTGGTGTCTGTGAAAAAAGCGGTGAAATCGTCTCATTTGCATATCGTTCTACAAACAACTTTGAATCCGAACAATTACAATATGGTACAGCAGCAAAACCAGAATGCAGTATACCCGAAGGCAATTTAATTGAACATTTGCCGCAAATAATGCAAGAACAACGTATTATTCAAAGCAATAAACCGAAAAGTGAACGTGTGTATATCGGTGGTGAAATTTTTGCCTACTATTTAACTTCTGAAGGCTGTAACTGCATAAATGTCGGTCCCTTCGATGATTTCGAAGAGCAAGAACAACAAATCTCTGATAACTTCATCACCAATAATGCGTAATAGTTTACTTAAAAATAAATATCTGGAATTGTGATACTAGTTGTTATCGGCGCTGGACTATCATCATTTAGGTAAACTCGTTCATCATCAAGCTCAGCTGTTACTGAAACCTGGTCCGTTGATGACGGCTTAATATCTTTTATAAGCACACCATTACACCATCGTGTACTGATCCCAAACATATAAAGGGGTGGTTCGATTGAACCATCTAGGACGGGTGTAAAATCTAAATTAGCATCGATGATTACTTCATTGGAGGCACTGCCAGGCGAAACGTTGTAAGGGCCTGATAGAGTACCGTCTGGTTTTCTTAAAGCTAGAACATGTGTTTGCCCTGTTTGCCATTGCAGTTCAGGGTTATCAAGGTAGATAGAGCGACCAACATGCCCTATTACAGTACCTGTTTGTTCATATCCAGGTATATCATCAGCGACTGCGCAATAGTCTAGGTACTTTGAATTCAACGCATCCATTTCGGTTTTGAAATCAAACCGAGTTCGACGATAACGACGAATGCGGCGTTTTCGCATACCAAACTGATATGCTTTGTCGCGGTTTGTTATTCCAAAGGCTCTGATTTTTTCAGGGTTAGCACCTTCATCACCCGGTAACAAGCAAAGTATCGTTTCTGATTTCCAAGTAACTGGGTCAAAATACTCAACTTCGATACCATCAGGTTCATCATCATCCATCAGCTTAATAGAGCGCTTAAGCATGCCAACATAGTTATCTGGTTGATACATGTGACGATAAATAGTTCGCTTTTGATCACGTACAGGTGTAATTTTTCCATAATCAATCGTAGGCTCAGCAAAACCGACAGCTAAAACACGTTTAAGAACCTCAAAAACAGTGCTCTCACTATCAAAAACAGCATTAAACTCATCTGCTCGATTATGCCAAATAGGATGTAAAGTATTTAATGCTTCTAACCCTATTTTGTCATCGCTATGCCCTGCACTCTTTAATACATGTGCAAAAAATGGGGCTATATCAGTTGTTGGCCTTGGTGCACTCCAAGCGCCATTTTCATACACTGGCAAAATGCGGGTACCAATAACATTGAATTTATTTTCAGCTGTACCGGCTAAGGCATTTGTGCCACGGATCTTAATTGCTATTGTGGTTAAACCATCGTAAGTTGTCGCACTGTTTAATTCAGCCTTGAGAGCAGTCCAAAATATATCGTCATAAATACGGGTATCGTCAGTTGCAGCAGTGGCTCTTTTTACTCTTACCTCAGGCCTTATTTTAGATGGTAATGTAACTGGTACCGTTCGCCCTAGTTCATCATTTGTTGAATTTGTAAATACTTCGTCATCAACTGCAGTCCAGTCTTGAGCACCTTCAGCACGGTACTCTATTTGAACGGTTACTGTGCGACTTAAAAAATTACCATCATCATCAAGCTCACCTAAACCTTGTGGTAAACGAAAATCGAACCAAAGTTTGTCAGTCACTTCTCCTGCTGGGCATGCGAAAAAGGGCCCGTTAAATTGACCATCGCCGCCCCCATCTTCAACAATAACCGTTGCATTCGATGTGCTTTCAGTTACAAAACTTGTCCATGTTGGGTCATCTTGGGACTGGCCATCAACCTTATTCACCTGGCTACCATCTGAATCTTTGTTTAGCAGCTCAAAATACCCATCGTTTTGGCCATATAAAGAGCCTGTTATTGAAAGAACTTCGCCAACTGAAAATGGTGGAACTGATTTAAAGCGAAGAGGCCTACCAAGCTCAGCGTCCCACTCAACATAATGAACTATTAGCTCATCACCAGCGAAAGAGTACTCATAAGAGCCATTATCTCCCCCTGTTGAAGTAACGCGCCCTTTCAATTCAATACCGGTACTTCCTGAAGTTGAACCTACTTCACTTGAGGTATAAACATTTCTGAATGCTTCATGGCCTGTTACGTTTTCGCCTGGTTCAAACACCTGTATATCAATATCGCCGGCATAACTTGTGGTGGGTGTATTACCAATGAACATTTCATTCGATAATATTTCATAGCGCCCTACACCTACACTTAACATTAAGTAAAGCCATTGCTCATTATCAATATATTCTCGTCGTGGCATTGTTAAATAGTCAGGGTAAATTTTATGGCGCCCAGCCCCTTCAGGGATAATACCCATAAGCCTCGGCTTATTTCCTTGGGTATTTACATCATAAATACTACTGCCATCAGGAGTCGTAGAGTTATAGTTATCGGGGATTTGGTTTGCAGTATATACGGCATAACCCACAGCGATTACAGCAATAACCGCATAAGCGATAGTGGCAGGCTCTTTTGGCTCAACAATAATACTTACATCATCCGACGCCTTAAATTGATAAGTTTTCCAATTTGCAGGCAGTAATATCTGCTTATTGATAAGCGCAGTAAAAAGTGGTTCTTCACTTTCATAATATGCAGGGACATTTTCAGTAAGCCATTCATGAAGTGTCGAACCAACCATACATTTGCAAGGCTCCATTAAAGACAGGTCTAATTTGTTTGGGTAAACCTTGATATCAACCCACGTATTCATAAAATTTAACCTCTTTAAATAATCGTTTGAAGTCATCAATGCTGTCAATGGATGGCCCTTTACGGCGGGATGTATGCAGTATTTCAAGCTTGCCGTCGATCAATTCAACCGTGCCTATGTGGATCAAGTTACCAAACTTAAAACCACACACCACTGCTCCTGGTGATGGCTCGCAAGGTCTAAAGCTAGAAACAATTTGTTTATAAGCATCAGTAAGCAAACTTTTATTGTCAGGATGAATATGACCAAACGATTCAAACAATGGCTGACCATAATGATGATGGAGGCGATGGCGCGTTTGACCCCAGCAGTCAAAACCAGACATATCTCGCCCCTCATTCACATAAGGAACACTTAAATAATCATTAATTGTGTATGACATTATTAACTGAAGTATTTGAGCCCAGGGGCAATGGAAGGTGTATAGCGCTTGTTAGGCCAAGCTTTATTTACAAGGTCATTAAATGATGCAACTACATTGATGCTCTGTGAAGTAGCTTGAACGTCAGCAGCTTTCATTGTAACTGCCGGCTCTGCAGGTTCGCTTAAGTCACTCGATACATAGACCCGATAAATTACATCAATTTTTACGCCCGCATCAATTGCCTGATCAATCAGTGCAAGTGCTTCGCCAGACACATTATCAATTTGAAATTGTAAGTCCTGGCGCCCCTTGACACCTCGCTGCGGTAGCGACACACCCATACCACTGGCTTTAAATGTAACCATGTCGCCATTTTCAATACCCGCAATTTGGTCATCAAAGCCATCACAAATCCTAAGCTCCCATAAATCGGCGGCATTAAGTTCTAGAGTGTGAATAGGAATGTCGTTGACTGGTGCGCTGGCATAAACGCGTTGGAGAACTTCAGACATGCTACCTCGCTACCATAACTAAATATCCATAACTACCTAGACAATCTACAGATACAAGAAGTGAGTCAGTAACCATTTTTGAATGCAATGTCACATTATCCGACTTTTCAACAACATCAATTTCTCGACCATGGTACTCAGACGGTAAATTGACTCGTTGAGTTAACATCACATCATGCCAATCTAAGAAATAGTAGTCACCAGCTGAACTTTTAACTGGGTAGCTAGCTGTAGAGTCCCCTGGCCGTTTGAATACATTTCTATAACCTATAACACTGTAATACTCTCCGATAGAAGCAACAAAATCTCCTTTATCAACGACTCTAGGGTACATTTTGTCGGTGTTCCCTCTGATTTCCCATGCTTTCTCACTTGTATTAACCATACGTGTTTCAGGGAGTGCTGACTTTATAGGGAGGTAACCCATAGCAAAAACAGAAGCTGAATTGTCGTTAAGGCCTATAAACCTATCGACGATTTTTCCTGCTTCCATTTTCGCCGCGTCGATATAAACAGAATTTAAGCCGTTGCTTGATGTTTTATTTGCGGGCTCGATAAGGGCATAATCAAAGTCGACACCTTGTGAGTTGAATGAAACTGCTTTAGGAATGTAATACCTATCAAGCTCTAGTCGCATTGCTTGCAAGAACATCAAATCTTGTACGTTGAGTTCTTTAAGAAAAACTATATCAGAGTAAATAGTGCAGTTTGCATATTTATCAAATTCATAAACCATACTCACAGAATATGAAGGCTCTCGTCCTGACGGTGAGACCTCATTACTTTCTCTGTCTTCTATATACCATTGAATAATTTCTTCACGGCTAAGAACATCATAACTTTCTATGAACTTTATACTTTCTTTAAATTCATAGCTTCCTTGATCAACTTTCTTACCATCAACAAGAACAATCATATTTCGATTTTGAAATGCAGGTCTAAAATCAGCATATGATTGATAAGTTGCTGTAAACGAACTTGTGTTCACACCACCAGACAAATGATTAAATACTCCATCCCCAAGTGCTGCGGTTGAATTATTAAATCGGTGTGCTATCCATAAGGTATTGGCATCCACAAGCCCCAATATCACATACTGCTCAGAACCAAGTTCATACACACTGCCAATATCAGCATCTTTCTTACCATGGTTTACTGATGAGTATAATCCCATTTTATAACCATGATTTGCGCCAACTGTAGTGTCCATCACACGTTGAGGGGCTACATCATCATTTCCCATTTTAACGACTTGACCATTGATATAGTCGCCGTTGAAATTAAATACCTTAACCTGAGACAAATCACTTAGATTAGGGAATGGTCTAATGACACGCTTTACTTCATCATTACCTTGATAACCAATTAAATAAGAATCTTCATCTTCTCCGTTTAAAACAAAGTTCGGCTTAGTAGATAATAAATTATTGACTATCTGATGACGGCACTTATCGGTGATGAAAATATTATTGATTGCCTCAGAGAAACTTATATCGCTCATAGAGCTGATAAAATAGTACCCGCCTGCGAAAAGGTCTTCTCCTTCAGGTTGATATGAAGAGCCTATTACAAGTTTCTTTACGTTTGCATCATCTACCAGTCCTTTATATAAAAATAATTTAAACTTTGGAGTGATTTGCAAATACGTATGGTCCGTGTTTTTCAACGCCTTCAATGTGTCATTTGAGTCAGCTGAATAGACAAAAGCCGCTTCAGGAAACTCTTCATCCTGACTATGAAGATAGAATGCACCAAGCACATATTTCCCATTTAAATTTTCTTGTTCTTCGGTGAAAACAAACTCATTCCCCCCAGAACGAAGGTTAACACCTTTACTCAAACCGCGAGCTTTAAAATCATCAAAACTCTTTAAACTTACAACTTTAGAACCTGAACGAATTCGAGGAATTGACGCTGTAAAGTCACCTTCAACAAACTCATTTGAAAATGACTGTTTTAAGTTATTGCTAAGCGCAGTCGGTAATGCATCCGCTTCATATGCCTGAAGGGCTTGCTCAACATCATTACTATTAGCAAACCCTTGACTCTGAGAAACTTTGTAGTTATCGAGCCTACATTTGTCTTTAATAAGAAATTGCGCAAGTAAGGCTTTTACATCAAAAGGATTTTCCTGATATGTAGCAAAGAAACCAGTAGCAAAACGAGTATCATCCACAGGGACGCTAGATGAACCAACTAAAATATTAGTCGCGCCTACTTGGCTTACTTGGCCATATTCATATGCTAGGATCAAGCGTGGAGTAAGTTGAATAAAACCATTACTACGACTATTAGTAACTGCTATTGAACCTGACTCAGTTTCAGAATAAATTACATTGCCACCATTTGGTAAATTAGCAGGGTTCTCTGAGTAGATAAGCAAACAACCCGCAATATACAAATTGTTTAAATCTACACCTGTATGGGCTCTAGCAAAGTCATTTCCAGACTTCCATTTAATACCCTTTCTGTAACCACGCTCTATTAATTCAAGCTGGTTATCTAGGTCAACCACAGTAGAATTAGATCGCAGCTCTGGATTACCATCGATAAAATCACCGCCAGTAACGTAGTTCACAAAAAATTCATCGACTATTGTGCTGTATAAAGCATCAAGCGCTTTGTCATTTGGGTAAGCCTTTTTAAATGTAGCTATACCGCCATCATTTTTATATAGCTTTAAGAACGCAGTATCATCATCACTGACAACAGAGAAGTATTGTCCCGAAGAAGTAGCAGCAATACCAGCTGATGTTGTTTCGTATTTAACTGCATCAATATCTGCGGCTGCGTCGGTAACCAATTGTACAATTGAATTAAGAGTATCAATAATTAACTTTGTAATGCTGGGCTTTTGAACACCGTTAATTTCTACACTTGTATTTTCATCGCCTTGAAGCACCTGATTCAACTGCTCAACTGATTGTTTCAAATCACCGGTTAGCTCTAAAAATTCACTCATTGTTACTTTCCAAATAGTTGTTTACTGTATTCGATATTGAGTTGATGTAGTCTTCATAAGTTACTGGCTCTATAAGTAACTTAATCATCCCTTCCTCACTCACTATCTGCCGCTCTTTAATTTCGATATTCGCGCTATAACTCCAAAATCCGCCATTGAAACTGCATGACTCCAGCGGACTTTGTTTAAAACGTACATCGTGGTCAATTAAGCCTTGGGGTGTGCGAATTGGCATAACAAACCAGTTAACCGCATCGTTGATACCGTGTTTCACAAACCCTTCTAAAATAACTGCTTGCTCATCCTTGAGTTTCCACGTTGCAGCCATTGCCGTTGGCACTGATTGAAAGCGCTTGCGTTGTCGAGCTCGGCCGCTTGCCATTTCAGTTCTTAATAAGTTAGGGTTTTGAGATAGCCGGTGAGTTGAAACAAGGGGAAGTTTTAGGTCTTTGGGGTAACGAACTAACATACTTAGAACCCCTGCCTTTGAAGGCCATAGGTATTTTCAAGAACGGATGAAGCTTCACCACCCTGGCGTATACTCGTTACAAATATATTGATTACTTCTTCACCTGATGGCCCTGATCTACGTGTTGTCGAACCTGCTCTACTTGCATCTTCATACAAATTCACCGTTACATTTGAACCTAGTGATTGCCCCTTACTGTGGTCAACAACTGTTTCATTACCGTGTAAAATGGCATGGAAACCACCTTTACCATCAACACCACCGTAACGGGGTAAATTACCTGTATAACCACCACCATCAAAAGAAGCTAAGCCACTCACTTTACCCGCATACATACCACCGGCAGCAATAACAACACCTGCAGCTGCAGCACCAAGAACAGGTCCGACATAAGGAATATCAGCAAGCGCGTTATATGCTTTCATCGCAGTATCATAGGTATTCGTCCAAATACTTTGTATTGAATTACTCTTTTCATCATCAAGCATGGCAGCACCAATACTCATAGCTGATTTCGCATAGCTCGCTTTTTTACTGTCCATGCCATCAAAGTAACCGCTCATCACGTTAAACAAACTGTCGTATGATTGCTGCATCGTATCGATACGAGTCTTTTCTTCTTTGTCTAACTTTTCTTTATGTTCTTTTTCTTTCTTTTCTCTGGCTTCTTGCTGCTCTTTTTGGATATTGGTTATGTTTTGTTGGTGTTGAGCTTCGGCCTGTTCCTTAGCCAACTTATATGACGCTTCAATTTCAGCGGTTAGTAAGTTCTTATCACGCAGCAACTGGAACTCTTTTTCCATTTGCTGCTGCTGACGTTCAAAGCGACGATTCTCAAGTTCAATTTCTTTACCTTCCATGGCCAATTGAGCTTCATGAATCTTTTCATATTGTTTTTTTGCCGCATCAACTAGGGCTTGTTGATCAGAAGAAATTAAATTGGATAAGCCTGTTTTTCCGCCTTTACTCGTTTGTTCTGCTGCAGCTGCTTGAAATTTTGC
Source organism: Pseudoalteromonas simplex (assembly GCF_015278155.1). NCBI lineage: Bacteria > Pseudomonadati > Pseudomonadota > Gammaproteobacteria > Alteromonadales > Pseudoalteromonadaceae > Pseudoalteromonas > Pseudoalteromonas simplex. The sequence goes on from NZ_JADILN010000005.1 coordinate 171,176, forward strand.
TTGAACATCCTCAATCCATCCCTTTATACGCTCTGAGGGTAGCGGCTCCATCATAGAGTTATGAAGATCTTCTTTCGCTTGAATAAGGCTGTCGAATGCAGTTTCACCTATTTCATCCAGCGTTTTAAAGCCCTCAGCATTTCCGAGTTTATTTAACTCTGCCAATGCCTTTTTCGCAGAATCACCTACACCAGGAATATGCTGAGCAAGCTCTAATACTTTTCTGAGCGGAAATAAAATGCCATTAGTCACCCTATTAGCAAAAGGGACAATCCCTTTGTTAATTACAAAAGCCAGCCCTTGCCATAGCGCTGTCGAAAAACCCATAGCAACGACTTTCGCACCATTAAAAAGAACTTTTAAACCATGAACACCGTCAGCCATTACACCAATACCAGTTGATACTTTTCCTATGACCTGCTGGGCGAGTTTGCCGAAGCCACCGGCTTCTTTTGCTGTTTCAACGAAAAGATCTGATAAAGCACCAACAAGAGGAGCAGTCTCTGTTGTCAGTTTTTTCCCAAACGATGACAAAAGCTTTTCTGCTCGGTCAAATGAGTCATTGGCCATTTCAACTTTTGAAGCATCGATTCGACTAAATGTAATACCTAACTCTTCTGCTTCAGTGATCATGGCAGCAATACCATCAGCCCCTAAGTTAAGAGTATTCAGTAATTTCACACCCTCAGAATCAAATAGCTTTTGAGTTAAAAATACTTTTTGGCCTTGCTCGTGTATGCCTTTCATTTTTTCTGCAATGAGGGCAAATTGTTGATCAGGGCTTTTATCCTTTATCTCATCAATTGAGATCCCCAATTGCTCAAGCGCGACTGCTGCCTCACCACTTCCCGTTGCTGCAACTTGCCCTATACGTCTGGTCATTCGCTGTAACCCCATATTGAGGCTTTCTGTGCTCGCACCGGTTTGATTTGCAGCATGCTGCAAACCAATTAAGGCTTCTGTTGATATACCTAAGCGGTCTGACGTTTTTGCTTGTTGATCAATAAACTCAGCTTGTTTCTTATAAATCGCCGCATATGCAGCAATACTTACTGTTGCAAACCCGGCAATCGCTTTACCTGCCATATTTGAATAGGTGCGAGTCTTAGCTGCAAATAGCTTTGTTTGGTCAGATACATTTTGAATAGAGAGCGTAAACTTTTTATTTGCTTCTACTGACTTATTAAACTCTGTACGGTGCGATCGGGTATCAGCACTTAAAATGACTTTATGTTCATTGGCCATGATATTTATCCAAATAATTGGTAAATTTCTTCCACCGTTTTCTCACGCTCTTTTGGCCGTTCGACAGCGCTAAGCATGAAATCATTTACGGAATTTATATTTTGTTTATTGGAGCTGAGATAGTTTGTGACTAGCGCTCTAAGCGCCGCTAACTGAAATTCATCAACTTGTGCACCAAAAGGCTCAAGCTGAGCAAATTGCTGCCACTCTATAAATTGAGTTGATGACATATTAAAAAGCATGTCATCAACATTGGTTGCCCCGTTTTTTTGTGCCAACCGCAGGGCAAATCTACGGTTCGGTTGGCCTAAGAGGGGTTTGCGTCTAAGTCTTCTTGAGTTGGTTGCTCAACTTCTTCTAGCTGGGTGTCAGTTTCTTTAGGAATAAAACTAGGCGTTATCCAATCGATACCTGAAATAGCCGCTATTTCGTCCAAAGCAGGTATGACTTTTGAGTGAGGTAGTGTCGCCAAATACATAAGGTCAACATCATTTTGCCAATCAAAAGGCATACGTCCATTACCCGTTCTCAATGACATGGCAAGCGCCATATACCGAAGCCCCATTAATTCACGAGACTTAGTTGCATCATCAGTATCTTCTGCTTGGATTCGGCCTAACATGTCATGAATGATCACATAATCACTCGCGCCTAACTCCACTATAAAAAAATGACCAAGCTTTTGCTTGGCCACTATTCGGTGTTTAAAGTTCGGGTCAACTGGCATTGCGCGCTCTGCAAGCCATCTTTTAAGCCATGCAATCATAATTATGCCAATGATGATTCGGCAATAGGACCGTCAACTTTTACCTTGATTGAGCGTTTTACATGCTCACCAACAGGTGTTTGGTCGCCGACTTCAGTAACCAGGCATCGGAATGACTTTGACTTACTAATTGGCGAGGGAAACTGGAGTTGTAAATACTCTTTCGTATCGTTATCTAATGCATCAGCAATCGCTTCCATATCACTGTTGCCTGGCTCATATTTAAAAACAAAGGTGTATTCACCGCCATCCTTTAAGCCATAATCATATTCTTTGTAATCATGCTCAGCGCCATACGTGGTGTTTTCATGAGTCTCAGCTGTTTTTGCACCTGGTTGAAGGTCAACAATATTGGCAATCTTTTCGCCATAAGCTGTGCCGTTATCAGTTGAACGATGTAAAGTTACTTTATTGCCTAACATTGTTTAGTCCTCGTCTTCATATTGAACTTTAAAAAATAAGGTAAGTGATGCAGTTAATGATTCAGGGTCTCTGTCGTACTGAAAACCGACTCTGTAAATTGCATCGACCAAGCCATTTAAGGTGTTATCAGCTCGAATGGCAGCTTCAACTTGGCTAGCAAATACATCTAACTCTGTATCCTGCTTACCATTGCTATCTATAATTATTTCAATTGATAACTGCGCATTGGTGTCAGTATCATCATCAAAATCCCTTACAGATTCACCGCTATCAAAAAACACCGCACTGCATGGCAGCTCTTCTTTGTAAAATTGGGCTGGTCTAAAATCAAACGTTGCTGTAAAAAAGCCAGCTATCAATTGCTTGATGCTGGCTCTAATTTGTTGTCTGGTTGCCATAACTATTTTCTTAATATTCGCGTGTAACGTTTATTTATTTCTTTAGCCAACTCACGGCCATATCGACGTTCAAAGCGCGCTCGCGCATTTTCAAGCCCTCTTTTCACTTCTCGGTGTACAAAGCTTTTACCAATTTCCGTAGGTTGAAGTGGGTACCTTTTCTTACCATAACGTTTAACCCCCACCCTCTTACCGTATTTGCTTGTGACAATAAATCCACCATCCCATTCATAGGGCCCTAAGCTCAAACCGGTATCGGTTTCTTTTGCGCCGGCAACGACAGCGTTAATAGCGCGGGTCCTTGCAGTAATGATAATCCGCAATTTTTTAGGGCTTGCACGGCGTGTTGATGTACGCTTTCGCAGCACCTTCTGAGGCACAGCTAAGGCAATAGCAGACTCTTTAACAGCTTCTTTTCTAATTGAGGTTAGTCCACGATTCAGAACAGATTGGACAGCACGATCGCCTTCTTTGGTGATGCGCTTTAAATCTCTGTTTAACTCGTTCATCCCATAAGTAAGCTGTTTATGGTTTATATTAATAATGGTCATAATTACCCTGGTACCACTATTAGGTGAGTAACGTTGCCATGCTGGCGCTTAGTAACATACTTGTATAACTTCCCTGAAATGGTCAGTGTATCGTGACGCTGCAGATTAAAACCGGCACTCTGGGGAGTGATAAAAATATGCTGACTTGAGTCAACATCAGCCCATTGATATGCATTGATATCTAAAAACCCGATAACCTCAATGCCATCAATTACACTAACATCAGTAAAATCAGCAAAAAATACATTGGTCAGATCTGCATTAAGGTCATCGGAAAAGTTCATTTATTCTTCACCCTCTGGACCAAATGCAGCATCAAGATCTGCATCTTCCGATGAAGGCTCTTTCACCTGAGTGGTGACTTTATCATTTACAATTTCGCCTTTACTTGCATTCACAAGTTCCTTGGCCAGAGTTTCACGAATCGAGATAATCGTTGGTTTCTTTTTATCTTTGCCAGGATAAATACTTTCACCATTGATACGAATACCGCGGTCAACGCGGAAATTAACTTTTTTAACTGTTTGCTTTGCCATGATTTATACCTTTTTAAAAAAGAAATAAGGCACCAACTGGCGCCTTATTAAAGGGAGATTAAGAGCCGTAGCTGAATGCTTGGGCGTGACGAACCGCAACATCAACGTCTTGGAAAAGACGCATTACTAAACCACCAGATTTAACTTTAGTGGCGCGGTCAGGTACCACATCAAGCGCTCCCCACATACCAAACATAAGCTGTGAGAAGTCACCAAATAAGATTGAACCTGCATCCATTTGAGTACCAACGACACCTTGATAACCATTTACACGGTTATCATCACCCCACAAGAACTTAGCCGTGCCTGCTGCCTTTTCTGTGGTTTTTAAAGTGCCACGCATACTTGGGCGCATTAAGTAAGCCATGCTTTCTGAATCTGCATTTGCTTCTGCTACATCAGTTTCAAACTCAACAATTTTTGCCCAGTTAACGCCACCGGTTAAATCAACTGCGCCAATGCCTGCAGTGTTGATAATACCTGTTGGCTGATTTGCAGCACCGGTACCTTTAATACCAGCGCTATCTAATGCAAGCGCTAAACCTTCCATAATATCGTTGCGAACCAACGCTTCGATATCAGGAGTAGATTGGATCATCATTCGGCGGGTCATTGGCACTGCAGTAGCAACTGTATGCGGTGACATTTGAACTGTTGTAAAGCTAAGATCTGAATCAGTAGCTTCACCATCTTCACCCACCCAATAAAATGTCGCTGAGCCAGCATGCTTAGGAATATCTAAGTTACCTACTAAACCACTCATATATCGAGCACCTAAACCACCCAGCATTGCTTTTGCCCGTAAAGCCTCAATAAACAGTTCACTGTGTAGCTCAGTAGCAATTAACTCGGCACCCTTACCAGCGGTTCCAGCAGCCTGTTGGCGCATTAGCATCTGACGCTCTAACTGCTGACGAATACCAAAGCCCAATGCTTCAGGGCTTACATAACAACCATCAGGGTCTTTACCTGTGCGCTCAGCAATGGCATTTGATAGTTCACGCTCTAGGCCTGCTTGCTTAAAGTTCCCAGTTGCAACCGCACGGAATAACTTAAGAACGCTATAACGCTGCAGGTCCTTTTGCTCAACCCCCAAGTCAAACACTGTTGACTGTGCATCAGGTGCATTACGCTTGTTTTGTAGCTCACGTAATAAGGCCGAATTAAACTCTTCAAACGATTTACCATCACGGATACATTCGTTCGCAAGTGTTTCAGCACCATATTGAGAACCGGTCTGCGCTATACGCTGAGCATCATTTACTGGGGCACTAAATGGTGCTTGTTGCTGTGAGCGCTGATGTGTTTGTTGATTAAGAGCCGGAGTTTGACGAGTTTCATCTTCTGCCGGGGTGATGTCATCTAGGATTTCGTTCTCATCCATTTTGATTGCCTCTCTGATATTGACATTATTGCTATTTTCATCTGAACGACCCACCCCGACAGTGGGGTCGGCTGGTACAGAAACGGAAGATATTTCCATAGGTTGCCACTTGGTGATCCGATAATGCTCGTTATCACCTTCTCGCTTGGTTAGCGTGGCTTCTAAAATGCGGTAACCAACACTGATATTGGTGCGTATACTGTCTTGCATATCTATCAGTAATTGTTCACCTAAAGGATTTCGCGATAGTTTTATCTCGGCGTAGCCTCGGCCATTTTCTACCCAAGCCTTAGTGATTACGCCTCGTTGGTCTTGCCAATTGTGATCACATAAAAATGGGCCATTTTGTTCTATTCGTGATAAATCAACTTCATCTACCTCATGACCCAATGTTTCAAACCAGCCCCAGCGTTCAACTTCGTACTCACTTGAAAATGAAATTGTGACTGTGCGCTCTTCAACATTGATGCTGTCTTGCTCAACTTCTGCAAAACGATAGGCAATAGGACACTTACCGCCGACCAACATGTCACGGGTAATTTGATTAACTTTCATATTATTCCTCGTCTTCTTTTGGAGGGGGTTCGTTGGCCTTAACCGATGAGCCTTTGATCAGACCGATAGATTGAGCTAATTGAATGTTGTCGCCCATTAGCTCCAAGAAGTTTTGCCAACCCTCAGCGAGTTCTTGTGGATCAAGGCCTTTGTCTTGAAGAACTTCCATAGGGTTAACAGTGAAGTTTTTATAGCTTTCTGAAATTGCTTGTTCGTCTTTTAGTGGGTCAACCCACTGCCACCGACGGCCATAAAATTGATAATGATTTGCACGCTCTAGATCATAAGCATACAAACCTTTAATTTGATTTCTAATGAGCGCGTTACGAAGCCAGCGCTCATAAATAACATTCTTGATTTGGCTGATATACCAACCTTGCAAGCGTTTCCAATGCTCACGATCTTCAATGACAGCTTGCCTTAAGGTTGACCAGCTGACACCTTCAAAGTCGTTTGCTAGAACATTGTAATTTGCATCTACCCCACTTGCTGCACCACGCAAGATTGCTTTTTGAAAATCACCTGTTGAATCATCAGGCATGTCAAAGCGGCTCTCTCTGGCTTTGAAACCATCTGGTACCACATTACTTTTACCTGGTTCGAGTTCCTGAATAAACTCGCCATTCTCCCAATTTTCGTCATCTTCAGGAGGTGGCTGATCCGGGTCCCGCTCATAAATAAGCATATTGCTTGCACCGACTCGTGCACTAACAAGTGTTGCTTCACGAAAACCACGAATGTCATGCATATCTAGTAGCGACGCATGGGCCCAGGGTACGCCTCGTGTTTGACCTGGGCGCCACATAGGGAATGGCAATACAATCTCATCTGCAGGTACCCGAATATATCGTCTACCGCCCGTAGACCACATATATTCACCTGGGTGATTGGTAAGAATATGGTACGCAAGGTGACGACCAAAACCGTCCTGCTCAACCCCCATTTTGATAACGTGGCCATTAGACAGAACTTTATAGAGATTCACATCGAGCAAATCAGCTTCTATAAGCTGAAAAGCATAACCAAACTTATTAGGTGCGTTGTCTATATGCCTGATCAACATATCACCGTCTTGGCTGACGGTCTTCGCTATCAATTGGTCAGCTTCGGTCATATTCATACGACCTGATATTTCGCAAAAACCTTTACGACAAAACTCTTTATAAGCTAACTCGACAGATTTATTCGCATCTTTATCAAGTTCCCCTTGCGCATTTCGTATCTGCGATTGAAGACGAAAGCCCTTATCCCCGACAATATGCGTTTGCACCATGCCAAAGTACTTTTTGATATACCCAACATCCTCACCTGCAGATCGACTTGCAGCTCGTAAGCGCTCCACATCTCTTCGCAAGGTTTCATCAACACTTAAACCATAACCGATAGGGTTTTTAAACAAACGATCAGATTTAGATGCAGCATAGCGTTTTTGTGCCGCAATTTGTTGAGGTGATAACTTACGTGCAGCTTGCTCTGGTTGTTCGTAATCACGAACTTCAGGTGTTTGTTGCTGAGTGTTATCACCACGCCCCAGTATCTTATCCAATAAACCCATAATCTTTACCGAAACCTAATTGAACGTCGGCGAGTGATTTCACCGCGTGCTACTTTTTCGTTATGAACTTTCCAGGCGTAGTCATTTTCAAACTTCTTTAGACTCTCAAATGGAATGCGCGACAAGCTACGACCGTCAATACTGTAGTTTTCATGATCAGTTAAAACCCGCCCTTCTAAGCGCTTACGTATTGCAACTAACATTTTTTCGTTATGAGTTAATACAGTGCTTGTCTGAGCTGCTGTTGGATCAGCTTTAACTTCTATGCGTCCTTCATTTAACTGATAGTTCTCACCATGTAACGTTTGGATTAAATGCCAGGTGTAATGCCCTGCTTGAATAGCTGCGCTATCAGCTGAGCTCATGCTTACAATTACTTCGCCTGCAGCAAAGGTTGCATCAATTGATACTCGGTTTTGTTCTGATAAGAGAACATACTGAAATTGAGACACATCGCCTTCATCGCCAGTAAATTGAGCTGTCCAAACAACTTTGGTACCAGCAATGATGCTCTTTGGTTCTGACATAATTAATGACCTGAAATGAATCCTGAACCACGCCCAGCGCGCTGACTAGAACGCTTGGGCTTCATTGGTTTCTTAACTACTTCTGTTTCTTCTTGCTGAGGTGCAAATAAATCTATTTGAGACAAGCGTTGCTCTAACAAGTCCCAATCTTTAGGTTTTTTAGTGTGAACTTTTGTGGCCATTGCCGCATGCAATGCATAAACTTCGCAGTCTAACGCTTCATTTCGACGGCCTGACTTTACTTGCCAAATTCGAGCACCACGTAAGTTTCTTGATGGCGCTTTTATTTCCGATGTAACCTGCTCCCAATAATCGACTCGGGCATCTGAATAGCTGTGCATATAAGCACTTGTCCCATTTAGCCGTTTAGAGATCAGGTCTTTTGCTTTGTGCGTCCCAACCATATAAACCTGCACGCCATGTTTATCAGCTTTAGTGGCTTTACGCGCATTGTTATGGTCTAGCTTTTGTGGCAAACGAAATATTTCTCGCTTGCCGTTATCATGACTATCGCCCTTGCCTGCCATAATTAAGATGCGGCGATGTTTAGCGCTACGGGTTCTTACCCAATGATAGACAGAGTGGTTCGTAGAGCCGTCTGATGAATCTATAGTTACTGCGCTTAAATGTAAGTTTGCAAATGACTCATGCTGAAAACCACTAAATAAGATCCCGTCCAATTCTTTCCAAACAGGGTCATTCTTATCTGCAGTATCGCCGGCTATTTCTCGCCAAAGCATTAGCCAGCTTTCTTCATTCCTGCCAAATGCCCTGATGATAATTGCAAGTCTGTCATGCTGAACATCGATACCAGCAGTAACAATCAGCCCACCTCTTGGGCAAACTAACTCAGGGTAGTCTTCCGCCTTTTCTTGCAACTCTTCATGGTTAAGTGAGTCTTTATCCTTGTACTCATAAGGCTTACCAAGCTTTGAGTTTTGAAAAACAATACGGCCATTCTCATCCCCTAACCTCGCTTCGTACTCAGCTTCTAAGTAATCACGAACAATACTGGCTATTGATGAGCCTGGAATACATACGTACAGCTCAGACAAATCCTTAAAGGTTTCAACTACTCCGTCATTTTCAACAGTGGCTACCCAGCCACAATACTCATCACCCGCCTCTTTTGCATTTTTGCAGGTGTTAAATATATTCTGCTGACGCTGCCAATCAGACCAGGCCGACCCACAATGAGGACACGCATATAAAGCTGACTCTGGTATGTGGCGCCCAAAGATGGGATGAACCGGGCCATCTTCTTTTTCAATCCAACTCACATTTTCCCAATCAAGAATGTGTGATTCGCCACATTCATGACATATGATCGGTAATACTCTTTGCGAACCTAAGTTAACGTAGTGCTCAACTTTTGATAGGCCAGCAACACTTGGGGTTCCACCTAACACAAACTTACGTTTTCTAAAACGCTTGTTCCGCTCTCTTGCCAAGCGAATAGCATCACCTTGATCACCTACACTGTCATTTGTGTCATCGGGTTCTTCAACGACAACAACTGGCGAAGGTGTCGACTTAACGTTTGAAACAGAGTTAGAACCAAATACCTTAAGTGAACCACCAGGAAAGTTCTTTTTATTGTTTCGATTACCCGACTTACGGCTTGTTGATACATCAACACGCTTTGCTAGCTCAGGCGTCGCCTCTACGCAAGGTGTAAATTTCTCTTCCATGAAGTCAGTCGCTTTAGAGTCTTTAGGGAACAGACCCAACATACGACTTGGTTCAACACATATATTTTTAGATAACCACCCACATAACAGCATGGTCCAGCCAATTTGAGCGGCTTTAGTTAACCCAATGAACTCAACATGCTCATTATCTAAAGCATGCATTACGCCCCAAAAGTAAGGAACAAAGTCAGCGTTATATAAACCTGAAAAGTCTGAATCTTCAGCTGGTAGCCTAAAGTAAGTTTCTAACCACTCTTTGGTTGGTAAGCGCTCTACTGGCAACCACCCATCAGCTACCTCTTTGATAAGATCGTCAAGATTGGAACTGGAAATCTCCAATAACTCGGCAGGTAGACTCAACGATTCCATTAATAGATTCACGGTCTATCGATACCTCATACTGATCTTCAATAAGTGCAATGATTTTATCCACTGAGTTTTCATATTCAGACTTAGCAATAATGGTCCACTGGTCCATTGCATCGCGAACTTGAGTTCGGTCTAAAACAAGTTTGTGTTCTTTGAAAAGTTCGAGCTCTTTCATTTGCGCGCTAGCGATTGCTTCGCGCGTTTTTGCTTCATCAAGCTTTTGACGATGAGTCGTTGGCGTGCGCCCAGCGGCTTTTTCGCGCAAATCGCGAATATATGCCAAACGAATTTCTTCCAATGAATTTACTTTGTGGTCTAGCTTCAAACGTGAGAGCACATCACGAAGTTGTCGCTCTGAAATATCCAGATGTTCTGCAATTTCAACTTGATTCAATTTGAAACCTAACTATCTAATATCAATGAAAAACCGGAACCCCCTTATAGGAAGTTCTAGCTGTTAAAAATTCGCGAGTTCTGCTTCGTATACAGGGTATTGCTCAAAGGACCCGTGAATATATTTTTCAATTGAGCAGAGAAATTAATTACCATCTGAATCAGCCTGGCATAACAGCTGTGCATGATCGCTTTGTTGTAGCGCTTCCATTCTTGCTCGATGGAACTCTCTATCATCTTCATGCTTACGTGCTTCACGTTCGTCACGCTTATGTTGAAACCACGCATTAACTAAGAATGTTAATGCTGCGAATATAATCCCCAGTAATATAGCCCACTCATTCAAGCTAAATATCCCTCCAGCTGCAGTGCCTAAGCTTGCGCTGTAGGTCGTTACACTGACGGCCTTTTGCATAGCTATATCACTTGTTTCTATTCGCATTGTTCCACTCTCGCGCTCTTGATAGCTGCTCATTGCAGGTATCAATAACGGTCTCTAAATACACTGTGTACTGACTGTGAGATGTATTGTCTCCAACAACTTGAATGCTAACCTCACAAGGTTTAATGAACTCGTTAGGCATCCGCACAAACTCATACTCAGTTTGTACGACTGTTTTGATTACAGGCTCTAGCGTTGGCGTACTTGAACACGCTGATAACAGCGCTAGGCACACAGTCATTAGCCCAGTTTTTAGTTGTTTCATTAGTCGATAGCCTTAATGCATCAAGTTGTGAGTTAGTTGTTTGAAGCTTATTTTCGATAGAGGTAAGTTGTGCTAAGTGCTTTGCACGAATTTGTTCCAGTAAAGTGCGCTCTTTTAGTAATCGCTTATTTTGCTTCTCAGCATTCACTAAGTTGTTAGCTAGCATCTCAACCTGATTCTTATAGCTTTGAATGGTGCCGAGTAGCTGTTCGTTACTATCACGCGCTTCATCAAGCTCAGCGCTAACACCTAAATATCGAAACACTGATATCGCAAGCATCACTCCCAAGCCTGAAAACAATACTTTGTTTAAACTAAACATCGCTGAGCTCGCTTAAGCATAACTGGCGTTCTGCTTCACGGCGCTTAATTAAGCCTGGTAACTTCTGGCCATCAGCGTAAACCCAACGCGATAACTCATTACACGCTTTCACTCGTTGGTCATTGTTCAAAAGTTTTAATAACGTGCTACTACGAAAGTTCCCAGCACCCACGTTGTAATGAAATGACAAGTAAGCAGCATGTTCGCTTGCTAACATTGATACGCTAACAGCTCTTAGCAGCTGCTTGTTATGTTCGCCTAAGTCTTTAGCAAACAAACTTAAACATTCGTTCTCTGTGTAGTTCTTGCCAAGCTCAGCTGTCGCTGTGTGACCAAAACAAGCGGTAACCACACCAACAGGATCGACATAGCCCGTTCTTACCTCACCTTCAAACTGTGCAATCGTAACGCCTGCAAGCGCAAGTACACCGGTAACACCAGCGGCTAATAGCTTGTTTACTTTCATAGGGGCCTCAAACGAAAAAACCCGCTCAGGCAAAGCCAAAGCGGGTCAACAACAGGAACGTGAGCTAAAAAGCAGAAACAAAAAAGCCCAAGGCGTTAACCTCGGGCTTTATGTTGTAGCTTTGCTAAGCTTACCTGAATCAGTATAGTTTCTGTCTGGACAAAAGCAACAGTTTTTGAAAAAAAGATCTACGCCGCTTTAATAAGATCACTAGCAACCCAGCTCACAATCTCACCAACAATAGAAGACACCTTGTCTTTATTGATATCTGTTTCCTGAGCAATTATTCGGTAGCTCAACCCCAAGCTAAAGTACTGGCGAGCAATAAGCGGGTAAGTAGGATCTAAATGTCGCATTCTTGCAATACTGGCATCGAGTACTTGTGCATAGTCATCTTTTATCACTAAAGGGCAACCGTTAATATCTAGCTTCACTGAACGCGATGTAACGAGGTTCTGAGCCTTTAGCGTTGGTAAGTTCTTCTCTCTCGCCCAAAGGCCCCATTGTGCTAAATCGTTTTCAGCTTGTTCTCTTAGATCTAATTGCATCTTACATCCCCGCCGTATTGCTAATAACTTTAAAACTGTTTTGGTCACCCTGATTTTTACCGTGACCACCCACCGTGACCGCTACAACCCTTATAAATACTACTATGGTCATACTGGTCATAGTGGTCATAGTGTTTTTACATACATTAGGAAGTAACATTATTAAATAGAATATAGATATCAGATGCGTCCGCTCGCACGCGCGCGCGTATGTGTGCGTGAAAACACCGTGACCACCGTGACCACCATGACCAATCCAGTAAACACGCGGCTTACAGAGGTCACCCCCTGCGGTCATGGTCATAGTAAATAGGCTATCTAGCATCCCAAAAGCCCTCCGGCGGGTAATAAAAGGCAGGTCGTTTGCCATTTACGCGCTTTTTCTTTTTCTCAAAACCAAGGCGATGCATAATTTGGCCAACACGTTTTTGTTCAGGTGGACGCATAGCATGTGGGTCCATACTCAATGCTTCCCCCATAATGTCAGCGATTGAATAATCAACACGTCTGTTCTTTTGTAGCCAATCATAAATAAGCCCCTCCCATACATCGGAGTCGAACCTATCCTCTTGTTGCTCTTCAAATAGGTGTTTGTATTCATCAGTAGGCCACCAAGGTGTCCCCTCATTTAATAGGTGAACCGCCTCTGCCCATAACTGATCCCTATCTCGCTTTATGGCCTCTTGGCATATCTTTGTACACATCACAGGCCAATAGCGCCGGTTACCCGTTGAGTCTTTTAAATACCTATCTTGATTTGTGGTACCAATAAAAACACACTGTCGCGGGAACTCTTGAACCATGCGCCCATAACTGGGGCGATACCTATCAACCTGGGAACCAAAGAACTGTTTAGCTTTAGTGTTCTCAGCTTTATTAAACGCATCAAGCTCTGCAAGTTCAATTCCCCACATCCCCTGCATTTGTTGAAACGTATCTTTTTCACCCAAAGCCATCGGAGTATCAGTGAACCAATCACCAAATAGGTTGTGGCACATTGTCGATTTACCCAACCCCTGCAAGCCCTCTAAAATCAACACCGAGTCAACTTTTACAGGTGGCCGCATTACCCGAACTACAGCAGAAACCAAAAAGAATGTGCCAACCATAGCCGCATAATCTGAGTCTTCTACACCTAAGTAATCATGTAACCACATAGCCACCCGTGGCTTACCATCCCACTTTATTGACGTTAAATAATCCTGAACGGGATGAAAGGCATGCTCTTCGGAATGAACCAAAATAGCACCAAGTACATCACTGGGTTTAGGTGTAAAACCATAGCTTTCAGATAAGTAAATACGTAAGCGCTCAGTATCGGCATCAGTCCATTCACCAAGCTTTGCCATTTTAAACGGCGGTAACTTACGCTTAATGATCCGATAGCTAAAATTGCAATAACCTAAAACACCATCAAAAGCAGGATCATGTTCTAAAACCAACTTTGTATTACTGATATTCGCTTGCGGATTGCCAGCATTCGTTCTTTGGAAAAGCCGTTGCCACGGCTCATCCCCCAGTGAACGCTCCCGCGCGTCAGCGTTTTTCGGCGGAGGGTTATCACCATCATTAGCGCTAGGCTTATCAACAACAGCAGATAGCTGCTTTTTAACCTCAGCTAAACCTGCACTTACATGTAAGTCATTCCAATCTGTTAAAGAACGCGAGGCCATCAAGCAGCCTCCTTATTTAAAATACCAGAAAAATCTGGTGCAGCAACAAGGCCATTAACCGCAGCTGCTGCTTCATTCGCTTTAGTAATGCCAGGATTTCCCTTTGTATTAACGTCGTTATCTGCACAAAACAAAAAGGTCTTATCTTTTAGCTTTTCAGAAAATGCCAAAGCCACTGGTAACAAATTACCCGCATCAAGGGCCACCGCACACGGCCAACCAGTCGCCATATGAATGCTCGCGCCTGTTGCATACCCTTCACAAACAGCCAAAATATTACAGCTACTTGCTTTACCAATAAAATGAAACAGCCCTGATTTACGGCCATGCTTTAAAAATAACTTGGTACCAGTATTGTTGATTACTTGGATGTTCCAAATCTGCTTATTAATATCAATGAGGGGAATGGCCAAACTGCCACGCTTGATATGTAAAAACGAAAAATCTCTACCTTCATCTTCGCTAGGTAAAGTATCAAAGAAGGCTTTAATCTCTTTACCACCTTCAACTAACTCAGTAGTAAAGTTATCGCGAATAATCAAAATAAACGACTTCTTAAATCCCAGTACTCCATAGGCATTTACTTTTTTATCGCTTAAGTACTTATTTGATTTTATCGGTATAGTGAAGTTATCAATGATATATTTGGAAAAATCACTAATTACCCCATGCCAACGCTGGCGCGCTGCTCCTTCTTCTGCTTCTTTCGCTTCGCGCTCTTTTGCTCGTTTAGCGTAATCAGCGTTGAGTTTGGCTTGTTGTTCCACCGTCATAGGTTCTCGGCTAAATGTAAAGCCCTTATCTTTAGCCATGCCGATTACAGTACCAATCGTAACACCGCCGCCCGCTTTTACGCTGCGCCACATGCTTTTAACATCGCTTGGCTTATAACGCTCACCGCCAGCGCTCCACGAATCAAAAATATCAAAGCCTGCATCGGCAAACTCATTTTTAATGCCCATGGCAATTCTAACCCAGGTATCACGATCTAAATTTGGGTCAAGATACTGCAAAGCATCCCTTACATCATCTAACGTTGCCTGCTGCATAATTAAAATTCCTGTTAAAAAACGCTTCCCTAAATTAGTATGTTTAGTAACCACACCAACAAACTAAGATAAGGAAGCTAAATGTCGATATCACTAGACCCACAAAATAAATTTGTCTTAATTAGTTCACTTGTACTGCACCACACAGCCAAAGGCTTTCCCTTTGAAGTTGAATTAACCGATGAACAACTTAAGTCTTTTTTGTCAGAGCATGGAATCAACCGGCTTATAGAAAATCTAGAAGAAGTCTTTTTGCCAACGATTAATTGGCTTAAAGATGAAGGGTATATTCGCTTCGCAATAGATAGCCAAAACTCATACATTATTACTGAAAAAGGGTTAGAAGCAGCCCAGTTCAAAATAGAACAAGCGCCCGGCTGGTTTAACGAATTACTTGTAACCAAGCAAGGTGAAGAGTATTTCTTTGAAAACGATGAGCGCATATACGGTCGGACTAAATTGAAATGCACAGGCCCTGCCCTCAAACTTTTACCTGAGAACTGGCTACCGACTGACGAATAACGGCTAGTTTGTTTTCTAAATTAGCTTTTTCTTCAGCCACTTGCTCCAGGTGCTTTGATGTTTTATCAATTCGTTCTTGGAGCTTCATTTCTCTTTCTTTCAAAAGATCAAAGTCCTCTTGAGTTAAACCGAACTGCTTTGTTTCACCATCGATGTTAAAAGTCGCAACACCAATACATTCGCATTTTTCGTTTTCCATAAATCACCTGTATAAAAAAACATATATTCGTTTAGCTAAATTCCTTAATGCTGAATGGCTAATCTAAAAGCTCAACAACACAGGAACCAAACCATGAAAACAATCCAATCAAGCAGCTTGTTTTGTATCCTCTGGCGGATAAATGTCAGGTCTCAACTCATGACGAGAAACGCCCGTTACCCTCTCAATCAAAATAACTTTATTCGGGGCAATATTTCCCGTACGAAGCCAATTAGAAATATTTTGCTGAGAAGTATTAATTGCCTTAGCTAATTTTACTTGCCCACCAATGGTAGAAATGGCTTTTTGTAACCCGAGATGAATACTCATTTTAATACCTATTTTTGCATAACTCTCGAACAGGATACAACTTAAATTGTATTAATCAACAATTTATATTGTTTTTTATTGTACAAATTATTTTGTAAACTAAGTAAAACTAATAAAGTACTTTCTTATGAATACATTAGCTCAACGTTTAAACTATGTTTTAAAAGATAAAGGGGTCACCCAAGAGCAAGTTGCCTCTGCTGTAGGTTCCAGTCAGCAATCAATCCAAGCTATCTGTGCTGGAAAAACGCTAAAACCAAGAAATTTAGTGGCGATAGCTAGGTTTTTAAATGTTTCAGCTAACTGGCTTGAATCTGGACATGGTTATATGGAACTTTCCGAGGGTAATACACAAACACTTCCTCAGAACAAATCTGACGTACCCCTAATTAGTTGGGTACAAGCTGGCGCTTGGACAGAAATCAGTGAAGCATTTCAAATTTCTGAAGTTGATGAATTTTACCCATGCCCTGAAAAACATAGCAGTCATACTTTTGCTTTAAAAGTTCTCGGTGAATCAATGTCTCCTGACTTCATAAATGGCGAAATAATTTTCGTGGATCCTGAAGTTGAAGCAAGAAATGGTTCCTGCGTTGTTGTTAGACAAAACGGTAATTTAGAGGCTACATTTAAACAACTTATCATTGACGGAAGTCAAAAATACTTAAAGGCGCTTAATCCAAACTGGCCTTCGCCGATTATAGAAATGCTGCCTGATGCAACCATTTGTGGTGTTGTAATTGGTAGTTATAGAAAAAGAAATTAATTTAAAATAAATATAAAACATACATAGGGAATGATATGGCACTAATAAAATGTAAGGAATGTGGTCACCAAATAAGTAAAAAAGCAGCAAGTTGCCCTAATTGTGGTGCTGTGCTTAAGAAGAAAAGAGGTAATATTGGCTGTGGTGGTTTAGTTGTTGTATTAATCATATTGTTTTATTTCTATTCGACTATCCAAGACTCACGTGAAGAGTCAGCCAAGCAGCAAGTTCGTTCTTCCCAATTAGCCCAGTACAATCAAAATAAAGCTCAACTACTCGAGCAAATGAAACAGCTAATTGATCAAGGTGAATACCTAAAAGCAAAAAGATTAGCTGGCGCATATAACACCGTTACAGACCCCGAATTAGTCAAACTAAAAAATAAAGCTACTGAGCTCGAATTGGTAGAAAAAGTTGCGAAAATACCAACCGCTGAAACAAAAAAGAACTTTGAAATATATGAAAAGCTTATAAAGTTAGCGCCAGAAAATAAGACTTATAAAGACAAGTACTCGTTTTACAATGAAAAAATGGACCGGGTTCGCTCTATAGAAAAGCAATTTAGTCAATTTGATGGTTCACATACTTTGCTTGAAAAAATGATCAAGCGAAGTTTAAAGAACCCCGATAGTTATGAGCACGTTAAAACTGTTTACTGGGACAAGGGTAATTACATATTAGTAAAAACGACATATAGAGGGACTAATAGCTTTAACGCGGTAGTAACAGATTCAGTAGAGCAAGCTTTTACTATTGAGGGTGATGTATATAATAAATAATTAGATAACTTAACAACTCTCTCTTAAACCGCCTTCTGGCGGTTTTTTTATACCTATCCCACACACCAGAATACAATTAAAATTGTTTTTACGTTGACATTTACAATTTATATTGTAAATTTAAAAAACAAATTAAATTGTTATTTGAAGTTATGAACCCATTACGCACAGAAACTGGATACCAGCTTGACGATATGCACGTAAGTGCAAAGCCACATTCTCGCTTACCTGCACAGCAAGCACGTACGCTGCTGCTTGTAGCAAAAGGCCTAACACAAAAGTCTATTGCTGAATCATTGGGTGTAAAGCCCACCACAGTTCGCCAAGCCTGTAATGAGCTCAGCTTCAAATTTAACACCCATTCAATGCGCCAAACGGTACACCAAGCAATTAAGCAAGGTGTGTTGCGTTACACCATGTGCCTAGTGCTTGTGTTGTTAAGTGCAACTAACAGTGACGTTGAGCGCAGTTTTAGAACGATTCGAGTAACCCGAACTGTTCGCACCACCCGTTTACGCCGACTGCGTGAACTGCAAAACGACTTACTAGCAGCCTAAGGCCAAGGAGAGTGAATATGACCAAAGTATTTATATTCCCAACAGCACGAAATAACGCAGCAACAGCCCCGTTATTACACAAGCTAAAACAAGCTCAAAAGGTCAGCCCTTTTGAATTAGTGATCCCAAATTTAAAAGCAGCTAATAACCCGCCGCCAGAGCCACCGCCACAAGCGGCCTAAAGCAAAGTTTCACAGTTCGCTGGTACGCACTTGCCCAATCAAACCAGCCGAGTGGTTGCCGTAAGCAACTAAAACAACACAACAGGAAAAGGAAAAAGCTATGTTAAACGTATTCACATCACTGGTGATCAACCAGCTAAAACAACGCATTAACTTCATGAACCAACGCATGCATGGTGAAGAGCTACGCATTTACGAGTCAGGTACCAAATACTGCTTAATCATTTTATTTGATATCAACAACCAAGTAGTGCTTGGCTCAATTGCTTTAAACGCTAGCGCCCGCCGTGATTTATGCATGACGAAAGCCTTTTTAAGTCTGATTGAAAACACACGCATCCCAAAAGCAGTTTTGGCAGCATGAAACCCCTTAAGAAAGCCCTATCAGCAATGCTATTCATCACGCTATTAATCGCATTGCTGATTTTTGAACAGAACCTAGAAAGCTGGGTTTAACACCAGGATAAATACCATGAGTAATCACCCTTTATCAGTCGTAGATGCAATAGATAATTTAGTTGCGGCTTATAACCAAGAAGTTGCTGAGTTTGATCAAATGGTTGAAAACGAACAGCAGCTACAAATACAAAATGACAAGCTTACTGCTTTGGTAAAAGACTATGAGCAAGGTGCTGCAGTTGTACTTAAAAATGCAAAAAGTGCCGATCAACAGCTGGCGCAAGCACAAAGAGAACGCGATCAAGCATTAGCTAAAGTAAAAGATTTAACGATTACGCTAACAGCTTATAAAGAAATTGCCGGCACACTTAAAAAGCTTCGCGACAAAATTAAAAGCTACAAAGACAAGCTAGAAAGCCAGCGCTTAGCGACTGAGCAACAGAAGCGCCTTTATCAAAGCGAACGCAAAACAACGGCCCAGCTTAAAACCGAAATAAGCGAACTTAAAAACCGTTTAGCTGCCGCTGACATAGTGCAAATCTACCGTGGTGATACCGACATTGTACAAACCTACCCGTATCACATTGGTGGAATGGTCGAAGGCCACGATGCAAGGCAAACCCCACTACTCTACCTACACCAAAGTGGCCGTGGTGGTTTAATCATCCTCAACAAAGATGATGAAGCCGAATTAGTCGAAGCCCCTAAAGGCGGCTTGCGCCCTAAAAAAGACACCTTAAAGCTCTGTGGTAATTGGTTACGCCGTGTTAAAGCAAATAACTGGGAGCTAACAGCTACAGACCTACTTACTTTAAGCAATGAAGATGAACAGCTTTGAGCAAGCCACGCTTGAAACCTTGGTCAGCTTTAAAGCCAAAGACCAAAAAGAGATCAGCCGCTTACTAACTAGCAAAAAGCTTCAAAAAGAAGCCTGCCAACTGGTTAAAAAGTGGAACGATAAACGTCAACAACTGGGCTTAGTCCCTTGGACATAACAGGAAACACCATGAATACAGAACTCAACGATGTCATGCTCGACCTAGAGACTATTGGCCAACAATCTAATGCGGTGATCGTATCAATAGGCGCCGTATTCTTTAACCCACTTACAGGCAATATTGGTGCAGAATTTTACCAAGTCATCGACATAGAAGATGCCATGAAATACGGCAAGGTAGATGGCTCAACACTTAAATGGTGGATGAAGCAAAACGATGATGCCCGTTCGATTTTTAACACCAATGACACCATGCCGCTTAAAGATGCCCTGCTCGAATTCAACGAATGGATGTACCAAATCGAAGGGTTTATAAATCGTGTTGTTTGGGGTAATGGCGCCACATTCGACAACACCATTTTAACCAACGCCTATAAAGCCACCAATATGACTAAACCATGGCATTTTAGCAATGACCGTGATGTTCGCACCATGGTTGATGTTGGCCGTCGAGTACTCGGTATTGACCCTAAAAAATCAAATGCATTTAAAGGTAACCCACACAACGCATTAGATGATGCAAAACACCAGGCTAAATACATTAGCGATATCTACAAACAGATATCACATTGCCATTCAATCTATTTGAAACAGTAAGCGATGCACAAATTTAAACGCAACTGTGTAGCCCAACAAAGGGCCCGCATACGTCAATATTATCAACGTAAGAACCAGGCTGAAAAACGAAAGGAGGCATCATGGCCAAAAGCAAAATACAAATAACAGCAGGCGATGTATTTAACAATTGGACAGTGCTATCTGAGGAAGCATGTGGCCAATATTTTTTATGTCGCTGTGTTTGTGGCACTGAGCGTTCAGTTAAAAAAGGTAACTTAGGCAGAGTACTTGGTTGTGGCTGTGTTCGTAAGCCTTATAAAAAACGAAGCGCTACACCTAAAACCAAAAACAAACCAATCACGGTGAGTATCGCAAAGCAAACTTCACCTAAGAAAGACGCTCCGCGAGCAGCTCCTTATAGCGAACGTCAAAAATCAGCTCGAGAAAAGTTAGAAGAACGTTTAGACCACTACCGACTTGAGCGGGAACTCAGTGAGCTTTGGGCTGCATAATGGGTAATTTAATCACCATGCCAAAGGCCTGTATTAGCTGTCAGGCCTATAAGCACATTGGTAAGGCAGATGATAAACACTGCCCTCACATAGATAGGTGCGGCCAACAGCAAACTAAAACTCGATATGGCCAATGCCAAGTACACAAAACCCAAGTGTTCATCACAGAGCTTTGTAACCAATATCAGCAAGAGCCATTTATAGAAGTGGTTGATGCTGATAATAGGCCTGAGGCTAAACAGCCAAGGCAAGAACGACTCTTATTTTGAGGTAAAACTATGGCTAAGAAAGTAATCACTATTTTAGAAGAGGCCGATGGCGTCGTTATTGAAATTCGCACCAATGGCCGCCGCGTTAAATATGAGTGTGAAGACCTAGACGAAGCACTTGAAATTCTTCCCCACTTAGATGAACTGCAAGAGGTGCCAAATGAAGAAGCCTAAATTAATGAAAGCCCGTTGCTGGGCTAAAATGTATTTCCATGAAGATTCATTACCTAGCTATAACTCTCTGCGAGATTGGGTAGCAACTGGATATGTTCAAGGAGAGTTAGTAGGCCCTGGTCAACAAGTGTATATTTATGATGATCAACAACCCGGCACTAACGCTAAAGCAAAAGAAATAGCATTAAAACTAGCAGCGAATAGCTAAAATGGCACCAAGAAAACGTCTAAACAAAAACCGTGACCTGCCGCCGTTTTTATATTTTGTTAAAAACGCCGGCTATCAACTTAAACTTGTTAACGGTAAACGTAAAATCGTCAGTCAAAATAGAACTGAAGCTATCATTATAGCCAATGAGTACAACCGTATTAAACGTAGCAACTCTAAGCTAGATGAACTGCTTACAGGCAGTGAATCTCAAGGTGGTTTGAACCTAATAGTTGACTCTATTATTGAGCGAATGACTGCCGACAAATCCCCAGGTAATAATTTGCTATCTACCTGGACTAATGATGCCGAACGTATGAAAAGTTATTTCACGATGCCAGGCGAAGATATCACGCTTAGTGATGTAACCGAATACATGGAGCACTTTCACAAAGGTGCAAGTAACAACGTGTATAACCGAAAACTCAGCTTTTTAGAACTGGTTTTCGATTATGCAAAAGACAGCGGCCACATGACAACCAACCCCGCCGCTCTTAAAATCAAAAAACCCAGTGAGCGTAAAAAACGTAAAGCGTTAGATGTTGATGCATTCGAAAAAATACGTGCAGCTGCCCCACTATGGTTGAGAACAGCAATGGATTTAACCATGCAAACTACACATGCCGTGTTAGAAATATCACGTATTGAGTATAAATTAAGAAAAGCAGAGCCTGGGCGCTGTGGTTGTATTTGGTATAAACAACCACAACAAGACCAATTTGGTACCATATATGGTGAGTTAGCAATTCACCGCCAGAAAACACATAAAAGCGAAGCTTCACATGTGATCATCCCAATCAACGAAACCATTAAAACAATTATCGACAACAGCCGCGATAGAATTGTTTCACCTTATGTTGTACACAGGCTACCAAAGAAAAACTCAAACCCTACTAGCGCTTTAGTAAATCACGTAACTCAAATAGTTAGCAAAAACATAAGCACAGAGTTTTCAAAAGTAAGAGACAAGCTAGGTGTATACAACCACCTAAAGCCTGAAGAGCGCCCCACTTACCACGAAATACGTGGTTTATCTGCAAGGCTAATAAAAGCCCAAGGCTGGGACCCACAAACTCGTATGGGCCACTCAGACAGTAAATCAACCAAAGTCTATACCGAATTTGGTAAACAAGTTGAATGGGTTCAAGTGCCTAATTTGACGGTGAATCTTAACTAAATCATCAATGCACATAGAAGCCATGATATTGACAAAAAACAACAGCCAGCCCATACTGAGCACGTACCAGCAAAATCTGGTATCGGGTTTGGCGACCTGAAATATTCAGCAGAGACACAACACGCCTCTGACCTTTGCGTGTTTTTTTGTGTCAGTGCATTCGTGTACCTACATTATGGTGGCACGGGTGGGGAGACCTTCGGGTCTGCCGGTATCTGTTGAAGCCGGTTCGCCAACCCTGCTCGTGTCACCACCACCTGTTTGGCGACTTTGGTGGTGATGTTAAATCACTATTCAACAGGAGTCAGCAATGACTAACTTAACAATTCTATCGAAACCGGTTCGTAATTTTGACGGTAAATATCTCTTAAACGATTTGCATAAAGCTGCAGGTAATAACCTTAAGCACCGCCCTCAATATTTTTTAGCCGGTCAACAAATCCAAGAATTAATTAACGAGTTAGAAAAAGACGGAATTCCGGCTATTAGTAAAAAGCAGCGTATTGGCACATATGCATGCAAAGAACTGGTTTACGCCTACGCCATGTGGATAAGCCCACAATTTCACTTAAAAGTTATCCGCGCATTTGACGCCCAGCAACAAATGGCCATTAGCAAAGCGCCCGACCCACTCGACTACCAACGAATTCTACTCACCATAGAAAACGGCCAAACAACCCGAACCCAAGCACTCGCACTTGATGATATGGTGACATCATTCGATAAACTACCCAACGTCATCCGTGAGAGCATGGCAATACAGCCCTATCAGCTGCTCGAAATTGCCAAAGCCGCCAACGAAAAACTTAGCCGGCTAATCCATAAATACTAAGGCACAAAAAACCCGCTAATTAAGCGGGTTTTTCTTTAACTTTAGCTACCAGCTAGATTTTGTATTATGTCTTTCACTAGTTACATAGCTTTCAATATCACTAACAATCTCTTTGACTTTTTGCTCAGCTGCTGCACTTCTCTCATCGGTTACATACGAAACCGTATAGCTACTTTTATGGTCTGTATTTGTATGCTCTACTATTTTAGTAATAGCGCGGAATTTACCGTCTTTAGTATCGATACGAACGTTATATTTAAAGCTATATCGAATTACT
Source organism: Pseudoalteromonas simplex (assembly GCF_015278155.1). Taxonomy (NCBI): domain Bacteria; kingdom Pseudomonadati; phylum Pseudomonadota; class Gammaproteobacteria; order Alteromonadales; family Pseudoalteromonadaceae; genus Pseudoalteromonas; species Pseudoalteromonas simplex. The sequence continues at coordinate 195,072 of NZ_JADILN010000005.1, forward strand.
CCCATAAAGTCAGTGCCGTTTTCAGCGATACCATTACCAATAATAGTGCCTGTTTTCGGATCTTCGTAATCAACAACAGACTCACCAGAAACAAAATACTGTGAAAACCATTGACGAGTTTTATTGTAAATTTCTTCTTGGCTTTGATTTGGAATGTTTACAACGTCTGTAACTTCTACAGGTTTATATTGAGTAGATTGACAACCTGCAACACCTGATAGTACGCCGACGAATAATGCAGTTTTTAGAATTGATGTTTTCATATTTTCCCTTTGTTATTTTAAGACTTCCGCGAGTGATTATGCAGTAAGTTAAACCACATTAAAATGATAAACATCAACAAACTTTAGTATTACTAAGTTTTGAGGACCTTACCTACTAGCAAACTCCAAACAAGGCTTATGAAGTCTGATACTTCTTGTAACAACCCCTTCTAAACAAAAATCATCCTCCGGTGAAACATACACTGGTTTAAATTCATCAGAGGCTGATAACAGCAACCGGTTATCTTTATCTATGATCTTACATACAAAGCACCCATTGTAGCTTGCAACAACAATATCACCGGTACTAACATCCACCGCCCTATCAACTAAAAGTAAGTCACCATCATATATTCCTACTCCCTGCATAGACTGGCCGGAAGCCATACCGATAAAGGTAGCATCAGGATGCTTAATTAAGAGCTGATCGAGCGATAAACCGAGCTCTTTGTATTGAGCCGCAGGAGATTCAAAGCCTGTAATACCAGCTTCGATATAAATTGGGATAACGAACATAAGTAACAAAACCAAAGTACTGTACACACATACAGTATAGTGAAAAATTTGATTGTCTGAAAGTGAATTTTGAAGTCGCTTGAACTTAGGCTTGCACAATTAGATTTTCTAATATGTTGTTTAGGAAAGGCTTTATAAAAAAGCTGAGAATTGCATTTGTAATAAGCGCTCTAACCGCTTGATTTTACAAAAGTATAAAAATGAGAAAAAATGCACTTTTTACTGTGTAAAAAAACAGTGGTAAATTTGTAATGTTACATAATTTCAATAGGTTAACTTAATTTTGAAGAAAATCATGGGGTGTCAGGGGTCGCAGGTTCAAATCCTGCTTTGCCGACCATTTTTTCTCTACCCCAAACTCTGTTCTATTCTTTATCCCTCTGTACTTCAAACTCCTTAAAAATACTGTTCACATTCACTTTTGCTCCTAGCTTTGCAGCGATTAAAAAGAGGCCTGCTAGTTTTCTGTGAACGAACAAGGCATCTACGGGTGGTGCGTGCCAGTGCTCTGAGGCGGTGCTCATTTTTAGGCCGAGCTCTTTAATTCGTTTTGGTAAGTCGCTATTTGCAAAATCATACTCACCTTGTTGACGCAGTGGCTCACAGGCGAGTAGAAATATATCAACGACATTATCTATATATTCTTGAGCAAGCCCTTGTTGAAAATAGCCAATTTGCTGCGCTGCTGTTGCAACGCCTGCTCTGTCGTTACTAATCGCTCCAGATAATAACTGTAAGTAACCAGCACTAATATGCTGAGGTAGTTCTCGGGTAGCGCCAAAGTCTAAAAGCACTAAGCGTTGATTGTCGATTTGATATTGATAATTAGCAAAGTTTGGATCTGTTTGAACTAGTTTAAAGCTAAATAATTCGCGTAAGAATAAACTGAGTAACTGTTCAACCGCTTTATTACGAAGCGCTTGCTCAGTGCTTGCCAGCTCATCTAGCTCTTGCCCTTCAACAAAGCTCATGACTAAAACTTGAGAAGAACTAAGCGAATCTACCACAGTTGGAATAAGGTAATTGTCGTCATCCTTTAAACACTCGCTGTAGCGTTTTAAAAAACTCGCTTCTAATTCGTAGTCAGCTTCGTTTATAAGCTGTTGTTTTGCTTCATCGATAAGAGGCTGTATTTCTACCTCTTTGGGTAATAAGCCACTGAGCTTCAGAAGGTAAGCTAAGTTATCAACATCACTGGCAATGCCTTTTGCAATACCTGGGTATTGCACTTTAACTGCTAACTTTTCGCCCGATTCTCGATAAGCAATATGCACTTGCCCTATTGATGCCGCAGCAAATGGTCTGAGTTCAAAATGCGATAATTGCTCTAGCCACGCATCCCCCCAATGCTCACGCATTACTTTAACTAGCTGCTTTTGTGGCATGGGCGTCGCTTCTGAACGCAGCCTTGCTAAAATTGCAGATAGCTCAGGAGTGAGTAATTCACCGCTATCCATAGATAACAGCTGCCCCAATTTCATTGCAGCACCGCGAAGATTTGCAAGCTGCTCTGCAAAGCGCTGAATATTCTTAGGCTGTAACAATAACTCTTGTCGTGATGTTTGCTTGCCCGTCGCCCATGCTTTTGTGCCTTCAAACAACATATTACCTGCGACTTTACCAGCTAAAGAGCCAAGCCGAGCAGCGCGTGAAAATCGTGATATTGGCACAGATTTTTGTTTATTACTCATATTGCTTCACACTATTAAATTTATGCTTTGAATACGTTAATTGTTCAGGTTTAGATCCACTTTGGCTTTTACTATCTACAGTCTTTTCGCCAAAAGTAAAAAGCCGCATGGCTTCCCGATGCGGCTATTTATTTAAAAACAACTTAATAAATCGTTTTATTAAGTGTTACTGCTTACCAGACATCAACTGTTCCATTAACTGACTAAAGTCGAAGCTAGCCGCTTTTTGTAGTGGTGGATATTTTGATAATGACTGAATATGCTCACCAAGTAAGTGTTGTACGGGCTCATTTAGCCATTGTTTAGCTTGCACTATGTCTGAACGGTCAGTTAAACCATCAAAGCTTTCAAACGGATCCATGCGTAAGTTATAGATAATCGGGAACTTTTGCTTTTCGTACTGAGCGTAATAGTTTTCGCTTGTTTCGAAATGAAGTTTCCACTGTTTGTAACGTACAGCTTTGATGCTTGATTCGTAATAATACAGAAAACTATCACGCGCACTTTCGTCTGTTTTACCTAACCAATAATCTAAGTTGTTTACACCATCAATCGGTTGCTTGTGTTCTTTAAGCGCTTTTTTCACGATATTTGGTTCACCCGCTGCTGCTGCAAGGGTTGTATAAATATCCATGTGCGATTGAATACCGTTTAATACTGTATTTGCAGGTACTTTACCTGGCCAGCGAACAATCATAGGCACACGTACACCACCTTCATAGGTCGTCATTTTCTCACCACGGAAAGGCGTTGTACCACCATGTAATCGAGCACTGTGCTCCGGGCCATTATCTGTAGAATAAACAACAATAGTGTTATCAAGCACACCCATATCATCTAGTGCAGCCATTAACTCGCCCACTTGTTGATCATGTTCAATCAGACCACTGCCGTATAAATCATGCTCTGTGGTGTATTCTTCTGCTAAATAACGGCTCTCATCACTTAAACGCGTGTACATATGCATTCGGCTTGGGTTAAACCAAACAAAGAAAGGTTTATCTGCTTTTTTCGCTCGTTTAATAAAGTCTATGCTTGCGTCCATAAACTCTTTATCAACGGTTTTCATACGCTCACGAGAAAGCTGGCCAGTATCTTTAATTTTTTGTTTACCCACTTTGCCAAAACGTGGATCAACTGTTTTGTCATCTACATTTGTGGCGTAAGTATGTAAAACACCTCGCGTACCATATTTTTTGAAGAATTCAGGATCTTTCGGGTAATCACGTTGCTCAAACTCTTCTTGAGTATTTAAGTGATATAAATTCCCGAAAAACTCATCAAAGCCATGCACGGTTGGTAAGTGCTCGTTGCGATCACCTAAGTGGTTTTTACCAAATTGCCCTGTTGCATAACCCTGCTCTTTTAATACCTCGGCAAGGGTATAAGAACCCGCTTTTAAACCAAGCTCAGCGCCAGGTCGTCCCACTGTAGTCATGCCACTACGAATTGGATATTGACCTGTAATAAGTGCAGCGCGCCCTGCAGTACACGATGGTTGCGCGTAATGATCGGTAAACATTGCCCCTTCGTGGGCGAGTTTATCGATGTTTGGCGTTTTATAACCCATGGTACCAAGTCCATAAGCACTTACATTTTGCCAGCCAACATCATCGGGGAATATAATTAGAATATTGGGTTTGTCTTTAGCAAAAGCGACAGAGCTTGCTAAATATAAAGCAGCGGATGCTACGGCGAGTAGTCTTTTCATAACAGCAGTCCTTCGTGTATTTTAATAAAATACTATGTAGTTTAGTTTTTAAACTTGTAGTACTTTTTTTAGTCTACTAAAAATACTGTGTACCGCAATTATTATTAATGCTAGGCATAAAAAAACCGTATTTTCTGATCAAAATACGGTTTTTAAAACGTTATGAACTTAAACGTTATTTAATAACTTCTAAGCCACCCATGTAAGGGCGCAATACTTCTGGTACAACAATCGAGCCGTCTGCTTGTTGATAGTTCTCTAAGATTGCTACCAGTGTACGACCAACTGCTAAACCTGAACCATTTAGTGTATGAAGTAGCTCTGGCTTTTTCTCACCTTGACGACGGAAACGCGCTTGCATACGACGCGCTTGGAAATCAACCATGTTTGAACATGATGAGATTTCACGATAGGTGTTTTGTGCAGGTAACCATACTTCTAAATCATAAGTTTTTGCTGCACCAAAGCCCATATCACCCGTACATAAAATCACTTTACGGTATGGAAGTTCTAATGCTTGTAAGATTTGCTCAGCGTGACCTGTTAGCTCTTCTAGCGCTTGCATTGAATCTTCTGGTTTTACTAGTTGTACTAATTCAACTTTGTCGAATTGGTGCTGACGAATAAGACCACGTGTATCACGGCCATAGCTACCTGCTTCGCTACGGAAACAAGGCGTATGCGCTGTTAAACGAATTGGTAAGTCGCTTTCGTCGTAAATTTCGTCACGAGCACTGTTCGTAAGCGGTACTTCAGCTGTAGGAATTAAGCTAAAACCTGGTTGTTGCTGACCGTCGTCATCCACTAAACCTAATGTGTGGAATAAGTCACCAGCAAACTTAGGTAATTGGCTAGTGCCGTATAAGCTTGCGCTATTAACTAGGTAAGGCACATACATTTCTGTGTAGCCGTTTTTGTCTGTGTGCGTATCAAGCATGAACTGCGTAAGAGCACGGTGCATACGTGCAACTTGACCACGCATAACAGTGAAACGCGCGCCACTGATTTTAACGCCCATTTCAAAGTCTAGGCCGTTTACGTCTTGACCAACATCAACGTGATCTTTTACTTCAAAGTCGTATGACTTAGGCGTACCCCAGGTTGAAATTTCAACGTTTTGATCTTCGTCTTCACCTACAGGAACAGACTCATCAGGTAAGTTTGGAATAGCAAGTGCAATTTGCTTAAGCTCTTCAAGTACTGCGTCTTGCTCTGCTTTTACGCTGTCTAATTGATCGCCAAGGTTACTGACTGAATCAAGCAGTTGTTGTGCTTTTTCGTGCTCGCCTTTCGCTTTTGCTTGGCCGATAGCTTTGGAACTTGCATTACGCTCGCTTTGAAGTTCTTGCGTTTTTACTTGTAATGTTTTGCGTTTTTCTTCAAGTGCAGTTACCGCTGCAGTATCAAGTTCGTAACCGCGTGATGCTAAACGTGCAGCCGCTTGTTCGATATCTTGACGTAAATATTTAGAATCTAACATGTTCGATTTTTAACCTTTTTGCATTACCAGCTGAAGGCCCAGCCAAGCCATAAATATACACACCACCACGTTTAAGGTGATATTGAGGGCCATTTTAAAAAAGTGACCTTGTTGCAAGAGCAACAACGAATCCATTGAGAATGTTGAAAAGGTGGTCAATGCACCTAAAAAGCCAATACCAATTAAGGTTTTAGCGGGGCTAACAGCGATTATTTCTTTTTCAATCAAGCCGTATAAAATGCCCATTAACAATGAACCAAGAATATTAACTGTCAACGTGCCAAAAGGGAATCCCCTACCGAGCAGTTTTAGCATGGTTTCGCTAAGAAAATAGCGTAAACATGCCCCTGAAGCGCCACCCATTGCAATCATCATGTAAAGTTTCAAACTATTCATAACGTTTAATATCACTTTGCTCGTTGCGCTGGGTTAAATATTCCAGCTTTTGTTTTATTTTTTGTTCAAGCCCGCGGTCGGTTGGGAAGTAATACTGGCGATCATTAATTGCCTCAGGGAAATACTTTTCGCCTGCTGCAAACGCACCTTCCTCATTGTGTGCATACCGATATTCAGCGCCATAACCTAAGTCTTTCATTAAGCTGGTTGGTGCATTACGTAGATGCTCTGGCACCGGATGGCTCGGCTCATTTTTAGCATCTTGCATTGCTTGATTAAACGCCATATACACAGCGTTACTTTTCGGGGCACTGGCTAAATAAATGGTGGCTTGTGCAATAGCGCGCTCACCTTCACTTGGGCCAACACGTTGAAAAATATCCCACGCATTGAGTGCCACTTCCATTGCTCGCGGGTCGGCATTGCCAATATCTTCTGTAGCAATCGCTAATAATCGCCTTGCCACATAAAGCGGGTCGCCACCACCGGCTAAAATACGGCAATACCAATATAAAGCACCATCAGGTGAACTACCTCGCACTGACTTATGAAACGCTGAAATCAAGTCATAAAACTCATCACCGCCTTTGTCATACTTGGCTAAGTGAGTTGGTAGAACTTGACTTAGAACATGTTGATCAACAAGGTATTTACCCTGCTGCTCCGAGGTTAAATCAACAGCTTGTTCTAACAGGTTAAGCACTTTACGCGCATCGCCATCACTTGCTTGGCAAAGCGCTTGTTTAGCGTTTTCGGCAATTTCAATGTGTTTTTGGCTAAGCTCTACGTCTTCACGTAAAGCGCGTTCAATGACGTTAAATAAGTCGGCTTGTTCAAGCGCTTTTAAAACGTACACACGAGCACGAGACAGAATCGCGTTATTAAGTGCAAATGATGGGTTTTCGGTGGTCGCGCCAACAAAAATAAAAGTACCATCTTCGATATGTGGTAAAAATGCATCTTGCTGAGATTTATTAAAGCGATGCACTTCGTCAACAAACAATAAGGTGCGCTGCCCTCGCCCGGCAAGGTTTGCTTTTGCTTCGCTTACGGCCTCACGAATGTCTTTTACACCTGCTGTGACTGCCGACATTTGAATAAGGCTGGCATCGGCATGATTTGCAATAATCTGCGCTAAGGTGGTTTTACCAACGCCTGGCGGCCCCCACAAAATGAGGCTGTGGCATCGACCTGCAAGAATCGCTTGGTAAAGAGGTTTATCGGGGCTTAAAAGGTGCTGCTGACCTATGTAGTCATTGAGTGTTTCGGGTCGCATGCGCGCCGCAAGTGGGCGCACATCAGGACCAAAATTAAATCCGAGATTACTCAAGCCTTAATCACCTTGGCTTTGGTCGTCAACTTCAACGCCTTCAGGAATGGTAAATTCAAAGGTTTGAGTTGCAAGTTCTTCGTTCACTTTAGCATCTTTAAAGGTAAATAAAGACTGCTGACCAGAGGTATCTAATACTGTCAGTGATGCTAGGCCTTGCTCTTTAGCGTTAAAGCTAATGTCTAACTTTTCAACTTGGCTCTCAACGCCTTTGTTTGGCGTGACGCTAAAACCTGCATCAGTTGCCACAACTTGGTATTTAGCCCACTGCTCTGGATCTTTTGAAGTCAACAACACAAATGGAGTTGAATCAATCAGGCTGTGGGTATTCATAATCGTTACTTGCTCTGCAAAGCTGTCGAAGTAATACGTTTTGTCGCCATTTGATACAAATAAAGTATCGTCTGGGCTTTGCTGTTGCCAGCGGATCATCATAGGTTGCTGAAGAGCAATATTCCCCTCACCTTGCATGATAACTTCGTCTTGCGAATCGGTAACCTGCTGTGAAAACTCTGCTTTAAAACTTTTAATCGCAGCCAGCTGTTGTTGCAACGCTTCGCTGTCGTCTGCAAAACTTTGACCGCTTAATAAACAGCCCATAATTAGGGCCAGGTATTTAATTTTTTTCATTAATTTGCTCCACCATTTGGCACTAAGACTTCGCGGGCACCGTTGTGTCCTGGTGCGCTAACAATGCCTGATGTTTCCATTTGTTCAACTAAGCGTGCTGCGCGGTTATAACCTACACGAAGCTTACGCTGTACACTCGATACCGACACTTTGCCGGTTTCAATTACAAATGATACTGCTTCATCGTAAAGCGGATCTGACTCTTCATCACCGTCTTCACTGGTTTCTCCTGGTAGTAAAATTTCTTCTGTGGCATCGCCACTTAAAATTTCATCAATATAATTTGGTTTACCACGTTTCTTCCAATCGTCTACAACCGCATGTACTTCGTGGTCGTCAACAAACGCGCCATGCACACGCACAGGCACACTGGTACCCGGCGGTAAGTAAAGCATGTCACCCATACCAAGTAAGTTTTCAGCACCTTGCTGATCTAAAATGGTACGCGAGTCAATTTTACTTGAAACTTGGAACGCCATACGGGTTGGAATATTCGCTTTAATCAAACCGGTAATTACGTCAACCGATGGGCGCTGTGTTGCTAGCACTAAGTGAATACCTGCAGCACGGGCTTTTTGCGCGATACGTGCAATCAGCTCTTCCACTTTTTTACCCACGATCATCATCATGTCGGCAAATTCGTCAATAACCACCACAATACTTGGCAGTTTATCTAGCTCTTCAGGGCCATCGGCCATGCCATCGGTGTCTTTAAACAGTGGATCTAGAATCGGTTGACCCGCTTCTTTGGCATCCAACACTTTTTGGTTGTAACCTTTTAAGTTACGAACACCAAGTGCCGACATCAGCTTATAACGACGTTCCATTTCGCCTACACACCAACGCAATGCATTGGCTGCTTCTTTCATGTCGGTCACAACTTCACATAATAAATGTGGGATGCCTTCGTACACAGAAAGTTCAAGCATTTTCGGGTCGATCATGATCATACGAACATCATCAGGGCCCGATTTGTACAGTAAGCTTAATATCATTACATTAACGCCCACTGACTTACCTGAACCTGTGGTACCCGCAACAAGTAAATGTGGCATTTTGCCAAGATCAGCACATACTGGCTCGCCAGCAATGTCTTTACCTAACACCATAGTCAGTGGTGATGGGTTTGATTCGAACTTAGGCGCGTTAATAACTTCACTTAAGCGCACAATTTCACGGTGTTTGTTAGGCAGCTCTAAACCAACATAAGTTTTACCCGGAATAACTTCTACCACACGTACGCTTACAGCAGACAGTGAACGTGCTAAATCTTTCGCTAGGCCAGTGATTTTAGCCACTTTAATACCCGGTGCTAAATCAAGCTCAAAACGCGTTACAACCGGACCTGGGTATACACCCACAACCGCAGCTTGAATATTAAAATCAAGTAATTTGGTTTCAACTAAACGCGAGATTCCATCAAGCTCTTCTTGTGATAATGGGTTTTTCGCTTTGTCTGGGCGGTCTAATAAATCAAGTGACGGTAACGGGTTTGCAGGCGGCTGCTCTTCAAGCAGTGCTTCAAATTTTTCTTTTGCCGTTGGTGGTGGCTCATATGAAGGTTTTGGTTTAGGCATAGGGCGCGCAGGCGAAACAACCGTTGTAACAGGTTTTTCTGGCTCAACGACTGGGCTCTGATCAAGCGCATTCAGTGCCGATACGGTATCGAATGATTCATCATCAAGGGCACTGAAACCAATTTCTTGGTCAAGAATATCGTCTAGTTCATCAAAGCCTTTAAAGTCATCATCGGCTTTTTCAGCAGGCTTTTGCTTAGGCTTAGTAGGCTTTGGCTCTTCTTCATCAGCGCTATTAAAGCTAATAGCTGGTTCGTTTTCTGGTTCTACAAAGTTAGCGTCTGGCTCTGTCGTGGCAATATCTTTAACAGCTTCTTTTTCACGATGTAGCCAAGCAGAAAATTGCTCACGTAAAAAGTAGAATGCTTTCATCACCCACTTACCGACAAAATCGACAAATTGCACCCACGAAATACCGGTTAATAGGGTTAAACCAGCAAAGAAAAAACACAGTAGTAAAATGGAGGTGCCGGTAAAATTAAAGGTAGGCATCATTGCTGTCGCAATAACATCTCCCACTACCCCACCAGATGAGAAGTTATAAATATCATCAAAATTAATACTGCTGATGGCAGTTGCTGAAGTAATAAACAGCGCAAAACCAATAACACGTAAGGCAAGCGTGGTGTAATCAAGCTGGAAAATACGGTGTGGTTGCTTAAACAATAAATAACCGAACAATTGAATAGCAACAGGCACTAAATAAGCAAGCCAGCCAAAAGTGAGTAATAGGATATCTGCAACCCAAGCTCCCGCTGTGCCGGTAATATTCTTAACATTAACAAATTCACCGGTTTGCGACCATGAAGGGTCCGCAGGATCAAAACTGATTAATGCACATAAAATAAATACTGCAGCAAAGGTGCTGATGATTAGCCCCGTTTCTAACAGTCTTTGAACACCATTTAGGCGCATAGCTCCCTATTCCTTATTATTCTTTACTGATCGATTAGCAGTGAAATACCTTAGCAGGAAATGCCGTTTGATGCACTTTATCTTAGCCTTGATGGACTGATAATGAACAAGTTTTTGTTACTCAATGTATATTTTAACAGTTTAGGCAATATATGGGCGAATAATGACCCCTTCTTCACCTTTTACTTCTTCCATTACCACATAAGTTCGGCTTTCACTGACATTTGGTAGTTTTAGTAGAATATCACCCAGTACATTTCGATATTCCGACATATCATTTACACGTGTTTTTAATAGAAAGTCGAAATTACCCGATACTAGATGGCATTCGATTATTTCGTCGTGCTTTTTAACTGCAGCGTTAAATTCTTCGAAAACATCTGGTGAGGTTTTAGTGATGGTTACTTCTACATAAACCGACAAACCTTGGCCAAGCTTAGCAGGATCCACTACTGCTTTATATCCAAGTATATAGCCCTCTCTTTCGAGCTTTTTTACCCGCTCCAAACAAGGGGTGGCACTTAGTCCTACACGCCTTGCCAGCTCTACGTTAGAGATCCGACCATCGAGCTGTAATTCCATTAAAATTTTACGGTCTATTCTGTCGAGTAATTGATGCATAAGCCAAACCAGAGTTTTGCACTGTTTAAAATATATTTTTAGATTATATCACTAGAATACCACTTAAAAAAGGTGAGACACACTGGCTGGTCATGAATATAATAGTCAAAAATTTTATCCCGTTCTATTAAGGCGAAAAACTATGATTATTGGTGTACCTAAAGAAATCAAAAACCATGAATACCGTGTAGGTATGGTTCCTGCGAGTGTTCGTGAACTAGTAAACCATGGCCACCAAGTGTTTGTTGAAACTGATGCTGGTATGGGCATTGGCTTCACTAACGAAGATTATGTTGCAGCTGGTGCTGAAATTTTACCAACAGCAGCGGACGTTTTTGCTAAAGCTGAAATGATCGTTAAAGTAAAAGAGCCACAAGCTGTTGAGCGTGCAATGTTACGCGAAGACCAAATTCTATTTACTTACCTTCACTTAGCACCGGATCTTCCACAAACTGAAGACCTAGTTAAAAGTGGCGCAGTGTGTATCGCTTACGAAACAGTAACTGATTCACGTGGCGGTTTACCTCTTCTAGCTCCTATGAGTGAAGTTGCTGGTCGTATGTCTATCCAAGCTGGTGCACAAGCGCTTGAAAAATCAAACCACGGTCGTGGTATGTTACTTGGTGGTGTACCAGGTGTTGAGCCAGCTAAAGTTGTTGTTATCGGCGGCGGCATGGTTGGTCGTAGCGCAGCGCAAATGGCTGTTGGCCTAGGTGCTGACGTTGTTGTTCTTGACCGTAACATCGACGTACTACGTGCATTAGACGCACAGTTCGGTAATAAAGTTAAAGCTATCTACTCTACTGCTGACGCACTAGAAAAACACGTACTAGAAGCTGACCTTGTGATCGGTGGCGTACTAATCCCAGGTGCAGCAGCGCCTAAACTAGTGACAGCTGAGCACATCAAAGCAATGAAGCCTGGTTCTGCAATCGTTGACGTTGCAATCGACCAAGGTGGTTGTATCGCAACGTCTAAAGCGACAACTCACGCTGATCCTACTTACATTGTTGATGACGTTGTTCACTACTGTGTTGCTAACATGCCAGGTGCTGTTCCACGTACTTCTACGTTCGCACTTAACAATGCAACATTACCATTCATCATCAACCTTGCTAACAAAGGTTATAAGAAAGCGCTTCTTGACGATGCTAACTTCTTAAAAGGCTTAAACGTAATCAAAGGCCAAGTTACTTATAAAGAAGTAGCTGAAGCTTTCAACATGGAATATGTTGACCCACGTACAGCAGTCGAAAATGCTTAATTAGCATTGTGAAACAAAAAAAGCAGCGAAATCGCTGCTTTTTTATGCCTGTTTGCAAATAAATTAGTTTATCTGCGAACAATTATATTTCTGATTAACGACGCTTAGTTTGTTTAGCGCGTTGATTGTGCTTTTTAACCGCCTTACGGATTTGGTTGATTTTGGCACGTTTGTCTTTACGCTTTTCAGGAATAACCGACAGCTTAGTTTGCGTTTCGCGGCCTAGTTGTACTGTTTTGCGTAAATAGTTAACCGTGTCTAAATCAAGCTCAGCCCAACCACCTTGTGGCAAGCGCTTATCAAGCTCTAACTTACCGTAACGAATACGGATAAGGCGCGATACTTCAACATCTTGTGATTGCCATAAACGACGTACTTCGCGGTTACGACCTTCTGTTAAAGTCACATTGAACCAACGGTTGATACCTTCACCACCCATAGGTTTGATGTTTAAGAATTTTGCAGGACCATCTTCAAGCTCAACGCCTTTTGTTAAAGTGCGTAGCGTTTCGTTAGTCACTTCACCAAACACACGAGCTGAGTACTCACGCTCTACTTCGTAGCTTGGGTGCATTAAACGGTTAGCAAGTTCACCATCGTTAGTAAACAGCATTAAACCTGCGGTATTAATATCTAATCGGCCAACTGCAATCCAGCGTTCGCCATCAACACGTGGTAAACGGTCAAATACCGTACGACGACCTTCTGGGTCTTTACGCGTACATAACTCACCTTCTGGTTTGTTATACATAAGCACACGACAAATACGGTCGGCTTTGTCTTCGATTTTCACTACGTGACCGTCAACACGAATTACATCGGTTGCTTCTACGCGGTCGCCTAAACGAGCCACTTTACCATTCACGCTCACGCGGTTGGCATCGATGTATTTTTCCATTTCACGACGTGAACCCACGCCAGCACGGGCTAATACTTTTTGTAACTTTTCAGTTTCTACATTACTCATTCAGATAGTTCTCTCACAGAAGGATCGCTCAATAACTGGTTGATTTTACTCTCCTGAAGTTCAGGTAACGGCGGTAATTCATCTAAACCAGCTAATGAAAAATAATCTAAGAAAGCGGATGTTGTGGCATACAACGCTGGGCGCCCAGGCACCTCTTTATGGCCAACAACCCTAACCCACTCTCTTTCTAATAAGGTTTTAATTATTCCTGAGCCAACAGCAACCCCCCGTACTTGTTCAATTTCACCACGGGTAATAGGTTGTCTATAAGCAATTAAGGATAAAGTTTCTAGTAGTGCTCGTGAGTATTTAGGTGCGCGCTCTTGCCATAAGTTTGCCAGCCAAGGCGCTAAACTAGCGCAGGCTTGAAACCTGTAACCGCTGCCTACTGCAACAAGCTTAATGCCTCGGGTTTGATAATGCGTTTGAATTTGTTCAATTGCATTATTAATGCGCGGCATAGATACGCTTAAATCAGCTAATACTGACTCTTTTAAATGACGTTTAGACACAGGTTTTCCAGCAACAAAAATCGCGGCTTCTATGATTTCGACTAACTGTTCATCACTGATACGTTTTGTGGCCATTGCTACTAAAGGTCATTTTAAATCACTAACGCACTATTATGACAGAAGTCAGCCAAGGTTGGAAAAATTATTGTAAAAAAGCCAGTGTAAAACACTGGCTTTGGGGGATTTTTATGAATGAATATTGAAATTAGCTCTTTTTAACCATTTCAAGGGCATCATCTTCGGCAACGTCGCTGCCATATTTGCTAATGTAATTAACAAATTCAGTGCGGCTTACACGCTTATCTTTGTTGCTATCCATATAGCCAAAGTGATTTGCGATATCGTCGTCATCGGCTTCTTCAATAGAAACATAACCATTTTTGTCGTTATCTAACGATTTAAAGTCATTTTCGATTGGGTCAAATTTAGCGATTTCAGCTTTAAATGCTGATTCAGATACCTCACTATCAGTTGCTACCTTGCCCGTATTTAATTGCATGTATGCATTAAATTCAGTACGGCTGATTTGCTCATCCATATTGGTATCGATATTTGAAAAATGCTCCCAAATTGCATCATCGTCAGCTTCTACCTTAGAGATATAACCGTCATTGTCATTATCTAGGCTGCCAAAATCACTGTCGATTTTTGCTAAAGAGTTACTTGCAGAACATGCTGAAAGACTTAGTGCTGCTAAAATTGTTGATGCTAAAGTTAACTTGTTCATAAGACATTTCCTTGTAGTCGATTAGATTCACTTCGACTGTTACAAGTTGAATGCCAAAATGCCTTATTGGCTAAAATCAAGCACTTACAGCTCGGTTAAGTTGAGGTTAAGCCTATGATTTAGCAAGCTTTTCATGGAGTGCTGTAATTTTTTCATAAAAAAAGCGCTCCGAAGAGCGCTTTTTACAAATAACAAAAATGCCGCTATTAGATAGCTGCGTTTTGGTAACGCTTAACGAAGTCTGTTACTGCTTCGCCATTACATTTTAACGTATTTAAGTTACCAATTTTTTCACGCACAGGTGTTAAACCTTTTTTAAGTGCAGTGATGCAAAGTTGAGTTTCTTTTTGCTCATTTTTAGCAAACACTTCAACAGCTGCTTTTGCTGCTTCTTGTGATTGTGCTTTTTTAGCAATCTCACGGATGTCAGTACCGTTACATAAAATGCTTTTTGAAAAACGTGACATTGAAATGCCATGCTTTGCTGCTTCTTTACGTGCAGCGGTAAACCCTTCGTTTGCACTTAAGCTACATAACTTCGATTCAATACTGTTATCAGCTGAAAAGTAGTGCGGGTTGCTTGCTAATGAGCCAAATGAGATACATGCAAGAGAAAGCATCACTAATTGTTTTTTCATGGTTTACCTTTAAATAGTACATAATATGAACGGGTGGTTTGCGCGCATTATATAAACAAAAATAAGCAGATCAACTGAATTATTTATTTAATTTAATAATTAATAGTGAGTTAACAATGTTTTTAAATTAAGCAGCAATTGATCAACATTTACCCAATTTGATTTTCGTAATTAGCTCATGAATAAGCCCTAGTTTGATGATAGAATTGCGCTAAACACTGAAACAAAAATAATAGGTGCACCATGAAGGTAATCTCATTTAACATTAACGGCCTGCGCGCTCGTTTACACCAATTGCAAGCCGTAATTGATAAACATCAACCAGATATTATTGGCTTACAAGAAATCAAAGTACATGATGAAGCCTTCCCTCTAGAAGACGTACAAAAAATGGGTTATCACGTTTATTTTCACGGTCAAAAAGCACATTACGGCGTGGCAATGTTATGTAAACAAGAGCCAAAATCAGTTGTTAAAGGCTTTGCAACCGATACCGACGAATCACAGCGTCGTATGATCAGTGTTACCGTGACACAAGAAAATGGTCGTGACCTAACGGTGATGAATGGCTACTTCCCGCAAGGGGATAATATTGCCCACGAAACCAAATTCCCTTATAAGCGTCAGTTCTATAAAGATTTAATGACTCACTTAGAAGATAACCACACGGCTGATCAAGATGTTATTGTGATGGGCGACATTAATATTTCACCGACCGATCTCGACATTGGTATTGGTGAACCAAACCGTAAGCGCTGGTTAAAAACAGGTAAGTGTTCTTTCCAACCTGAAGAGCGTGAATGGTTAAGCACTTTATTAAACTGGGGCTTTAAAGATACCTTCCGTGAACTTTACCCAGAAAAAACTGAGCAATACTCGTGGTTTGATTACCGCTCAAAAGGTTTTGATGACAACCGTGGTCTACGTATTGATGTGATCTTAGCAACTCCAGCTCTTGCTGAGCGTTGTGTTGAGTCTGGTATCGATTACGAATTGCGAGGTATCGAAAAACCATCTGATCATGCGCCAATTTGGTCAACATTTAACGCATGATAGACACATTGCAATGGCAGCTCCCTTTGTGGAGCTGTGTGGCTATAATACTCTGGCTCAGCTTTGATAAGCAAAGCGCATCACAATTATTGGCAACGCCAATAAGACAAGTTGGTGTGCTCGCATGTGCTTTAGTACTTGCGGTACTGTGGCGCATTAAAGCGGGGATATTACCAGGCCTCGAATTGCATATTTTAGGGGTTACTGCAGTGACCCTAATTTTAGGTTGGCGACTGGCTATTTTTGCAAGCCTTCTTGCAAGTTTACTCTTGGTATTAGTCGCTCAGTTGCCAGTATCAATACTGCCAGTGCATTTATTGTTTACTGCTTTTTTACCAATTACATTGAGCTATTTGTGTTTTGTGCTTTGCTATAGCTACCTGCCGAGACACTTTTTTATTTATATCTTTTTATGCGCGTTTTTAACCGCTGCTGTTATCGCCTGTATTAAAATACTTACCAGCGGTGTGTTTTATTACTTGCTTGGTGATTACAGTTTTATTGAGATTTCAGAAAATTATCTGATTCTGTGTGCCATAATTTGGTTTCCTGAAGCAATGCTCAATGGCATGGCCATTACCTTGATGATCACCTATCGCCCTCATTGGGTTAAAACCTTTTATGATAAGGACTATTTAGACTCATGAGTCTTCACTACCACTGCCCGCTTTGCAAACTTGAACTCACTCTAAACGACAAAACTTACCGTTGTGACAATAACCACAGTTTTGATATCGCCAAAGAGGGTTATGTCAATTTACTTCCCGTGCAAAATAAAAAGTCGAAACAACCGGGCGATAACCTTGAAATGGTGCAGGCTCGCCGCGCTTTTTTAAGTGCCGGACACTATTTGTTTTTACAGCAGGCTTTAGCTGAGTTAGTGGCATCTCTCGAACCAAGTTCAGTGATTGATTTAGGCTGTGGTGAAGGTTTTTATACTCAAGCTATAGCAGCGCAGTCGAGTGCCGATGTATATGGTGTCGATATTTCTAAGCCCGCGGTCAAATACGCTGCTAAGCGTTACGAAAATGCGCATTTTAGTGTCGCGTCGATTAGCCAAGCCCCTTTTGCAGATGCGCAGGCTGATGTGCTTGTTAGTGTGTTTGCCCCTTTATTTGCACAAGAGCTTGCCCGCCTTGCCAAGCCGCAAGCTAGTTTAATTGTTGCAAGTCCTGGCCCTTGGCACCTTAAAGAGTTAAAAGCGTTTATTTATGCCGATGTGAAACCGCATACAGAGATAGAGCCACCAGCAGGCTTTAGCAAAGAGTCGATAAACTTATTAGAGCAACAGGTGCTGTTGTCTGTCGATGAGATTAAACATTTAATTATGATGACGCCGTTTGCGTGGAAGTTTCGCCCAGAGCATTGGCAGCAGATAGAGCAACAAGGCCCACAAAAAGTAACTTTATCGTTTTATGTGAGCCAGTTTGTTCGCGATTAGAAGTGTTCTTTAGTGAAGGCTTTATCCATTTTTTCGAACATATCTTTTAATAATTGAGCTAAGTCAGTGTAGCGTGGTTTTTCAGTCGTTAATTGTGACTGATAACCATGCGCCTTCATTTTACTGTGCAGCTCGGTATACCAACTTAGCATTGCTGGCTCTAAACGGGTTTCTGCACGGCGGCCTAGCCACAACAAACCTTGAAGCGGTAGTGATAAAAAGAAAAGCGCGATAGTGATAGCTTGTGGAAAATAATCACTACCTAAGTAATTCACTTGCATAAATACGGTCAGCATTGCCAAAATTGGCATCACTGTAATTGCCAGATCAGTGGCCTTGATCACTCTAAATTCGGCAAACAATGGAGCGAGCTCTTGTCGCATCGGCCATTTTTTAGCGTATTGACGACCTGTTTGCACTTGTGACATGACACCTTTTTGCATCATCACTCCTAGGGTTTTCAACTTGTTTCACAACCGAGTGTAACACACTCCCGGATACAATCCCTGCAAAACCTGTCCTAGTTTTAATACCAAATTAATGGTTAGGAGACTAACGTTTAAAGTCTAAATGAGATAAAATGTTATCGGCTTAAGTCAACCAGACTTTAGTATAATTACAGCCTAGCTTTGTTAAGTGTAGCAACAAAATACTTATTTACTATACTGGCAAAGAATTCTAATTATCAAGCCTTAATATACACTGACTGATATCGTACTTTTAGGACCTAGCTATGTCGACGCCCCTTTGCTCACCACAACATGTTTTAGTACTGAACTGTGGTAGTTCAAGTTTAAAATTTGCCATTTTAGATGCCGCCACTTCTGACGAAGTTATTTCTGGTTTAGCTGAGCGCCTTGGCTCAGACACGCCTTCAATCAAATATAAATATAATGGTGAAAAACAACTTATTGAGCTTGCAAAGGGCCAAGCCCACGATGCAGCAATTGCTGAGCTTGTGAAGCTAGTTAATGAGCTAGGCCTTGCAGATAATTTAATTGCTGTGGGTCATCGTGTTGTACACGGTGGTGAGCATTTCACTGAATCTGTGCTTATCGACGATGATGTACTTGCAGCTATCGAAAAAACAGCCGCACTTGCTCCACTTCATAACCCAGCCAACTTATTAGGCATTCGCACTGCACAGCAAGCGTTCTCAGCGCTGCCACAAATTGCTGTATTTGATACGGCATTTCACCAAAGCATGCCAAATATTGCTTACTTATACGCCCTGCCTTACTCGCTTTATAAAGAGCACGGCGTAAGACGTTATGGCTTCCATGGTACAAGCCATTATTATGTTGCAGGTGAAGCAGCAAAAATGCTCGGCAAAGAGCGCGACCAAACCAATGTGATCAGTGCGCATTTAGGTAATGGTTGTTCAGTGTGTGCGATTAAAGATGGTAAGAGCGTTGATACCAGTATGGGTCTAACACCGCTTGAAGGCTTAGTGATGGGCACGCGCAGTGGTAGCATCGACCCGGGTTTATTCACGTTTTTAACTCAGCAACTAAATTATTCAGTGCAAGAAATTGATGACTTACTTAATAAGCAAAGTGGCCTGTTAGGTATTAGTGAACTATCAAATGACTGTCGCACTATTGAAGAAGCCGCTGTTGAAGGCCACCCGCAAGCGAACCTTGCACTCGATATTTTTTGCTACCGTTTAGCAAAACAAATCGCCGCATTCTTAGTGCCTGTGCAGCGCCTTGATGCGCTTATTTTCACCGGTGGTATTGGTGAAAACTCAGATATCATTCGCGACAAAGTGATCACCCAATTAGGCTTTTTAGGCCTTGAGTGTGACGAAGCTGCAAACTTAGCGGCACGTTTTGGTAAAGAAGGCTTAATTTCAAAAGGCCAAACGCATGCTAAAGCGTTTGTGATCCCGACCAACGAAGAATGGGTTATTGCTAACGATGCAGCCCGCATTGCAAAGGAGGGTTAAGTAAATGGCACGTAGAATTATGTTGATCCCTATTTCGACTGGGGTTGGTTTAACATCTGTTTCTGTTGGTTTAGTGCGTGCGCTTGAGCAAAAAGCGCTCAAAGTGAACTTTTTCAAGCCAATTGCACAGCCACGTTCTGGCGATACAGGCCCTGAAAAGTCGACGCAAATTGTCACCCATGGCTCACCAATTAATCCGCCGACACCATTTGAGCTTAGCTATGCAGAGCAAATGATTGGTGATGGTAAAGGCGACGATTTACTAGAAGAAATCGTAGAGCGCTTTGAAAGCACTATTAAAGAAGACGAAATTGCTATTATCGAAGGTATGGTGCCAACACGCCGTCAGCCTTATGCAGGCCGTGTAAACCGTGAAATCGCGCAAACACTGGGTGCTGATATTGTTTTTGTTTTAACGCCTAGTAACGATAGCAACGACCAAATTGAAGACCGTTTAGAAATCGCCTCAGGCAACTATGGCGGTGTTAACCACCCTCGCGTGTTAGGTTGTATTTTCAATAAAGTTAATGCACCTTTAGATGACGAAGGTCGTGCCCGTGCTGACCTTGTTGAAGCCCATGAGCCTGAGCAACTTGAAAACGAATTAAACCGTTTAGCATCACTGCCTATTTTCAGAAAACACCCATTTAAGTTATTAGGTTCAATCCCGTGGGATTTCGACCTAGTGGCGCCGCGTGTGCGTGATTTATGTGAATACCTAAAGGCTGAAGTTATTAATGAAGGCGACATGGCTCACCGTCGTTTACGTCGCGTTACTTTCTGTGCTCGTACTGTATCGAATATTTTAAGCCACTTTACCCCGGGTGCATTACTGGTCACTCCGGGCGATCGCTCTGATGTACTCGTTGCCGCTTGTTTATCGGCTATGAATGGTACCAAGCTTGGGGCTATTTTATTAACCGGTGGCTTTAAACCTGAAGATCGCATCATGAAATTATGCGAACAAGCGATGGATACTGGCCTGCCAATTCTTGCTACAGAAGAAGATACATGGCGCACATCTTTATTACTGCACAACTTCAATATGGAAGTACCGTGTGATGATGACCAACGTATCGATAAAGTAAAAGATCACAACGCCAGCCATATTGACTCTGACTGGTTAGACAGCCTGGCACAAAGTGTTGGTCGTACTCGTAAAATGTCTCCACCAGCGTTTCGCTTCTTACTGACAGATAAAGCTCGTCAAGCGAATAAAACCGTTGTTTTACCAGAAGGTAATGAGCCGCGCACAATTAAAGCTGCGGCAATTTGTGGTCAACGTGGCATTGCAAAAACAATTTTACTTGGTGACAAAGAAGAGATTTTACGTATTGCTGAGCAACAAGGTGTGGAGCTTAACGATAACGTAACTATTGTTGAGCCAAGTGATGTGATCAACGATTACGTTGCGCCTATGGTTGAAATTCGTAAAAACAAAGGCCTAACAGAAGTGGTTGCCCAAGAGCAATTACTTGATAACGTGGTGCTCGGCACTATGATGCTTGAACAAGGTAAAGTAGATGGTCTAGTGTCGGGTGCGGTTAACACCACAGCGAATACGATTCGCCCACCGCTACAGTTAATTAAAACTGCACCGGGTTCATCGTTGGTATCGTCAGTGTTCTTTATGTTGTTACCTGATCAAGTTCTGGTTTACGGTGACTGTGCAATCAACCCTGACCCAACAGCAGAGCAACTGGCCGATATCGCGATCCAGTCAGCTGATTCAGCGGCTGCGTTTGGTATTGAACCGCGTGTTGCAATGATCAGCTACAGTACGGGTACTTCGGGTTCAGGTGCTGATGTAGAAAAAGTGCGTGAAGCTACTAAACTTGCCCAGCAAAAGCGCCCTGATTTAGTGATTGATGGCCCGCTTCAGTATGATGCTGCAATTATGGAAAACGTCGCAATTAAGAAAGCACCAGACAGCCCGGTTGCAGGTAAAGCAACGGTGTTTGTATTCCCTGATTTAAATACCGGTAATACAACCTATAAAGCCGTTCAACGGAGTGCCGATTTAATTAGTATTGGCCCAATGCTGCAAGGTATGCGTAAGCCGGTAAATGACTTGAGCCGTGGTGCATTAGTAGACGATATTGTTTACACCATTGCCCTTACAGCGATTCAAGCTAAGCAAGTTGAAAGCTTAGAAAATTAACCCTTCAAAATTTAGGCTAATTTATAAACCCTTTATAAATTAGCCTATTACCTTCTTTATACTGACCTATTCCCATATTTATCCACAGAATCTGTGGACAACCTCAACAGCGATATTGGGCAAAACCTCAGCAATCAAAATTATTGCGCTTTATCTTAACTTTGTTTACCTATACTATAAATTCAAAGGCTTCAAAGATAGGATCGCAGATGTCAAAACAAACGTTACAACTTCATAGTGAAGAACTTACCATTCATAGTTTAGATGTCGATGCGACGATTGATCCTGCCTTACTCCAACAAGCTATTTTCTTTATTGCAAAAACGGCTGATGAGCTGTCTATTGTCTGCCCAAGTAGTTTCCAGCTCGACAGTCTGGACCAAGAAACCGACTGGCAAGCACTGGAAGTCATTGGCCCACTTGGTTTTTCATTAACAGGTATTATGGCAAATATTTCTGGGGTGCTAGCAAAAGCGTCGATCTCGATTTTTGCTTTATCAACCTACGATACAGATTATGTATTGGTGAAAAAGCAAAGTATGGCCAAAGCCATTACAGCCCTGAAAAAAGACGGTTACCATGTGCTAGGTGATGTTAAATAAGCCATGACTAACGAAGTTCAATACTTACCCGAACGCAGCCTCAGAAAAGCGCGCTGCATGGCCATTAAAAGCCCATTTACTGGGCGTGTAAAAAGCATTAGCGAGCACCCTGAGCCATTTTTTCGTTTTGCCACCCTTGGCCCAGGGATTAGTGTTGAACTAACCAGCCACAACATCATCGCGCCATTCGATGGCACCCTATTACAAGTTAAAAATGCCGGTAAAGAATACATTTTACAGGCAAAAAACGGTTTAAAAGTTTTATTAAACTTATCGTTTTCATCGGTTGAAGAACATATCAACCACACCAATATTGCTAAATTAAACGGCAGTAAAATTAGCAAAGGTGAACGATTAGCCTATTTTGATTTACGCGAGCTGAGCAGTCCTATGCTTGGCACACTGTGCGTTCTCAATAGCCAACACCTTGGACCCCTATATTATTCACTATCTCAGGTCACTGCTGGGGTAGACACATTACTCACTGTAACTAAAAAGTAGAATTTATGACTATCATGTACGGTATCAGCAACTGCGATACAATTAAAAAAGCCAAAAAATATTTAACTGATAACAATCAAGAATTTACTTTCCATGATTACCGTAAAGACGGCATTAGTGCTGAGCTAGTTAATGAGTTTGCAGCGCACATTGATTGGCAAGACTTAGTTAATAAACGCGGCACAACTTACCGTCAATTATCTGATGAGCAAAAGCAAAACCTAGATAAAGAATCTGCATTAGCATTGCTGGTTGAGCAACCTGCGATGATCAAGCGCCCGGTACTTGTGCATAACGGCCAATACCACTTAGGTTTTAAAGCCGCTCAATACGATGAGATTTTTGCCTAATGACTCACCCTGTTATTGAACTTGCTCAAGCGCTTATTCAGCGTGAATCAGTAACGCCTGAAGATGCTGGTTGCCAAGCGTTAATGAACGAACGCCTTGAAAAACTAGGCTTTAATATTGAATCACTGTTTTTCACTGATACGCTAAATACTTGGGCTCGTAAGGGAGATGCGTCACCGCATTTTTGTTTTGCTGGTCACACAGATGTTGTACCAACAGGTCCTGCAAAAAATTGGCAGTACCCGCCTTTTTCAGCACTGGTAAAAGACGGTATGTTACATGGCCGCGGTGCAGCCGATATGAAAGGCTCTTTAGCTGCTATGGTGGTTGCCACAGAGCGTTTTGTGACTAAACACCCAGATCATAAAGGGTCAATTTCGTTTTTAATTACGTCTGATGAAGAAGGCCCGTTTATCAACGGCACAACCCGTGTTATCGATACTCTTGAAGCACGAGGTGAGAAGATTGATTTATGCCTAGTTGGCGAACCTTCTTCACGAGATGTACTTGGCGATGTGGTAAAAAATGGTCGTCGTGGTTCATTAACTGGCTTTTTAACTGTGAAAGGTGTGCAAGGCCATGTTGCTTACCCGCATTTAGCACAAAACCCAATTCATTTAGCTGCTCCTGCGTTAACTGAGCTGAGCCAAACCGAGTGGGATCAAGGTAACGAATTTTTCCCTGCAACAAGTTTTCAGGTTTCGAATATTAACGGTGGCACCGGTGCCGGTAATGTGATCCCAGGTGAACTTGAGATTCAATTTAACTTTCGCTTTAGCACCGAAGTAACTCACCAACAGCTACAGCAACGAGTGGTTGATATTGTTGAGAAACACAACCTCAATTACGAGCTAAATTGGATTATTAATGGACTACCGTTTTTAACCGACCATGGTCCGTTAGTTGATGCCACCGTGCACGCTATTAAGCAGGTGACTGGACGCGACACCGCACTTGAAACCACCGGCGGTACTTCTGATGGTCGCTTTATCGCACAAACGGGTGCCAAAGTCATTGAGCTTGGTCCGCGTAATGAAACCATTCATAAAGTAGATGAATGTGTTAGCACCGATGATTTAATTCAACTTGCTGATATTTACGAAGTGATTTTAGAGCAGCTGCTTACATGAACCAAACAGAGCTTAAGCAATGCGCCACTGGGTTGAGTAGCTCACATTTAGTTGAGCTACAAAATCATCGCTTGCATCGTGATATTGTCGATGATTTTTTAGCTCTGCAGCAAGGGGCAAAAGAAGCAGGTATTGATCTGACAATTGCCTCAAGCTTTCGTGATTTTTATCGTCAAAGTGCAATTTGGAATGCTAAATTTCAGGGCCTTCGACCAGTTTACACCCTTGAGCAACAAGCAGTAGATTTAAAAAGCCTAAGTGATTCTGAAAAGTGCCACGCTATTATGCTTTACTCGGCACTCCCTGGGGCAAGTAGGCACCACTTTGGTACCGACCTCGACATTTACGATACCCGCCCTATTGACGATGATTATCAGCTGCAATTAACCCCTGATGAGTATTCGCCCACAGGGCCCTTTGCCAAGCTTGCTACATGGCTTGACGATAACCTAGAAAAGTATGGTTTTTATCGCCCTTACCAAGAATACAAAGGTGGAGTTGCCCCTGAGCCTTGGCATATTAGTCATATTGGTGCAGCTGCTAAGATGATGCAGTATTTGTCAGTTGCAACATTACAGCAATGTATTGAACAAAGTGAGCTTAGCGGCAAACAAGCGATACTAGCCGAACTAAACACCCTGTATGAACGCTACGTATTAAATGTTAATAAGCCCTAATCTAGACACTGCGCTTTTTAGCCATTAAAAACACCAATACAGCGCCAAGAATTAAGGCGCTGGCTACAACTAAACGCGCAGTTAATTGCTCATCTAATACCACCACCCCAGCTAATGTGGCAAGCACGGGCACGGTTAGCTGTACCACACCTGCTTGGCTACTTTTAAGCCTAGGCAGTGCAATGTACCAAATGCTATAACCAAGCCCAGATGCAAGCGCTCCTGAAGCTATCGCCAAATAAACGCCAGTTGCTGTGATACCCTGCCAATCAACCACGGCTAGAAAGACTAAAATTGGCACAAGTATTAAACTTCTTAGAAAGTTAAAGCTGGTTGCTTGCAAAGGTGAGCTGCATGATTTTCCGCGAATACTGTAAACACCCCACGCTACGCCACTTAACGCCATGAGCATTGCTGGCATGAAAGAAGGCACGGTGGCTGAGGGCAGCATTAAGTAAATAAAACCCGCAAAAGCAACAAACAAAGCCCCCCACTGCAATTTACTGAGTGGCTCTTTATTTAAAACACTATGACCTATCATAGTTAACTGCACTGCCGAAAATAAGATAAGTGCGCCTGTGCCTGTGTTTAAATCAACATAGGCAACTGAAAAGCACAGCGCGTAAACAAATAAACTAAGCGCACTGATATTGTTACCTTTATCGGTTAAAGGTTGTGCTGATTGTGATTTTGTTTGCTTTAGCTTTGTTTGCCATAAAAGTAAGCCAAGCAACATAAACGCGCCACTGGCTAAGCGAATGGCAGTAAAACTTAACGGATCAATATCACCACTTTGCAATGCCATTCGGCACAGCAAAGAATTAGCTGCAAACGCACAAAGTGCAATCAAGGTATACAGTACAGTGCTTAACAAATGCGGTGTTCCTTTAACATAAAAAATAAAAAGACCAGAAAGTTGTCTATTAACTTACGATTTTTTACATAATTTATCATATAAGGTTAAGCCGCGTATGCTAATCTGAGTACATTGTTTAAAAGGAGTGTTCAGTGCATCGACGTTTATTTATTGGAGCTGCTTTACTGTTATCTGGTTGCAGTACCATAGGTATTACTGATCTATTCCAAGATTATGCGACGCAGCTAAGACCTGTGCGCCAAGCTGTTTCTCAAAATAACATAGCAAGTGCTCAGCAGCTTTTGCCAAGTAACAGCCGTGTTCACAGTAACTATTTGTTAAATCAGCTTGAAACGGCCCGTCTTGAGTTTTTGGCAAAACAAAATTTGCAGGCTAATGAGACCTTTGAAGCTGTATATCAAAGTATGGAAAAAAAGCGTCAAGCAGCCAAAGTACAGCTAAGTGCAGGCCTTGAGCAAACAAACTCATTATTAACCAATGACTCTGTAATTGGTTATGAGCCAGCAGCCTATGAAATGACCATGCTGCATAGCTACAAAGCACTGAGTTATGTATTTGATAAACAACTTGAATCTGCATTAGTTGAAGTTAGACGTGCAAATAAAGTGCAAGAAGATGCACTTAAAGACAATCAAGCCGCACTTGATGAACAAGCGGAAAACTCCGCTGAAGGCTACCCTGATATGGCCGAGTTAATTGGTAATGTCAAAAATGGCTTTCAAAATGCTTTTACGTTTTATTTATCGGCCCTACTTTATGAGGCAGATAAACAATTTGATGATGCCTATATCGACTATAAGAAAGCGCTCGAAATAAACAGTGAGAATAGCTACTTACAGCAAGCAGTGTTACGCCTTGCCAAAAAACAAGGTTTTGATCAGGACTTTGAAGAATTTAGCAAACGCTTTGGCAAATTAAAGCAAGCTCAAGCAAACACAGGCCAAGTAATTGTAATTGCAGAGCAAGGTTTAATACCAGCAAGGCAAGAGTTTAATTTACGGTTACCTATTTATACTTCGCGTGGCGATGCACGCTTTTATAGTGTTGCCATGCCAGTTTATCGCGATACACCTTATGCTGGCGGTGATAACACTGTCAATATCGGTGGTGAAAGCATAATGTTAACTCCTATTGTTAGGCTCGAAGCGCTAGCGGCGAAGACATTAAAGGATCAAAGTGCTGGCAGAATAACCCGACAAGTAATGCGTCTGGTAGCAAAAGAAAAGGTACGTGCAGAGTTAGCAAGAAGTGGCGGCGATGTTGGTAACATTTTAGCCAACATTTATAACGTTGCATCTGAGCAAGCTGATACACGAAGCTGGTTGACTTTACCAAGCCAACTGAGTATTGCTCAGCACCCAATGCCCACAGGTCAGCACACTTTAACTGTGCCAGGGCATGGCGAAATAACTTTTACGGTTGGTAAGCAAGGGTTAACCTTGATTTTTCTAACCTCCATAAATAACTACTACGACACACACGTTGTACAACTCTAGGAGCAATGATGAAATACTTAGTGCCACTATTAACCATTTTACTTGTTGCGGCTTGCTCCTCACGCCCTACCACTTCTGGCATTGGTGTTGAGCAGGCATCACAACAGTATAACCAACAACTGATTGTTAATAACCCTGAACTAGGCAAGAAATTAGCCATTACAGATGTAAAAACACGCCAAACGAACGGCTTAACTGATGTGGTTGTGACACTGGCAAGCCAATATAAAAAGTCTCAATACTTACAATATCAATTTACTTGGTATGACGCTGATGGCTTTGTTATTCGTGGCAACCACTCACCTTGGCAACCCATTACTTTATTTGGATTTGCTAAAACTCAATTACCGGGCCTAGCCCCGACAGCAAATGCTGTCACCTTCTCGCTTGCAGTGCGTGAAGTGTCAACAGAAGCACAAGAATTTGAAGATTAAGGATACTACAATGAAATTACTTTCTGTTAAGTCGGCTGCGGCCGTTGCAATGACAAGCGCTTTGTTACTATCTGGCTGTGCTAATAAAGCCGTTGTTAGCTATGGTGATGCGCAAGCTGTTGAAACCACAGACATCAATTTTGGCTCAACGGATCTACAAAAAGTAGCAAGCCAAATGACAGACTCGTTACTTGCTTCACCTGTGGTTGGCACCATGACAGCAAATACTCGCCCTATCGTGTTTGTTGAGCGTATTAAAAACAAAACGAGCGAGCACATTGATACTGAATCAATTACCGATTCAATCTCAACACAGTTATTACGCAGTGGTAAGTTCCGCTTTGTTGATATGACCCGTGTTGAAGCTGTGCGCGAACAACTTAATTTCCAAAACGTCGATCCACTAGTTGATCCAAATACCGCTATTGCCTTTGGCCAGCAAGTTGGTGCGCAATATATGTTATACGGCAACTTATCGAGCATTGTTAAATCAAATGCTGACAAGGCTGATGTGTATTACAAATTCACTATGCGTTTAATGGATTTAAAAAGCGGCCTAGTTGAGTGGGCTGATGAAACTGAAATCCGTAAAACACGTGAGAAATCAACTTTTGGCTGGTAGCCAGGAGGGTTTATGAAATACCTAGTAGCAATCTTAGCAAGCTGTTTATTACTGAGCTCGCCTAGTTATGCTGACTACCAGCGTAACAAAGCAGTACCAGTACAACAGGTGTTGTTTGGCTCAGTACAGTCAGTACGAGCCATTACTGAACAAGAACTGGTCAAAGATAAAACCAACGGCTGGGAAACCTTTGGCGGTGCACTTATTGGCGGTGTAATCGGTAATCAGTTTGGTGGCGGTAGTGGCCGTACTGTAGCAACCATTTTAGGTTCGATGATTGGTGGCTCTGTTGCTCACAACCGTCAACAAAACAGTCGCGTAATACAATATCAGCTCGTTGAATTGATGATCAAAGTAGAAAGCGGCGAACAGTTTATGGTTGTGCAAGACAAAGATAACCAAATGCTGTTTAGCCAAGGTGATAAAGTACGTTTGGTGTACCTCACCGATAACACGGTGCGTGTTGATAAAGCGTATTAAAAAAGCGAGCCTCGGCTCGCTTTCTTTAGCTTTGTCGATAATCAGCGAAAAATCGCTGCATCTTACTCATGGCTTCTGTTAAATCATCTTTGTTTGGTAAAAACACCAATCTAAAATGATCAGGATCAGGCCAGTTAAAAGCGCGACCATGCACTAATAAGATTTTCTCCGCTTTGAGTAAATCTAAAATCATGCGCTCATCGTTTTTAATATTAAAGTGCGCCGTATCCACTTTCGCAAATGCGTAAAGCGCCCCTTTAGGCTTTTTACAGCTAATACCATCAATGGCATTTAAACCACGCCATGCAATATCACGCTGAACGTAAAGCCGACCACCTGGGTTTATCAGGTTATCGATTGACTGCACACCACCTAAAGCTTGTTGAATAGCATATTGTGCTGGTACATTGGCACATAAGCGCATTGATGCCAGCATGTCTAGGCCACGGCTCAAGTCGTCCATCATGCTAGTGCGACCGCTTAGCACCATCCAGCCCATTCGCAATCCCGCAGCGCGGTACGTTTTTGCTAGGCCATTAAATGTGATAATTGGTACATCATCACACA
The DNA here is from genome assembly GCF_015278155.1 of Pseudoalteromonas simplex. Lineage (NCBI taxonomy): Bacteria > Pseudomonadati > Pseudomonadota > Gammaproteobacteria > Alteromonadales > Pseudoalteromonadaceae > Pseudoalteromonas > Pseudoalteromonas simplex. Next base: position 224,649 of record NZ_JADILN010000005.1, read on the forward strand.
GTGCGCCAATTGAGCTGTGGCTGACACCGTCGTACAAGATTTTCTCGTAAATTTCATCGCTCAATAACAATAATTTATGCTCGCGAGCAATGTTGATCAGTTCCATCAACAGATCATCGCTATATACCGCACCGGTTGGGTTATTTGGGTTAATAAGCACCAATGCTTTGGTCTTTGAGGTGATCTTCGATTTAATATCAGCAATATCAGGAAACCAATCTTGTTCTTCATCACAAAGATAATGCACAGGGTTACCCCCTGCTAATTTAACCGATGCAGTCCATAGCGGATAATCCGGTGCAGGAATAAGCACTTCATCGTCATTATCAAGTAGTGCTTGCGTGGTCATTTGAATGAGTTCGCTGACCCCATTGCCGATATAAATATTATCGACATCAAGGTTATATAAGCCGCGTTGCTGATAGTGCTGATAGACTGCCACACGGGCTGAGTAGAGGCCTTTAGAGTCACAGTAGCCTTGGGCTGAATATAAGTTACGAATGATATCTTTGTGCATATCTTCAGGCATATCAAAGCCAAAGGCAGCTGGATTACCAATGTTTAGCTTTAATACTTTTTGCCCTTCGTCTTCCATTTTTCGAGCTTGTGCAAGCACAGGCCCACGTATGTCATAACAGACACCGTCTAGTTTGTGACTCTTTTTGATTTGTGACATGGTTACCTCTACTAATTAACCTTAAGACTAACCTAGTAAGGGGCCACCACGCCAGAGGATTTTTGCGGTTATAACTGAAATAAATTCAAGTTTTTAGCGAGTAGCGAACCAAGCTTGTAATTTTTCTACAGAGCCAGAAACTTGCTGATCGATACTTGCACTGTTTTGCTGTGCTATATCAGCATTCCCTTCATTGAGTGCATGCTCAATTGATTGAGCGAGCTCAGATAGACTTTGGGCTCCAAATTGGGCGGCATTTGATTTTAAGCTATGAGCATGACGCGCTGCAGCTTCGTTGTCTGAACCAAGATTAGCGTGCACCTCAGAGCCTAACCTTTGAAACTCGCTACAACAAAAAGAAAGCGTGTCAGCAAATTGATCACCCAGTAGCGACTCCATTCCTTCAAGCGCACTTTCATCGATAGTGATAGTCGTCATCTTTATCCCTTAATAAAACCAAATATTTAAATCGCAATTTTAGCTGTCTGCTTTAAAAATGCAAAATTACAGCTCTAGCTCATGTATACTAAAGAGACTTCAAATCTATACAAGAGTATCTATGGCTAGAGAATTATGCTCACATTGTGGCTTTTCAATTAAAACCTGTTTATGTGATTCAATAAGCATAATCAATAATAAACTAAAAATCATTATATTACGCCACCCAAGTGAGGAAAAAGTCACTAAAAATACGGCCAATTTACTGAATTTAGGTTTAGAAAATTGCCAGATCATCGCTGGTGAGTCAGAGCAAGACTTTTTACAGCTTGCAACATTGCCAAAAGCAACAACAGCGGTTCTTTACCCTACTGAGGATGCCTTAAGTCTAGATGAGCACACTGCCACTACAGATGCTTTCAAACAGTCTTTAAATCATTTAATCGTAATTGATGGTACATGGAAAAAAGCCTACAAAATGCTGCAATTAACCCCTAGCCTCCGTGCATTTCAAACGGTGAGTTTTAAGCACATACCACAAAACAAATACGTCATCCGTAAAGCACCTCGAGCAGATAGTTTATCAACTTTAGAAGCTGTAGCTCATAGCCTTAAATTAATTGAAGGCATTGATGTAACACCACTATACAGATTATTAGCAGCACTGGTCGATAAGCAAACCCAGCATATGCCGGATGATGTTAAGGCACGCTATCTCTAATGCGTGTATCAAAACGACTAAGCGCTGGTTTTCATCGTAAGGGACCTGATTATCGCTTTGATGATCAGATCGATTTTGACGATATTCGCGACACCTTTGGTTTTCGTACTATGGTGGTTGGTAATTGGGTTAATAAGCAAGAACGGCTATTAGCGGCGAATTTAATTTACGATGCTTTAGCCGATCTTGCGCAAATACTGACTTTACCGCCAACGGCAATTGGCCTTAGAGGGAAACTCAATTTTGCTTTTGGTCATGGCGGACAAAAAGGTGTGCAGGCTCATTATAATGCTCACAGCCAAACCCTTGCGCTGGCTAAAAATGCAGGTGGTGGCGCACTCGCCCATGAATGGTTTCATGCTTTTGACCATCATATTTGTCAGCACTTATTTAGCGGCAGAAAGAGCATGCAATTCTGTTCGGCGCTGTGGCTCGAACAGTCACCAGACTTGAGTCATCCACTTAATCAACGCTTAAATGAGTTTTATCATCAGGTATTTTTAGATAACTCTGGTAAAAATCCAAATGAATTCGTAAAACAATCTATCGCTTTTGATAAGCAAGTAAAGCAACTTTATATGAGTATGCCTGAGGAACTAGCTGCCCGCTGTTTTGAAAAGTGTATTAGCGTCCACCCTAACATCAAAAATAGCTTTTTAGTGAGTGGCTTATCGAAAAGTGGCTTAATCTACCCGGATGAGCAGCATACGATGAATTGTTTTGAAGCCTTGCTTAAATATTTTAATCAGCTAGGTTCGCTGTTGCATCAAGATTAAGGTCAAGTTTTTGCACCTTGCTTATCCAGTCTAAATAATCATCTGCGGCAAGGGGTTTTGAAAAATAATATCCCTGTCCAAACTGGCAACCATAGCTTTGTAACATAGCGAGGCTTTGCTCATCTTCAATACCCTCAGCAACAACATGTGCACCTAAAGTAGTGGCGATATCACAGGTTGCCTTACAGATACTTTGATCATTAACCGAAAACGGCAGATTTAACACAAATTGTTTATCTATTTTGACTTCATCAAAACCAAGTTGGCTTAAATAGGCAAGTGATGAGTAGCCTGTACCGAAATCATCAATAGCGAGTTTTAAACCTATTAAACGGTAATCATCAAGCATGGCTTTAATTTTTTTACTTTCTTCTAAGGTCGCTGATTCAGTGAGCTCTAACATCACTGATTCAGCCGCCACATTTTGCTCATTTAAAATGGTAATTAGCAGCACAGGTAAATTTTTATTTAATAAATCCTTTGCAGAAATATTGATGGAAATAACATGATCGGGTATCAGTTTGCAAAACTTCGCTTGCCATTCAACCCCCTTTTCAACGACCCACTCTGTTAGCTGATTGATCACCCCTGCTGACTCTGCAATTGGAATAAATATCTCAGGACTAACAATACCAAAAATTGGATGTGTCCAGCGCAGTAATGCTTCACAGCCAACTACTTTGCCCGTTTTCAAACATATCTGCGGTTGAAAGTGCAAACTTAGCTGATTTTCATCAATCGCAATTTTAAGCGCTGCCGCAATGGATAACCTTTGTTCAGAAAGCCGCGCACTTTCTGAGTCGAACATACGCCAACGTTCACCTTGTAGGCGCTTTTCAGTCATTGCTTGTATTGCACATTGCAATATTTGTTTCGCGGTATTGCCATGCATCGGGTAATAAGCAACACCAATATCAACACGGTCGACTAAGTTAATTTCTTCATGAGTAAGGCCCTCTTCAAACACACCATGGATCATGCAGGCAAATTGCTCAATATGGCTTAATTCTAGTTCGCCCAAGATCAAACACCCAAATGTACTATCGTCAATATGAGCAAGCCATGTGCTTCTGGTGGCTTGAACTTCCAACTTTAATGTATTCATGGTCTGCATCTGAATGTTTAATATACTTAGTTTTTCATTGATACAAATATTAGCTTGCTCAAACCCAAAGGTAGAACGTGCATTTGAGAGTACATGAGGTTTAAATAATAAAACTGAAAAATGTTGCTTTTGCGACACTTTTTTCATCATTTGAGCGAGTAAAAATTGTTTATTTGGTAGCTTCGTATCCGCATCGTGCAGCATCGAATAACTAAATGCTGAAATTTGCTGACGGTCTTTTAATAACAGTACGGAGCAGATCGCCAATGATGTGAGCAATAAAATGGTGTTATGAATTCCATGGTAGCCAATACCAAATCCATTCCATAAAAACAGACTTAACACCTGAATAACAATAATTAGAAGCATAAAAATACGCAGATGAGTACGATTACCCTTACGCTTAATCAAACTATAAAATATTACAGAGGCAAAGCACAAAAAGCCCAAACAGCTGACTATAAATAACCACTGACGATTAAAATGAGGCAATAGTGATGACAATAAAGCTGCATTGAATAAACACAGCATCATTGCTTGCCAGGCCTTTTTAAACTTTGCTGTATAGGTATGGATCGCTAAAAAATGATATAAAAAATAGCTCACAAAACATAATGCGAACTCATTAACAGGCCATTTAGATTCCCAATTAAAACCACCAATTAGATAATTTATTAATCCGTTATCGATTAAAAACCCAATGGTGACCAATATAAAATAGGCATTTAGGACTAAGTATTTTGTTCGCTGGGATACAAAAAAGTAAACACCACAAACAAACATACACAAAATCAGCCCCCCTAAAATCGCACCGTAACTCAAAATAGTTTGATGTAAGTCAACTTCAAAACTTTTTGCTGTTTCGACACCTAGTTCTAATGTTAGAGATCTTTTGTGCACGAAGTTAACTAGCGCCCAGCGAGCTCCTTGGCTGTGCTCTATTAACCAATGAGGTCGCACATTCGATAAACTTTCTAGAGAAGCAAGCCGCTGATCATTGGTGGACTGATAATTTTCATCTAACAGATAAAACTTTGCCCACGTTAAGTTAGGCTCACTAAGATAAACAACATAGTTTTTATTTTCAGGCAATTGCTGTAAATCGATAATTAACCAATAAGAGGTTTGTGCTGCGAGGCGAACCGTATTGTTTTCTAAAGCATTTAAAAGCTCAGCATTTTGCAGTGATACTTCGAGTGTCTGACTAAGTTTGGCTAAAGGCTGTTCTGAATCAAGTACCCATACCGGTAAGTTATTGCTTGCAGCATTAATACTGGCACTATGAAGCAATACGCAGCCCAGTAAAACGAGCAAATTTTTTATAACCTGATGGATCAGCTTGCCAATAAAGTGCATTTTAGCTCCGTGCTTTAAACACCAGCTAAAAGTATGGGATGAATACGCTTAAATTGCCAATTTATGAGAATGCAAATAAGTAAAAAGTTTAACAAATAATGATATGTGGCCCAAAGACCACATGTTGAAGGATTATTTATTATCGTCACTAATGCGGCTTGCTACTGCCGTATTTTGATCTTTATATTTAGCATCTTTACGCGTGTTATAAGGGTTCTGTGCTGGGCTTGTCATGGTTTCAAAACTCATGGCACCAATTTTCATCATTGGACGAAGCGCAAGTGGCAGCTTGCCTGAGTTATAAAACTCTAAAACGATATTACCCGACCAACCTGGATCAATACGATGCGCTGTTACATGTACCATCAAACCAAGGCGTGCTAACGACGAGCGACCATCTAACCAACCAACAATATCTGCTGGTAAAGTAACTTTTTCATGAGTAATAGCCAATGCTAATTCACCTGGATGAAGGAAAAAAGCTTCTTCTTCATCAAGCACAATTTCATCACTCATGATTGATTCCATTGCCTTATTAAGCTGATCTTTAGGGCCACTTAAATCAACATACGCAGCAGTATGATCTTGGAAAACACGAAACTTATTGCCCAAACGCAGGTCAACCGTGACACCCGAGATCATTTCATTACTTGGTGCTGGCTCTATAACAATGCGGCCTTCGTCAATATATTGCTGAATATGGGTATCTGATAATCTCATTTATTATTCTACCTAAACAACTTAAACATTTGATTTAAAGTTGGAAAAAACGATAACTTTAACAAAAAACACAAACCTTTTGCGTCTACGAAAAGCTAATTATAGTGGACTTAGTGAGGCATATATTACACAAATCAACTGTGCGTTGCTTCAATAATTATTAATTAATTAAAATAGATAATAAAAAGCCGCTCAACGAGCGGCTTTTGTTCCTTTTGAGATCACATATTAAAAGCTATAACGGGCACCGATTGTGTAACGTGGTCCATATTGACGAGCAAATAAGAACTGCTCTTCGTAACGGCCATAGCCACGCTCAGTTTCGTTGTTAAGGTTTATACCTTCAAAGAAAACAGTCATGTTTTCGTTAATGTCGTAGTTAACACTCAAGTCCCACTGACCATATGTATCGCCAAATTGTGGCGGCGCATCAGATGAGCCTTGTGCTTGACCAACACCAATTAAGTAAGAGTCACGCCATGCGTAAGTCACTTTCACAGATAAACCATCTTTATCGTAAAAAGCTTGGAAGTTAGCTGAGTCACTTAAGCCAGATAAAGGAGCTTGTTGAGTCAAACTTGCTACATCAAATTCAACATCACCATCAACAAACGTAGCATTAACCCCTAAACCAAAGCCGCTTTCACCAAATAAGTGTTGAACAGCTAGTTCAAAGCCATCAACTGATTTACTATCCGTGTTTTGTGGTTGAGAAATATTCCATACCATCAGTGGATCAGAACTCGTTGGTTCAATAGCACCATCCGCATTACCATAACCTAATGCCAGCATTTCATTGAACACAGCGTCACTTGTAGCTTGCTCACCACGAGCTTCTACAGATGCCACAGCTTCAAGGTAACGAGGACCATTTAAGATATCGTATAAACCATCAATGGTTGTTTCAGTTATTTGCGTTTGAATAAAGTTATCTACGTCTTTTTTGAAGTAACCAACCGACGCGTAGCTACCTTCGCCGTAGTAGTACTCAAGTGATAAATCGAGGTTAGTTGATTCAAATGGCAATAGATCAGTATTACCTTGGCTACCTGTACGCGAACCTGGTTTCGGGCTACCCGTTAAGCTACGGCCACCAGCCAAATTACCCAGCGGCGCACGTGCCATGGTTTTACCCCATGAAACACGACCAACAAGCTCGTCTGTAATTTCAACTTTTACGTCGATGTTCGGCAACCAGATATCATAGTTACCTTCTTCTTGATAAAAGTTATCTGTACCGCCAGTTTCGTACTGCATGATCCACTCAGATGCACTCACCCAGTTAACTTGGCTTTCAACACGTTGACGAACCGTACTGGTCACATCCGTTTCTTCATAACGAAGACCTGCGTTAATCTGTACGAAGTAATCAGATAATTCAAACTCCCATAAGCTGTTCACATAGAAGCTTTGCGTTTTCTCTTCTGCGTAGCTTTCACTGTCGATACCATCAAAGAATGGATCAATTGAGTATTGATTATCACCCAATAAGTCTTCATTCAAATAAGCAAGTTGACGCGCTAACGCTTCTTCAAAGCTATAGGTGTAATAGTAATTTGGTTCAAGGGCACTACCACCACCAGAGAATTGATCTAGCATGTCGCCTGTATCATTATAAGTGAACATGCCATCAGGGAAGATTTCGGTGAATGATGGGTTAAAACCAGGGCCGCCACGTAAGCCACTCCATGCAGTAAAACCGCCCATAGTTTGCTTAGTATTGGCAGCACCGAATTTCACTTTAACAAGTGGAATTTCAAAGCTTTCATTAAACCAGGTTGCATGAAGCTGAGCTTGCTCAACATTAGACTCACCAGGCGAGTAAATAAACTGACTGAAGTTTGAATCAATCTCACTTGGATCAAGCACCGTAGTGCCATTGTTCCAATTAACGTAGGCATGCGGAACTTCACCAGTGCGATAATCATATACTTTGCTCTGTAACTGATCTGAGCCAAGAATGATTTGACCATCAGAACCTAAGCCATCATCTGCGCCGTTATCTGTTTCGTTTTTCGAATCGTGATAATCGAACTCAACTTCCCACTCATCGTTAATTTGCCACTCTAGGTTTAAACCAATTGAACGTGCTTTAACTTCAGTAGTGCCACGGCTTGCTGTGAATGAACCATCATTACCACTGATATCGGCATAAATCGCTGTACCATTTTCATCAAGCTCATAGCTGTTAATGTTACTGCCAAACTCATTCCAAATACCCCAACCCACGGTATTCACACCGGTGATTGCACGACTCGCCGTGTAATCAACCGTTGCAGTGAAGCTTTCAATTGGCGAGTACTGTAAAGTTAATTGGCCATTAGTGCGCTCACGTTCAACATCAGCAATGCTGTAGTTCATGTCTTTCGGAAAGAAATGATTACCGACACGGTTGCCTTCGCTATCGACTGCACGAGGGTCAATGTAGTCAGCTTCATCAAGGGTCGGTAAATCAACATTGGCTTGCCAACCTTGAATATTGGCGTTTTGCTGTTGAAAATCACGTTCTTGATGTGAGAATGATGCCGCAAAACCAAATGTATCATCAACATAAGTATTGCTGTACATTGCAGAAAACTCTGGGGTTACATCATCACCGGCCTCATTAGATGAATCGTGAATAGCCTTAATAGACGAGCTAAATTTCTCGCCAGGGCTATTTAATGGGCGCGTAGTAATAATATTTACCGTAGCACCTAGACCACCACTTGGTACATCTGCTTGCCCTGATTTCGCTACTTCAAGTGCACTGACACCGTCAGCGGCAATATTCTCAAGGGCGTAAGAACGGGTGTAACCCGTACCTGGCATTTGACGGCCATTCAGCATTACGAGGTTAAACTCAGGACCAAAACCACGTACCGTAATTTCGCTACCTTCGCCGTTAGAACGACTCACTGATACACCGGTAATACGTTGTAATGATTCAGCTAAGTTAGTATCTGGGAATTTACCCATCTCTTCTGCTGAAATCGCATCTACAACACCTGTTGCATCACGTTTCATATCCATGGCGCGGATCATACTGCCACGAATACCTTTAATTTCGATAACTTCAATATCGTTATCAGCTTTCTCTTGTTCATCTTGTGCATAAGCAGACATAGTGCCCAGCCCTGCAGTTAAGATCATCGCAACTGACGCTGCAAGAGGTGTTTTAATAAATTTTGTGCTTTTCATGATTTACCTGCTTTTGCAATATGTTGTCATGGATACTGAGTGCCGTATTCAGCACCCATCACTTGTTGCCAATGTTAATTACGGGTTTGAAATAACTGCATTATCAATACGGAACACAGCTCCCTCACCTTGACTCCACGCAGGAAATACCATGATGACATCAATTGAACTTATGTCTAAACCGGCTTGTAACAATGAATTGACCGTAAAAGTATAGGTTTGCCACTCACCTGCAACAGGGTCAACACCTTCTATGCTGGTATTAAGGTTAACTTCAACTGCAGTACCACCATTATCAGGGCCACCACTAGATTCTACTTTAACAAACCAAGCTGCATCCGGTGTTGATGATAAAGAGGTGATCTTCATCTCAAATTGCAATACACCCTCATCAATTAAAGATGATGCATCAAATTGACTGCCACTGCCGCCTGATGTAGTACGGTTGTTAAAGCCAACAACGGTTGGTTTTGGTCCAATCGAAAATTCAGCAGTCAAACCATGTTGCTCATCATCGACGGCCTCAATAGGTGCTAAATCACCACAACAGTTCCAAAGTGGCCAATCAAGATTCATCTCGTCAGCAAAAAGAGTTAATGTTGCAGGAGGTGCATCATTTGTGATCTCTACATTATCCACACGATAAACAGCACCATCACCTTGACCCCACGCAGGGAAAATCATGATCACATCAATCAGCGATACATTTAAACCCGCATCAGCTAATGTTTGCAGTGGGAAAGTATAAGTTTGCCATTCACCAGCAACTGGGCTAACACCTTCAGTGCTAGCACTTAGGTTTAGTTCAACGGCTGTCTTGCCTTCATCACTTTCAATTTTGAAAAGCCAAGGTGCATCTGGAGTAGAAGGTAATGAAGTCACTTGCATATCAAAACGCACAAAACCATCTTCTAACATAGCGCTGGCGTCATAAGGAGACGCTTCACCATTTTCATCGGTAATAAAGAGATCACGGCTAATAAAGCCATTTACTGTAGGCTTTGCACCTACAACAAACTCAACTACATTACCACGCTCTGCATCTTCAACAAGCGCAGGTGTTGATTCACCGCAACAATCCCATGCAGGCCAGTTAGGGTTAAAGCTACTATCAAAAATAGTAAGCGGCGTTACCGTGCCATCACTTGGTGGTGTTGGAGCCGGAGCTTTGCCTTGCACAAGTGCATCGTCTAAGTTGTCGTAACCCGGGCGCACGGTTTCACAACCTTTACCTGTATCAGGGTCTTGCGCACACTCATAAACACGAACATAATCCACTTCAAAAGTTTGACCATTTTCGAATACAGTTGCATCAATACCGGTTGCATTAACGTTTTCAGGCCAATCACCACCCACTGCGAAGTTCAGGATTAAATAAAATTCTTGATCGTAAGGAGATGCATCCCAGAAAGTTGTTAACTCTCCGGTTGTTTGATCAAAGTACTCTGAATACCAGCCTCTGTGCTTAAGTGCAATCTCATTGCCCTCCGCATCATAAAGCACTTCTGATTGGCGCTGTGTAGCATATAAATAATCATCTACGTACCAACGAATTTCCCCCTCTTGCCACTCGATAGCATAAGTATGAAAGTCATCAGCAGGATTAGAATCTTGCGCGAAGGTATAAGCTTTGCCACTGCTATCATTATTTGGCCACTCTTGGCCGTAATGTAACGTGCCGTAGATATTTGACTCTACACCGTCATCGGTTGGTACTTTTAAATTAACCGACTCAACAATGTCGATTTCTCCTGAACGAGGCCATCCACCATAAACTTCATCGGTAGGCATCATCCAAAACGCAGGCCAAGAACCTTGCCCACTAGGCAGCTTTGCTCGTACTTCAAAGCGACCATATTTAAAATCAGCTTTGTAACGAGTATTAATACGCGCAGAGGTATAAGGCTTATCAGCACCGTCTTCTGCAGGCAATGCAACGATATTAAGAATACCGTCTGCAATAAAGGCGTTTTCTTCACTGTCGGTATAACATTGTTTTTCGTTATTACCGCCACCCACACAGTTTATTTCGAAACTCCATTTTTTGTCATCGATAGCATCGCCATCAAAATTATCTTCCCAAACCATCACCCAGTCTGAAACAGGCTCAGTTGGGTTGACAGTATCAATTTTCGTATCTGTGGCAGAGCCGCCGCAGCCAGCTAATGTCGCTACTGAAAGCGCCATTGTAAGTTGTGTTAAGTGTGTTTTGAATCTGTTCATTGCATTGAACCCTAACATTATGTGTTTGTTAGTACTCAACTGATTTATATGAATATTATTCTAACCAGTCAATTGTAAGCGCTTACATTTAAAGGCAAATAAAAAGCCCCGTAAATGTAAGCGCTTTCATTAGACTATGACAAGGTTATTAAAACGTCAATAAAATATTAACACTTGTGGCGATTTTGTTTTTAGATATATTTAACGAAAATGTAGGCTACATAAGGCTAAAAGAGGGGTTTAAGAGCAAAGTTAATGATAAAGAACCACCCAAGATTTTGTTAATAAGAAAAATCCATTAACAAAATCTTTGCAACAATCAATCTTCAGTAATGACTATTTCAACTGCGCTTGTGTGCGCCTGTTGATAATACAAGCTACTGGCAAGTACACGGGCAGCGGTTTTGTAGGTTTCGCTTATTTGAGCCGCGTTGTCTTTGGCAATTAAATCGCCCTGCTCCGAGCTTTCACGAATTTCAATGGCCAGTGGAATATTTGCCAGCACAGGCACACCATGACGATGTGCTAATTTTACGGCACCATCTTTACCGAATACATGATTAGGCTCACCACAATGACCACATAAGAAGTAGCTCATGTTTTCAATTAAGCCAAGCACAGGCACGTTCACTTTATTGAACATGGCAATGCCCTTTTGTGCATCGGCTAGGGCTAAATCTTGAGGCGTGGTGATGATCACCGCACCACTGGCTGGCACTTTTTGGCTCATGGTTAATTGAATATCACCCGTGCCTGGAGGCATATCAACGATGAGATAATCAAGCTCTCCCCAAGCGGTTTCGTTCATTAATTGATTAAGTGCACCTGATGCCATTGGTCCGCGCCAAACGGTTGCATCATCGCTTGGTACTAAAAAGCCAATCGATTGCGCTTTGAGGTTATGCGCCTCAAAAGGAAGTAAGTTTTTATTATCGGCTGTTTTCGGCTCAGCCCCTTGTAGGCCAAGAAGCAGTGGAATAGATGGGCCATAAATATCGGCATCGAGAATACCCACTATGGCACCCTCTTGCTCTAAAGCCGAGGCAAGATTCACTGCTGTGGTTGACTTTCCAACGCCCCCCTTTCCTGAAGCAACGAGCACAATATGTTTGATTTGCTTAAAACTAAATGTGCTTGGTAATTTCACTTTAGCGCTAATTGACACAGGCACTGATAGTTTATCGGCGACAAATTTTTCAATGTCGTTGATTTCGCCCAAGCCTGCAAAAGGGAGGTTTAATTTGACTTGCCAGCTTTTATCGCTGTTTTGATTAAGCTCTTCGAGCCAATCTTGCTCAATACCAATGGCAAATGCGCTACTACGATAAGCGGCTAAGGCAGCAATGATAGGTGCTTTTTCAGCCGATTTACTTGAGAATAGTTTTGACAGTCCAAACATAGCAATAAATTAGCGTTTCTTTGATGAAAAGTGCTGCGGAATTATGTAACATTCAAGGCATTAAAACCAGACAATTAGATAATATCATTGCTTTAGGTTGCATATAAGCAACTCACAATGAATTAAATAATGATATTCGAGCATATTTGCATCGAACTAATCTCAACTCGGAATGATTATGGCACAGCGAAAGATCCTGATTACTAGCGCATTACCTTATGCCAATGGCCCGACTCACTTAGGTCATTTACTAGAATATATCCAAACTGATATTTGGGCGCGTTTCCAAAAACAACAAGGTCATGAAACTTATTACGTTTGCGCGGATGATGCTCACGGCACACCAATTATGCTTAATGCGCAAAAGCAAGGGATCTCGCCAGAAGAGATGGTTAAAAACGTGAGTGTTGAACGTCAACGTGACTTTGCTGATTTCAACATTGAGTTTGATAACTATCACAGCACGCACAGTGAAGAAAACCGTCATTTCAGCGAGTTAATCTACAACCGTTTAAATGAAGCAGGTCACATTAAAAAGCATACTATTTCTCAACTTTTCGACCCAGAGAAAGGTATCTTCTTACCAGATCGTTTTGTAACAGGTACTTGCCCAACGTGTAAGTCAGAAGATCAAAACGGTGACAGCTGTGATTCTTGTGGTGCAACTTACAGCCCAACTGAGCTTATTAACCCACGCTCTGTAATGTCGGGTGCTGAGCCAATTTTAAAAGATTCTGAGCATTACTTCTTCGACCTACCTGCTTTTGAAGACATGCTTAAAGAGTGGTTACACTCAGGCACGATTCAACAAGAAATGGCGAACAAGCTTGATGAATGGTTTGCAGATGGCCTACAGCAGTGGGATATCAGCCGTGACGCACCTTACTTTGGTTTTGAAATCCCTGGTGCACCGGGTAAATATTTCTACGTGTGGCTCGATGCACCAATCGGCTACATGGCAAGCTTTAAAAACCTGTGTGATAAAAAAGGGATTGATTTTGATACATTCTGGCGCGAAGACTCAGATGCAGAGCTTTACCACTTCATTGGTAAAGATATCATCTATTTCCACAGCTTATTCTGGCCTGCAATGTTAGATGGCGCAAAATTCAGAAAGCCAACAAATGTATTTGCCCATGGTTTTGTAACTGTGAATGGCGCGAAGATGTCTAAATCAAAAGGCACTTTTGTTAAGGCGCGCACTTACCTTGATAACCTAGATCCTGAGTATCTTCGTTATTACTACGCAGCAAAACTAAACAACGGCATCACTGACCTTGATTTAAACCTTGAAGACTTTGCACTACGTGTAAACTCAGACTTAGTAGGTAAAGTGGTTAATATCGCAAGTCGTTGTGCAAGCTTCATCACCAAGAAGTTTGACGGCAAGCTTAGCGACACCGTAATGGACGAAGCGCTATTAGGTGAGTTCCAAGCGGCTTCTGCAAGCATTGCAAATCACTACGAAAACCGTGATTACAGCCGTGCAATTCGTGAAATCATGGCCCTTGCTGATAAAGCAAACCAATTCATCGACGCTAAAGCGCCATGGGTGTTAATTAAAGACGAAACAAAACAACAAGAAGCACACGATGTATGCTCACTTGGTTTAAATATGTTCCGTGTACTTATCACCTACTTAAAACCTGTTCTACCTGGTATGGCTGCAAACGTTGAAGCCTTCTTAAACGACGGTTTAACATGGCAAGGCGCGCAAACAGCGCTGGTTGGTCACGCAATTAATAAGTTCAAACCGTTAATGCAACGTGTTGAAATGGATAAAGTAAACAAAATGATTGAAGAGTCAAAAGAAAGTCTAGTTGCTGAAAAAGACAAGATTGATCCAAATAGCCCACTAGCAAAAGAACCTATCAGCCCAGAAATCGAATTTGATGATTTTGCGAAAGTTGATTTACGCGTAGCAAAAATTGCTAAAGCAGAACACGTTGAAGGCGCAGATAAGTTATTAAAACTAACTTTAGATTTAGGTGGCGAAACGCGCCAAGTATTCGCAGGTATTAAATCGGCGTATGCACCAGAAGACATCGAAGGCAAGCTAACGGTAATGGTAGCAAACCTTAAGCCTCGTAAGATGCGTTTTGGTATGTCTGAGGGCATGGTATTAGCAGCAGGCCCTGGCGGTAAAGAAATTTATATTCTTAACCCTGATGAAGGCTCAGAGCCTGGCATGCGTGTAATGTAATTACACAATTGCTAGTTAATATAAAGAACCGTTGTGTTTCAGACACAACGGTTTTTTTGTATTTAATGAATGCTTTAGATTAATGTTGTTAGCTTAATAGCTGGGGCATGCAGGATATTCAGTCAGTACTTGAGTAATTATTTGCCCAAACTGCTGGTGTTGTTGTTCGGTAATCGCAAAAGCAGCGTTGTAAGCTAGGGTATCTGCAAGCTCACCTGTTATAACTTCATAAAAAGTCATCGCGGTCAGTAAGTGCCCTGCATCTGAAGCATGATTTCCATCTGCGCTGTAAAAATTAAGCTCGGGTAATGCGGCGATTGCTTTGTCCCAAACTAAGCCGATTGGTGCAACACAGCTTGCCTCTTTTTCGCTAATCGACAAATGCAATTGATAAACAAGCTCCCCTTCTTTGCTATCACCTCTTTGCGGATGCTCAGGAAACAAAATAGGTGTAATTTCCAGCTCTTTTGCACTGGCAATTAATCGCTCAGCCTCATTTGTAGAATAATTAACAGAGCCAGACTGAGAATACTTTTGACCTTGAAAAATAGCATGGCTCCAATTGGCTTGCTGTAGCTTTTCAACATTGCCCGATGTGTTCACTATTTCATCTAAAAAACGACCACTGACGGTAAGCGTTGAAACTTGAGCGTTGGTTAACTCACTGGAAATAAGCTGTTCAAGCAAATCCCCTAATCTAGCACTATGGCTATTGCCATAAATAATAATTTTATAGTCAGCACTACCACTGTTATCGACAAGCTCAACACCTGTATCCGGTGTTGAGCTGTTAGTGTCATCAACTTTTGTAGATTCGTTTTTTGAGCTCGAACCACATGCAACTAGGCTAATTGAAAAGACGAGTAATAAATAGCATCTAATTAATCTCGCAAACTTATCATTTATCATACTTTACCTTTTGGCTTATTATTTTTATGTCGTTAATATTGAAACATAAAATTATAAATTGCCAATTTTGTACGATTTTTATCTAGGGTTCTAAGTACAAATCATGCAGGAGTCGCTCTTTTCGAGGTAAGTAATAATCATCATAATCAAATGACACTATGACTCTTTTAGCTTTGCCTAATAACTCACTGCGAGGCACTAGCCCAATCACTCGTGAGTCAGTTTTACCCTCCATATCAAAGTTTTACTCCTGAATACCAAGATAATAAAAACATAAGTTAATAAAATAAAAACAAACCAATTAAAAAGTTTTACACTATTTAAAAACAAGAAATAAGTATGGTTTTATTATTTAAATTTGACAAACACAAAAACAGGAACTTAAATAAAATTGCTGAATAATTATTTTATAAAAATAAAATAATGTCAGTTTATAATTTAAACCAAAAGAAGAGTATAAGGAGTTACCATGAAAAAAGAATTATTATTACTTAATAACGAGCCCTCAAATGCGACTAAAATTGACGGCGTTTTAGAGCCAGTAACGATCATAGTAGCGATCGTTGTGGGTGCAGGGCCAAAAATAAAATAAGTGATTTTATAGACTAAAAAGGAGATTAAAATGTTTAGCATACCTACTTTAAGAGAAGAAGCCGGACTATCGCATTGCACTGGCTATACTGAAGTTGGAGGAGTACCATGTGCAGGCCTTGGAATAGCTATTGGAGTTTGGATAAATAAAGTCTAAACAGAAATTGCTCTACTAAAATTGAATGAAGTAAAATTTAGTAGAGCAATAAACATTTAATAAAGTTAATGATAATAAATTTCAAATAAAAATAAATAATATAATTTCAAGGATAGAAAATGAAAAATCTATATAAATACAGAGATTTAATTTCTGACCCTAACAACAGGGAAGTGTTAATTTCATTCTTAAATGAATACAGCCATTTCTCCGATGAAGTAAGAGCTTCAACACTTTTACCCTCTTTAAGAGACCTTGACAAAGAAATTAAAAAAACAAATAAAAATTTTAGATATATATATACTCATTACATCGAAAAAATTAAAAAAAATGAACTTCATAAACTGGTTAGCAGAATAAACATTGAGATTTCATCACTAACTAAAATCGAAGCATTTTCTCCACCTTTACGTTCAAATCATGATGGAACAACGACAGGGTTCATGCTATTCAACGGAGATGAAATAGAGGTAATAATTTTTTCATTAGATAAGTTCAACCTTAAAGCGCATAAACTTAAAAAAGGAGTTAAAGGAATATCAATCCATCCAACTGACAGTGTAATATTATGTTTAAAAGGAAGTGGAAAATATAAAAAGTATACACTAAATGAAAAGTTTAATGATGAAGTTGGTGCTCCTGAAAAATTTGAAGGTAAAGTAATTGAAAGGGAGTACAAAACCGGGGAGGTAATTGAAATAAATAAAGGTAAAGATGGTTTAACATTCTCTAATTGTAACACTTCCTCATTATTTATGAGCATCACCAACAAGAAAAAAACCATGCTAGTTAAACCACAATACTGCGTTAAAACTAATGAAATTTTAGGTGTTGTGCATGCTGACAATAATACTTCGCGAATTCAAGTAGCTTCAATAATATTAAGAATGCTAAAATTTAAAAATACCACAAAAATATTAACCCCCCTCCTTGATAGTGAAAATCTTTATATTAGATGGCAGGCTGCAAGAGAGATATTTTTAATAAATAAAGAAGAGGCAGAAGAAATATTTAAAGAATTCCTCAATGATCCAAGCCCACAAATAAGAGATGCAGCAACTAAGTGTTTATCTGAATTTTATGGAGATGATTATGCCTATAAAAATTAAGTGCGATGATAATGAGAAAATAGACTTGAGTGATTTCATTGAGTGCCTGAGCAAAAAAAAATTAGATGCATCAAATGAAAACTCATTAATATCTATAGCTCCAGATTTAAAAAAACTTTCTAATAATAAATTGTTTTTAGCTGAATTTATTGCTGAAGGTTTAAAAAACTATAAGCATTATCAAGAAGAAAATACATATTCATCTCAAGTAATAATGCTACATCCACCAACGCCTGGTACTAACTATTTTGTAAGGGCAAACATATGGCCATCGAAGGATGACTATCTTACACAAATAAATGGTGAAGATGCATTTTTCTATCATAAGCCGCATGATCACAACTTCAATTTTTTAACAATTGGTTACTTAGGTAGTGGGTATTGGAGTGATTATTATGAATATGAATATTCGGATGTGATTGGATACCCTGGTGAGAATGTTGAACTTAAGTTTACAGAGCGTACAAACTTAAGCGAAGGGAAAATCATGCTATATCGAGCACACAAAGATGTTCACAATCAACTTCCTGCAGATGAATATTCCATTTCCATAAACGTAATGGAGAACTCTTTAATAAACCCATTACTTGATCAATATTCATTTGATATAGAAAAAGGAACAATAAAATCCATAATAAACAATAATGGAACAAAATCATTGTTTGACATTTCTGTACTTATGGGTGATGAGAATAGTATCGATATTATTGAGCACATCGCAAAAAACCACATTGTAGACAGAGTTAGATTAAATGCCATACATGCTATCGGAAAATCATTTAACTCAATTAATGAACTATTATCTTACTATAAAAAAAACCTCAACACCCCTTCAAAATTCATACAAAAAAATATAGCTATAAAAATAAAAGAACTGGAGAAGTTATTATGAAAAAGTCAAGACTTGAGTTAAAAAATTTAAGAAAAAGTTATAATAAAAAAAATGTTTTAAACAATATAAATTTAAAAATAGAAAATGAGGAAGGGGCAATAATTGGAATAGTTGGGGTTAATGGTGCTGGAAAGTCAACTTTATTAAGAGTAATCGCTAAAATTGATGGTGAATACGATGGTCATTTAATGCTATCTATAAATGGACAACAAGTAAAATCAAAATTTGAGGTTGGTTTTTTACCTGAAGAAAGAAGTTTACCATCAGTTGGTAAGGTCTATGAAGTAATTAAGCTTTGGACTGAGTTAAGAGGTAATAAAGGCATTGAAAGTAAAGAGTTGATAGAAAAATGGTTAGTTAAAGTAAAACTTCTAGATTACAAAAATACCAGAATAAAGGAACTGTCTAAAGGCAATAAACAAAAATTGCAGCTTGCGTGTTGTTTATTACATGAACCTTCATTGATTGTTTTTGATGAGCCATTTTCAGGGCTTGATCCAAGTAACCAGGAGTTGGTAATAAACTTAATAGAAGAAAGGCGTAAAAACGGCGCACTTATAATTATAAGTGCCCATCAGTTAGAGCTAGTAGAGAGAATATGTAGTGAAATTTACCTTATGAAAGAAGGAGAGTTAGAGTTTTTCAATATTACTAATGATACTAATGAGCAGCGTTTATCAGTTCGATTACGTGAAGATACTACTGAGTTAAGTTTTTTACAGCGCTTTCCAATGAGGAATAATGTTTATAATTTAATTGAGAGTAAATTAAGTTATGAAGAAAAGTCCCAACTATTCGACTCTTGGTGTAAGCAAAAAATTCAGGTCTATTATGGTGATTTCATGAATTTAAGAGAGCAATATATTAACGCCACTTCAAACTCTTAAAATAAGGACTTTAGTCATGGATAGAGCAATAGCATTAGCAAAGTTTGAGTTTATGTCAAACCTTAATATTAAGGCGGATATTATTAGTGTTTTCATAATTGCTATAGTACTATTTTTAAGGGTATGGACTGTAGATTCAATTCAAGATAAAACACCTATAAGGGTTGGAATTCTTATAAAAAACCAAAATCAAGCAGAGTTGTTGTTAGTTTCGAAATCGCATCAAATAAGAGACTTAGTACATTCAAGCAATGAAAGTTACTTAAAAGAGCTTTTGAAATCAAAAAAAATAGATGCCTACATCACACAGTGCATAGATTGTGAAGAGCTAACATTAAACGTATTCTCACTCTCTGAAGTTGATGCAAAAAACTTCATTACACATATTGCTTCGCTTTTATCAGATCATTTCATCCCCAATCAATTTTCACTATCCAGTGAAGAATATAAGCAAATAAAGTCTGGTTTCAAAATAGAGTACTTCAATGATTTAGGTCGCGATTTTTCAAACATGAAAGTAATGACTACGGTGTTTATGTTTCTTGTTTGTATAAGCGTTTTGAGTGCATTCTCCCTGCTACTACAAGCTATAACTATGGAGAAAGAAGAAAAAATTACTGAAATGTATATGTCTACATTAAAAGTAAATGAATGGATAGATGGAAAAGTCCTAGCTGCTTTGGGGATTGCAGTTAAAGGTCTAATACTCTATTTTAGCTTTGCAGTAATAGCCCTTGATTTTACTGAAACAATTAAGTTTACTCAAGAAGAGCTTCTTATATTTATTACTGACAAGGCTCTTCCTTTATTTATATCATTTTCATTGGGCTTTATATTCTGGTGCTACATGTATGCATTAATTAGTGTTTTAATTGATAAGTCGTCAATTTCAATAAAAAATGCAGCGGTCTTATTTCCAATGGCAGCTTTCGGTATCATTTACTCGATTTCAGACTATGTAGCAAGTGTTTATTATATCATTTTTACCTTTTTTCCTCTAACTTACATATTTGCTCTACCAAGTAAAATCATGTCCAGTGACTTTAATTGGTACTATTTACTTGCAGCTAGTACTGTACAGTTAATATCGATTTTTTGGGTAAGAAAGATAACTTACAGGAGATTAAAGTTTATTTGATTTAAGTTCGAGTGTTCCGCGACATTTCAGCTGAACACTCTTTTTAAATAACTTCCATAATTAAATACTAGTTAGTTAAAATTACTTATTCAGTTTAACTCACTGACTCTCATAGGACATATACCAAGTATTATCATTTCCTTATATATTATATGATTAAG
The DNA here is from genome assembly GCF_015278155.1 of Pseudoalteromonas simplex. Lineage (NCBI taxonomy): Bacteria > Pseudomonadati > Pseudomonadota > Gammaproteobacteria > Alteromonadales > Pseudoalteromonadaceae > Pseudoalteromonas > Pseudoalteromonas simplex. The sequence goes on from NZ_JADILN010000005.1 coordinate 245,290, forward strand.
TGAATAATTTTGTCAGAGACCATGTCTCAAGTTCATATTCGTTCCTTATTTATTGTTTGTGTCATTAGGAGTCTGAGCGGTACAAATTAGTTCTTAACTAAATGTAACGAAATGCGTCAATGATAAAAATACCATACATTATGTTAAAAATATTTGACACAGCAAGTAATGAGTAGTTTACTTAACACCAAGTCAAATATTTTTTACATAGGGTGGAAGAAAATGAGCTACAAAGAAATGACAATTTGGGGCACCTTGGTGGTAACCATAGGCCTTTTAAGCTATTACCTGTTAGGTATTAATTCACTACAAGCCGTGGGGGCTCTAAGCCAAGAGACCATGGTGTCTTATTTGTATAAGGTTGTTGTAGTTGCGGTGATCTTAGAGATCATTATGCAATCTGTGCTTGCTGGTATTAAACACAAAGAAGCAGACTTAGGAGATGATGAGCGCGACAAGCTCATTGAGCTAAAAAGCACCAAGCTTGGTCACTGGTTTTGCTCTGCAACTATCTTAATATGTGTATTTTTAGCGACGCAAATTGAGCGCGTATCTGGACGCATGCTGTTACCTGAGGTCTCAGATCTATATAATATTATGCACTTTCTTATTATTGGTTTTTTAGTCAGTGAAATTATTACTATTGCCAGCAAAGCGTATTTATATCGAAGAGACAGCTAGATGACAAAACAGCTCAGTAATACCATTCGGGAACTTCGATTTCATCACAATGAAATGACTCAGCAAGCATTGGCAGAGGCTGTTGGAGTTTCAAGGCAAACCATAGTAGCGATTGAAAAAGGTAAATACTCACCGTCGCTCGAGGTGGCTTTTAAGATTGCTCAATTGTTTGATAAAAAACTGGACGATGTGTTTTCGTATCAATAGGACCAACAAAAAAGGTTAGCCAAAGAGCTAACCTTTTTTAAATTCGTATCATTTAATTTTATGACTGCTGATTTTTGAACTGCGCTTTGGCTTGTTCAACTTCATCATCACTGATACCCACTGATTCAGCCGCTTCTTTAATAAGGTGTGGCTGTGTCATCACTAATGCCATCAATTGTTGAAGCTTTTCTGGTGGGATACCTAACTGTTGGACCAGACCCATTGCCATCATTGGGTTTTCCATAAACGCTTGAAACAGCTCACGCACTTTCTCGTCACTTACATTGTGCTCTTTGAGCATTGCAATAATAGGGTTCATATTAACCTTTACTTTTAACTACTAATAAAACCAATAATATGGGCAAATTGATGTTATTCAACTAACATCACCACTTTTCCCGAGTTTTCGTTGTTATCTAAAATACGGTGAGCCTCATTCGCTTCTTGCCAATTTAAGGTTTTATAGATATTGCAATCGAACAACCCGTTGGCCAAGTCATCATAAAAACGCGAAATAAACTGCTCTTTTAAATCACGTTTAAATTCAATTGAACGGTTACGCAAAGTTGATGCATGAAAGGAAATACGTTTGCTAAGCAGCCTTGCAAAGTCAACCTCAGCAAAGCGCGCATCTAAAAAGGCTAACATCACAATTTGGCAATCTATTGCTGCAACGGCAGCATTTTTATTTAAATAGCGTCCTGAGACAGGATCAACAATGGTATTGGCCTGTAAATTATTGGCTTTGAAGTACTCTACAAAATCAGTGGTTTTATAATTAATGGTGTGGTCTGCGCCAAGCTGTTTGGCATGTTCGCACTTTTCATCGCTACCTGCAGTTATCACTACTTGAGCACCCGCGCGTTTTGCCATTTGAATTGCCGCCCCACCGACACCACTGGCTCCCGCATGGATCAGTGCCGTTTGCCCCGCTTTGAGCTGACCAAATTGAAATAAGGCAGAAAAAGCCGTTAAATAAACTTCGCTGATAGCAGCGCCCTCTGCCATTGTCATTTCATCTGGTAACGGCATCACTTGTGCAGCATCAACGGCAACATACTCGCTGTAAGCACCGCCCGCGCATAAGGTAAAAACACGTTTATTCAGCCAGTCACCGGATACTGCACTACCTTGCTCAACAATGGTACCAGCGCATTCTAGCCCTAAAATTTCACTGTCACCTTTGGGCGCAGGATATTTACCTTGTCGCTGTAAACAATCTGCCCGATTAACGCCAATTGCTGCAACAGCAATAAGAACTTCGTTATCTTTTAGTACTGGTTTTTCTGTTTGCGCAAAATGTAACTGTGAATCTTCGTGCTTAATATAACGCATATCACCTTCTATTTAATTCGTTGCCAGATCTCAGCTTCGACTAATTTGCCATTTTCATACAAGGTGTGATGCCACAAGTCACCTTCTAGTTTGTAATCAAATGCCATGGTCTTACCAAGTAGTGAAGGTACATTACCATAGGAAAAAGTTTCGATAAATTGCTGGTCTTGCAAAACATATTTGCCGCCACCAGCATAATGAAAGTTGCCTTGCTTTTGAGTGATATAGCTAAAATGACTAGGTGTAATCAGTTTAACTGAGGATATTTCTGGCGCTTTTGCCGTCACATAGCCGTCATTGGTTGCATATTTGCCTTCAACAAATTGCCAGCTACCTAATAACGGATTGGCGCTTACCATAGAAGAAATAAATAAACTCGATAATAACAGTGTGTTTTTCATAGTGCGTTCCTTAGCTTTTTTGAACAGCATACGCTAACACTATGTTCCTATTAAACAGTTATAGATTGAGATTTTTTCATTTGAGCTCTCATCGACGAAAAGCGCCAAGACTGCTTATAAGGATAAACATCAAGCAATTGCCCATCGTTTATCGCAGTTTGTAATTGCTGCCACATCGTGGCAGTGAAAATATCTTGATGCGCAGCATTGAAATGATCAAACGCCCGCTTATTGGCGCTAAAAAATACTTTAAACTGGCTCGGAAATACGTCATTTTCTGCGATATCAAAGTAACTTTCGCTACTGAGTTCATCTAATGAATCCTCGGTTTTGGGCAGCTCTCGAAATTGGCACTCTGTCATCGGGCAAATTTCATCGTAGTCGTAGAACACCACTCTTCCCCAACGAGTTACACCAAAGTTTTTCATCAGCATATCACCGGGGAAGATATTGGCCCCCGCAAGCTCTTTTATTGCTTTACCGTAATCAACCATCACTTGCTGCAGTTTACGCTCATCACAGTCGTTGATGTACAAATTAAGCGGTGTCATTTTGCGCTCTACATACACATGGCGCAAAATAAGTGCATTACCCGAAATCACAAGGCTGTCACCAATTTGCTGCTGCATTATTTGTATAAGCTCATCACTAAATCGGCTTAAATCAAACGCTAAATAACGAAATTCATGGGTATCGACTAGCCGGCCTACTCGGTCGGCTTGTTTCACAAAGTCGTACTTGGCCATTACTTGTTGTTTGGTGGCCGTTTTTGGCGCACTAAATTTATCCTTTATTACCTTGTAGACATAATCTGAGCCTGGGGTGGTAAATACCAGCATCACCATGCCCGGCGTCCCCGGCGCAAGTGTGTATTTATCGTCAACGGGGCTATTACGGGTGGTATCAACTTTATAACGATAAAACTCGGTTTTTGCGTGTTTGATAAAGCCTATAGCATTAAACAGCTCAAAACGTTGCTTATGAGGCATTAAGACACTGAGGTAATCTACGTAACGAGCGGGTTGGTCAGTGTCGACCATAAAATAAGTACGCGCAAAGCCAAACAACAAGCTGAGTTGATCAGCTCCCATCATCACAGCATCAATGTGAAGACCTTTTTCACTGTTTAATAGCGCAATCGCAAATGGCATGTTATCGCCATTTTTAGCAATACAACGACCTATGATGTAGCATGCTTTATTTCTAAAAAACAATGAATTAGCGTATTCAATATAGCCATCGTTGAGAGCAAGCAGCTCATAAACTTGTGGGCATTGTTGTTTCGCTCCAGCAATCAAGGTACGCTGTAACATGGCAACATCATCTGTAAAATCAGCGTATTGTGAGCGAAACACATGGCGTTTAATCAAGCTACTAATCGCACTTTCAAAGCCATTTTGCAGGGAAATGCGGCTAACCAATGAATCAAAGGGTCTTGGCCCCAGTTGATATCGTGCTTTTAGTACAAACAAGTGTACATTGCGGATTTTTCGTGAGTCCCAAATTGCACCGAAGGTTGAGTTAAAAAAGGTATGAGCAATGGGCTGGTTTTCATGGCTTTGCACCATTTCTGCGTATATTTGTTTGGCTAATAACCAAAGCGCTGGGTCGTCTACTTCGCTATAAGCAATAATTTTTACCGCTTGGCTTACCTTTTTTACTTGCCCTTCGTAAACTTGCAATCGCGATTTCATAGCCCCTTGAACTTGATGCCACTGGCGCTGCTCAAAACGACTTTGTGCACCGAGAGTTATATTTAAAAACTCTGCAAACATAGCCTCAAAGCCAGCATACACCGCACGGGCAAGCTTAGTCGCTACGACCTGATTTAACTGTTCGCTGTGTGATTTAACAGCCAAATGTGAACTTTGCTGTGGCATTATTTTTATCGCTTATGCTGATTATTTTAGTCGCCTTGTTTACACACAATAGCAAGCGCGCTTTAATTTAGGTAATTAATAAAGATAATAAATAAGATTGATCAAATGAATATTAGGCACGTCGACCTCAACCTATTAGTGTATTTAAATGTTCTCATTGACGAACAAAGTGTGTCTAAAGCCGCCAATAAGCTAGCTTTGACTCAACCTGCAATGAGTAATGCCCTTAAGCGTTTGCGAGATTTGTTTGATGATCCATTGTTAGTGAGAGCCGCTGGCACAATGACGCCAACAGCAAAAGCGCTCAGCCTTAAACCAGAGATAGAATCACTGTTAAAAATGGCCGAAGAAATTACTCAGCCAAGTGAAGTATTCGACCCGAGTACCGCGAATATAACGTTTCGGATCATGGCAAACGACTACCTTGAATCAACGCTTATTGCGCCGTTTATCACCCAGCAGCTAGCAAAGAACCCGGGGCTTAATTTTGATATTTTGAGCCCAAGTGATGTTAACCTTCAAGATATGGAAAAAGGCACCATCGACCTTGCCATTAACCGCTTTAACGGCCTGCCCCGCTCATTCCACCAAGCCAGTGTGTGGCGAGACAATTACTGCTGCTTAACACACCTAGGCAACCCTTACTTACAACAGCAAAACCTCGAAGGCTACCTTGCACAAGAGCACATTTGGGTAAATCGGGCTGGTTGGGGCGTAGAAGCCGCAGTAACGAATAAATCAGGCAGCCAAAAACTCGGCTGGGTCGATGAGGCATTATGGCAATTAGAACAAACCCGCAATATTCGCGTATTTACCCGCCATTACATGGTGGCAAGTTTGCTGTGCCAATCACCAAAACTTATCGCTACATTACCTCGTCGCCAAGCTATGTTATTAGCAAAACACACAGATTTGGTAATAAGTCCAGTGCCATTTCAAATCGTGCCTATTGAAGTAAAAATGTTATGGAGCCCTTTGCTACATCACGCAAACCCGCACCAATGGCTGCGCAGAGAGCTACTCGCCTTTGCCAGTACTGTGGCTGATCGCTAAAAACACCATAATATTGATAAAATCAATATCAGTTATTGAAAACAACAATTTCATTAATAATGAGTGAAGGGCTAGAGTGAAGTTAAGCACATAAACAAAGAGAAAATGATTATGGAAACTTCAGCGCAATTCACTCAACAGGACGGCCTTTACATCAATGGTCAATTACATTCATTCATCGAGCAGCAGCTTTGTAAAAAAAGCGATTTAGCTTGCGAAGAAATTTACCAAACACTGGCAACCATGGTTGATGAGTTTGGTTGCCAATGTCGTAAAACCAAACATCAAGATGATGATGTTTTACAAGCAGACACACTGTTAAAAGCATATAGCACAGTACGTACTCACCCTCATTGCCATGTTGATGCACAAACAACAACTGCGGTGCTCGATGAATACTGCTGCCAAGTACCAGCTATTTTAGTGGTTGCGTTAATGGATACATTAACAGGCATGACAAGCAATGAGCCAGGTGCAGAGCACATTTATCAACGTGCAGCACAGTTAACAGGTAAACCATGTGTCTACGCAGTTAAAAGCGCCAATGCCGCTTAATATGGTTCATTATTTGAGTTACTTATTCGCGCGATGATGCTTGTTGCAAAATCACTGCAACTAAGCATCGTCGCATCGGCTACTAAGTTAGCCAAATCAAACGTCATTTCATTTGCTGTAAGCGTCTCTTCTAGGGCTTTCTCTATTTTATTCGCCGCTTCGTGCCAACCCATAAAACGTAGCATCATGACCGCGCTTAAAATACTGCTTGTTGGATTTGCACTGTCTTCCCCGGCGATGCGATTAAATGTACCATGAGTCGGTTCAAAAAAGGCCACTTCATTATTTAAGTTTGCCGCAGGCATAATACCTACCCCACCAACTTGTGCGGTTAGCATATCAGCTAAGTAATCGCCGTTTTGATTGGTTGTTACCACCACATCAAATTGCTCTGGGGTGAGCAGCGCTTGTTGTAGCATGTTATCAGCAATCACTTCTTTAATGATTAAATCATCTTGTTCGTCTCGTTTGATCACCAACCAACGACCATTTTCATGCGCTTCAGCGTTGAACTCTTGCTCTGCAAGGGCAAATGCCCAACGTTTAAAGGCTCCATCGGTAAATTTAAGTACATTGCCTTTGTGCACCACCGTCAGTGATTCACTGTGCTCTTTAAGGGCAAAGTTAAGGGCGTAACGCATTAGTCGCTCTGCCGCCTCTTTCGAGCTATTTTTAATACCAATGCCACATTGGTTATCAAAACGAAGTCGGGTGACACCCATTTCTTGGCATAAGAAATCAAGCATACGTTCGTTGTCAATACTGCCAGCCTGCCACTCAATGCCCGAGTAAACGTCTTCAGAGCTGTCGCGTATTACTGTGATTTGGGTTTTTTCAGGCTCTTTTAAAGGAGAAGGTAAATGCGGGTAACTGCGAATGGGCCGCATGTTAACGAATAAGTCCATCTCATGACGAAGAGCCACATTTAAAGAGCGAAAACCACCGCCAAGGGGGGTTGTTAGCGGCCCTTTTATGGCAATTTTATACTGTCTAACGGCATGTAGGGTTTCTTGCGGGAACCAGTCGCCGTCGTATAATGCTGCCGCTTTTTCGCCATTGAACACTTCCATCCAATGTATTTGTTTATCACCTTGATAAGCATGACTCACCGCAGCATCGACAATATCTCGCATCACCGGGCTAATATCTTGACCCACACCATCGCCTTCAATATAAGCAATAACCGGGTTATCAGGAATATGCCATTGGCCCTTACTATCAATCGTAATTTGCGCGCCGCTCGAGGGAACTGAAATATGTTGATACTGCATCATGCCTTCTCAGCAAAGAGTTTTAACAATATTAATATCAAGAAATAGCTAATTTGTCTGTGCTTACAAATAAATAGCCGCTATTCAAACAATCAATGGGTTACCTTGGTAAATTCATTTTCCATCGCATTAAATAATGAGCCAATTAACTGGGTATCCAAGGTTACAGTATCCTCTTTTAAGGCCGTATCGACAGCCACTGCTTTTACATACAGCATTTCACACTCAAACATATTAGCTGCACCTTTGAGCATATGCACATTTTTGCTGAACCCTTCTAAATCCATTTTTTTATATTGTTCTAGCATTTCTTTGTACTGTGTCTCTAACCCTTTTATATAATCATTTTTTAATGCCTGAAACTCTTTTTCAGGCAACTTTATATCTGCTAACTCATCGCATTCTAAATAACTGGCAATTTTATGACTAAAGGCATTTCTATCGATTGGTTTTGCAATCAAATCATTAAAGCCCTGCTTCATATAACGCGTCACTTCATGCTTCATAGTATTCGCTGTTAGCGCAATGATAGGCACGCTTACTCCGGTTGCTTGCATCATTTTTAAAGCTTCTTGGCCGTCCATAATCGGCATTTGAATATCGAGCAAAATAAGGTCAAAGCTGTCTTCGAGGGTTGCTTGTACTGCGTCTTTACCATTTTCAACGGTGGTCACTGTCAGCCCCATACGCTCTAATATTCGCGCAATTAAACGTCGGTTGTCTGGGTGGTCTTCGGCAAGTAATACCCTGCCCTTTAGGTTCTCTGGCGCATCAAGCTTACTAAACGGTGAGGTTTCAACAAGTTTAACTTCGCTCATATCATTGAGCCAACGAGTGTTGTCTGTGGTGTACACCGACATAGTGAAAATAAACTCACTGCCAGAGCCGACATTACTTTTAACGCTGATATCCCCATCCAATTTCTGCGCAAGGCTCTTTGAAATATTAAGACCAAGACCCGTGCCACCATACTGCCTAGAAATACTCGAATCAGCTTGATAAAAAGCACTAAATAACAACTGCTGCTCTTTTTCAGTCATACCAATGCCAGTATCTTTTACACTAATTGACAACTTATCGTTGTGACAGCTCACAGTTAAGGTTATACGCCCCACTTGCGTGAACTTAAGGGCATTGGTTGTTAAGTTTAATAAGATTTGCCTTAATCGACTCGGATCGGTAATCAAGTAGTCTGGTAATGGGAACTGATAATCGACACTGAACTTTAAGCCCTTATCGCGAATTTGCTTGCCAATGAGCGACTCTATATTGGCAATCGTGGCAAACAAGTCCGTTTCGACTAAATCAATTTCGAGCTTGTTAGCTTCAATCTTCGACATATCGAGGATATCGTTAATTAATCCAAGAACATGACGACTATTTTGCAAAATAACCCCAATTCCATGGTTGCGCTCATGGGGCTTAATATCCCCGAGCATAATGCCATCTGCATAACCAATGATTGACGTCATTGGGGTGCGAATTTCATGACTGATATTCGCTAAGAAACGGCTTTTAGCCTCATTTGCATCGCGAAGCTCTGAGGCGAGTTCTTCAAGCTCCAACGTTCTTAAATGGACTTTTTCTTCTAGATTTTTGTTGAGCTCTACGTTGTCATCGTGAAGCAGTCTAAACTTATCGGCCACAGCAAACGCAAGCAACATAGCGTCCATAGCGGTGCCTATCAAACCCAATAAATATAAATTAATGGAGGTTGCTGGCAGCAAGCCTAAATTAGTTAAATTACCTACCATATTCGGTAGCATCATGGCTATGTAAGCAAGCACAAAATATCGCGCTGGCTTAAAGCCAATAAGCATACAGCGAATACCTATATATAAGCCTAAACATAAAGCAATGCCCGTCACTAACGTTGACCAATAAAAACCAAAGCTTGGCCATAAAATACAAAACGGTATACCCAAGGTCGCGATCACACCCACCATCAATGATAATTGCGCCAGTTTTGGAAATGTCTCTTTGAGTTTAAGCAAGTTGTTGTAAAACAGAATATTGGTTAATGGCGTGAGCGCAAAGCCAAGCCAATGAAGGTGAGGATTATAGTAACCAAATAGCTGATCCGAAATATGGAAAAAGTGGCTCCAAGCAAACACCCAAGATGCAGTAAATAATGCATAGTAAAGATGTGTCACATCACGGGAAACCAAATAAATTAATAAGTTATATAAGCCAAGCGCAATACCCACCCCAAAGCAGAGCATCATGACCATATTTTCAACGGTTATATTCTGAAAATAATCTTGGTATGGCGTTAATACTAGCTTTGCAGGGGTATAAAAGTAGTCACTTTCAAAATAAGTAATAAGCGTATAGCGCTTGCCTTTCTCAAGAGACAAACGATTACCATAGTGGAATGCAAACTGATTTGGCTCTTTACCACCCGTTACAAAGTGCTGTATGGGGGCTGTTGGATCAGTGATATCGTAAATGCGGCTTTCTATTTTTGAAACCAAGGTGTTATACGGATAAAGCACTAAATCTTCGATATCACTTTGATTTTCAATTTCAACAATTAACCAATAACTACCACCAACCGAGCTTATTCGAGATTGTGGCTTTTTGCTGGCTCGCCAAGTATCAATTTCAGCCACCGATTGCGGGAACATATTATCGTTCGCCGTAAACACATCACCGACATCATGAAGATTTTGATCAGCCACAGCATCGGTGTAGACAAACGTCTCTTGTGCATTAGCCGAAACACTTAATAACAACAAAAACAGCAGAGTACTAAAATACAGCTTAAACCGCATTCACAAAACCCCTGTACCAGTGTGGAGATGGCAACGACTAGAATTGCAGTGAAACATCAAAGCCATAGCGACGCCCTTCCCCTTTAAAGTCTTCAAGCATGCCTAGGAACGAGCTTAAATCGAACTTTAACTGACTGTATTCAGTATCAAATAAATTTTTGCCCCATAAAGTAAATGACCAATTTTCAACATCGTATTTTAGATGCGCATTAACAATGCTAAAACCGTCTTGGCGGGCATATGGGTTCATGTTCTGGTCAAAATAAAACTCAGACTGATAATCGTAAATAATGTTGGCCGATAACGGATACGACGCCAAGCTGGTGTCGTATTTTAACCCCGCTGATACATTCCATTTAGAAGTAAATGGTAGTTGGTTATCGGTAATACTATTACCAAGTGGATCAACGTATTCTTCAAATTCAGCATGAGGGATATAGCCTACTGAAAGTAGCATAGCTAGTTGTTTAGTTGCTTGGTAATTAATTTCAGTTTCAAGGCCGTAAATAGTTGAATCAGCCACATTTTCAAGTAATTGCACTGGGGGCATTTGCGGTGTTTCTGACGCTTGGTTCATAAACACTTGTTGGTCGTTATAATCATAATAAAACGCCGCCCAATTCATTCTAAGTTGCTTCCCAGGCCAGAACGACTTTAAGCCAATTTCATGGGCATTTAAGCGCTCTTTGCCATAGTTTGCCAAGATTGCTTGTTCTTCGGATGACAAAAAGCCGCCATTGTAGCCACCACTTTTACTACCATTAGCAAAACGATAAAAAAGATTGCTTGTATCTGAATAGCGATAATTAACGGCAAATTGCCCGGTAAAACCGTTATCCGATTGCTCATCGGTAACGCGATAAAATGGTACCACTACCCCATCTAAGTCGTTTACATCAACCACCGCATTTAAGGTGGCGATTGAGTCATACTCAAGTGACTCATAGTCATATCTAAGACCGGCTGTAATCATCCATTTATCTGCGACAGGCACTTCAATTTGGCTAAATACAGCCAAATTTTGCATCTTGATTTCGTTATCGTAGATAAAGGTCGCGGTTAAATTTGTCGGTAAAACACCCCGGAAATCACGCAAAATATCATTTAAATTATCTTGCTCAATTGTCTCATCGGCAAAATAAATACCACTGGTGAGTGTGTAATCAGCAAGTTCGTTTAATAACCTGAATTCTTGGCTGAATAGTTGGGTATCTAACCCTAATACCCCTTCGCACAAACGAGCTGGGGAGCCATCGCAGTTAAAAGCGTGGCTTCTTTCTAAATCGTTAAAGCTCGACAGTGAAGTAAATGTACTTTGCTCGTTTAAATGCCAATTCAGTTCAGCAATAAAACCGTAGCCATCGGATTTATGAGGTGAGTCGTTATTGACGCTCACCGCAAAGAAGTCATCACTGCCATCATTAAAACCAAAGTTATCAAAACAGCGTGTTGAGCCCGCATCTGCTGGTGAACACAGCTCACCCGTTAAAGGGTTTGCGACAATACCAATACTACCAACTGGCTGGGCAATACCATCCCAATCTTCAATATGCGCTTGCAGGTAAAGATCAACCTCATCCCACTCAGACAAAAAAGACACACGGGCATTTTTTTGCTCCATGCCTGCTGTTGGCGAGTCTGCATAAGTGTTTTTTGTTGAGTATTCGTAGTCTTGATAGTTAACCGCAATTCGTAATGCACTGGAACCTGATAGTTGCTGGTTCCACATACCATCAACGCTGGTGGCATTATTGTTGGCAACACCTAATGTCAACGAGCCATAGCTATCAAACTCAGGGCGATTTGAGCGTATAAGTATTGCACCACCGGTAGAATTACGACCAAACAAGGTACCCTGCGGGCCGCGTAAAATATCGAGCTGTTCAATATCGTACAAGTTAACGATTTGATTATTAGCAGACCCCACCGCAACGCCATCAAGATACATAGCAACAGGTGAAGTATTCGCCGTATTGTAATCAAGTAACCCCACCCCACGGATACTCACAGCGGGAGGCGTCCCTTCTGCGGCGTTTTGGGTGATTTTAACATTTGGCGCAAACAAGCCAATTTCAGTTGAATCTTTAAAATGCTGAGCTTTTAAAATTTCGCCATCCACTTGGCTTACCGCTACACTCACATCTTCAATTGCTTGCGGACGCTTTTGTGCATAAACGCTAATAACTTCCATGTCTTTTTCAGTCTCAGCTCCTTGTGCAACAGCGCTTGCCATTACACATGCTGCCAAGCAGGTGCTCGACATCATCATAAATTTAGGATCATTCAGAAAGGGTCGCTTCATTGGCTTTTAGACCTTAAAAGAGGGAAACTTGTTAAATTGTTGTAATTTAGTGGTAAGTATAGACCAAACAATAGATTAAAGTCGCATATAAATCATGAAAATTCATGACTTATACGCATACTTATTTATAACTTTGCTCACCCTAACTTTTTTCGAATGCATGCTCTCCGCTAATTTCGCTTGGCCAACCACATATTGCCCGCGCTGTTTGCATACCGGCCATTACAGCAGCCTCAACACAGCCAGCATTAACACCGGTTTTTATCCAATCGCCAGTGATGCGCAAATTGACAAACTGACTGCCATCAGTAGCTAGGCGGTATTTACTTGTATCAACCACAGATAAGACGTAGCGCTCACTGGGATCAACATTAACGCGCCAGTATTGTTGCTCGAGAGCAGGTAAAATGCTGTGCGGATCACTGTAAAAAACCTGCCAATCAAATTTGTTATCAATATAGGCTTGAGGCCAAAGTGGCCGCATATCTGCACTAAACAAATTATGCATATTTGATTTTACTTCGGCTTTCATTTGCTCTGGGAATTGATAAGCACTGGCAGGTGGATAGTTTTCGCAGCTAAATGCACTGCAAAAATAGGCAATGTTCACGGGCGCATTTTCACTTGGCCAATCTTCTTTATCGAGCAAGTTGCCCATTGCCGCCCAGGTATCAAACGGCTCAACAAAGCCACTTAAAATAGGTCCTTCATGAGCGGCATTGGTTTGCGTAAAGCCAAGTTGTTGGTCGGTTTTATTCAACCATACTTGGCAAGCCTGAGTCGCTACACTTTGTACTTTTGTAGCTTGTTGAGAGAGCGCGTAATCTACAGCTAAAAGTTCAGGGGCCACGTGTTCAAGTGAGGCAACCGATACACCTAAAATAAGTGTGTCAAAATCAATACCATGGCGAAGTGTCACTGTTGGCAATGGGGTACCAAAGTGCTCTTGATACACCTCAGGCCAATTACTCCAAAATGACTCTAAATTGATTTGATATTCTTGTATTAAGTGCGCTTGTTCAGAGCTGATTTGCTCATACAGAGGCTCACTTGGCCAGCATGGTAGCTGCTTAACATCGATGAGCGGATCATAGTCTTGGCCAACTAAACTCACCTGTTGACAAAGCTCAATTTCACTTACCAGCTGTTCACCTTGGTCAGTTTGCCCTGCAGCTAAGTTAGTTAACTGATGAAAAAACTTAAACTTAACGCCGCGCTGCTTTAAAAGTTCATAAATTGGCCCAAAAATGACATCGCCCATCCCAGCTTGCATTTTCCACATCACGCCGCCTTTATAGCAAAGACCTATACGTAACATGGCAAGGGCGGCAACGCCTGCTTCAACATTGGGTTTATTAAAGTCACCTTTAGGGTATGCGAACACCAAATCATAAAAGCCACGCACTGGCGCAGAATCGACACTGTAAGTTTTGTTAGCACCATTTTTTTCGAGCCACTGACGAAAGTCGTAGCAATTAATGACACCAAAACCGTCGCGATATACTTTGTCTTTAATCAACCCGGTGAGCATTGCAATCGCAAGATCGGCACAAATATAAAGTCTGCGCAGCTCTGGGTTGTCATCGAGCAAATCAATAACTTGGTCTTTAAACCAACGTTTTAACTTTCTGACGATATACCAAATCACCAGTCGATCGGCCTGTTTATCTGTATGAGTGGCCTGCTTTTCGGTGAACTGCAGCAAATGAGTTATCAATGTTCGTGGGTTCGAGGCAATTTCAGTTGCGCCTGCTTCAATATCATCAATAAACTGCTTTGCGCCATTTAAATGGGTATCAATGTCTGCTTTGATTTCTTGGTACATGTGGTTGAGTAACGATTGATCCCGTGACTTTTTTGTCACTAAAGTGGTTTTAGCATCTTGCTGCTGACAAACATGCTCAATGCCTTCGGTCCATTTTTTTAGCCATGCTAATGTTATGGTGACAAAGTCCCACACTGTTATATCTAGGCTGCCATCAGCGGGGTTCCCTTCAACGGTAGGAAAATCTATCGGCCAAGTTTGCCATTCGTTATCAATAAACTCTTGTAAAGCAATAAAACTGTGTGGTTTTAATGCCTGCTGCCAAGTAGCCAATGAACAACTAGCTGGTCGATTGAGTGCGTTATACACCCCTTCTAAGGTGCGAAAGCTATTTACGTAGGCACCAAACCAAACATGTAAACCATGTTCTTCAATTCGCTGTCCAAAATGGGCGTTTCGGCCACTCGCCCCTTTACCACCAAGGCGCCACCCCTGTTGATAAATGGTAATCTCGCGCTGGCTTTGCCAATTAGCTTGCTCGGTTAAATACACTGCCGCGGTCATCGCTGCAACACCGCCACCGACAATGGTAATTTTTTCTTTTTCCATGGTTACCCCTGTACCGGTAACAGTTGTGTTGCGCCAAGCTGGTCAAAGTCCATATTGACGTAAAAGGGTAAATGAACCGCTTGTTTGCCAAGTGCAATGCCAAACATGTCATTCAGAGGAAAGCTCGCAAGGGCTTTTACATCCAAACTAAAATCATTGTGTAAAAGTTTTAATTGGTGAATTTTTTTGATTAACGATGGTGAGTGAACCACGCTTTGATAAACGGCTTTATTTCCTTGACCATCGGGAAATTGTTTAAACAAAATCTGATCCATCTGCGGATGAATAAACCCGTCTAATAATTGTTTAAGAAGTGATAAATCAATGCCTTGAATTTGCGCATCAAATAAATCTGTCACGTGTTTAGAAAAATGCGATAAGTTATCGAGTAGGTTTTCCTTGGTGCTTGCCTGCGTTTGCTCAATGGTTAATAGCTCATGCATCGCTAATTTAGAGTCTGGGTTAAACACATCAAAACATTCTAAAGAAATGCTAAAGGCGCCCGCATCACTCACAGTCGCAGGCATTTGATATTCACAGAGGTATTTATTATAACCCCAGGCTTCTCGGCCATTAATTAAAGCATAAATGTTATTGACGCTAATAAATGCCGGATACCAATATAAATGACTAATGTCACCACCTTGCATTTTTGCGACTGGGAGCCAAATAATAATATCGGTTTCTTGCATCCAGCCATGATCTGAAAAAGGTGGCGTTAACGAAGAGATTTTTTCGATATCAGTGAAGGTAAGTAAACACGTGCTCCCTAACACATTAAACGAGGTTGATTCGGTTGCTAGTAAATTTAAAGTTGCATCAACATACTGCTGCATTTTTTGCTCACACCCTGCAACAAAAAATCCGTACATTTGCGCATTGATCATTCGACAAGGTGGTTTAGCAACCGGGTTAGATAAGAAATGGCTGTAATTTGCTTGGTCCGTCATAGTTATTACTTATATTATTGTTTAGTAATGACTATAGACTAGTTTTTAATGGTTGGTGGTAACTTCTAGATGACAACTTTCTTTTAACAGTTGTTCTGTAAATTGCTGATAGCCAAACTGATTAAAATTTTCAGATAACGGATTCATAAAACCATGACCAAAGTCGGCTATTTCACAGCTCACCTTTGCTTTGCTTTTTAATGAAACAACCACAGGCTTAATATCAAAATGCTCTTCACTGTGAGGAAAAATAAATCGACAAGGGACGTTAGCCTCAAGCTCAAGATGATATCTGACTTGGGATGGATAAAAGGCAATAATTTTTTTAATGAATGAATTTTTTAACTCTGCTTGAGCTCGCCAAACGGCAGCCGCGCCTGCACTAAATGCAATAATCGTGGTTGGCTGACGAATAGCAGCCATTTTTAAATGTACTTTTTCAAAATAACTATCATGGCCGCATTGTGTTAAGAAATGCTGGTATTGAAACTGCTCATTTATAGGGAGCTGAATTTCTCCTTGGTAAGGGTCGCAAAGACTCACCTTACCGCGAAGCTGCTGGGCAAGCAGCGATAAATGCGCTGTTTTACCAAATATATCTGACACCAAAAGGTAATTCATATGCATACTTCTTATTGTTATTTTGTGCCTAATCACAATACGCCCGTTTCTATTAAACATCCAGAAATTATTTTTGATGTTTAAAAAATAAACCTTGCGCTTAGTTAATTCTTACAGTAATCTACTTGTCTGGTTTTTAGAAACCACGCGGTTAACCCCTTACCTTGATCCAGTAATTCCCGCATATTCGTATAAATACTTGCAACTCGTTTGCTAAATGACATTTTGATGAATTTTCAAATCATCACCAAACTGTCACAAACTTAGTCAACACTGTTAGCAAGACAACAAATGTCGGTCTGTATTTTTTAAATGCCTATTAAAGCTCTACAGACACAGACAAAAGAAAGAGTGAGTTTTATTATGTCATATAAATACAACGGATCTTTGATCCAGATCGCACACCCAGTGCAATCAATCTCGGTAAATAAACAGCGTGTAATTTTTAGTGACACGCAAGGCTTAAAAAACGCCATCTTCCAAAAGGCCAGTGATGCACGCCAATTTGTGAAGTGGCTAAAAGCCAACTAAACCCTACCGATAAACGCCAGCCAATACGCTGGCGTTTTAGTTTTTCATCACCAGCCTGCATATAGCTAAATTCCTGCTACACTTATATTTTAAGCCCACAAATAGGTAGTAAAAATGCGTTTTACGTGCTCTATTTTACTATTACTTTTCTGCCTCCCCGTTGCTGCAACTAAGCAACCGAAGTCAATCGAATGGATCATGGTTGATTTTGCTCCCTACTACATCATGAATGACAAATATGAAGGAACTGGTCGTGACGAAAGTGTGATCAAATTACTAGAGCAATTTCTGCCAGAGGTTTCATTTAAACGCACCCTATTGCCAGCCAGTCGCGCCGTGCATGAACTATCAAACCCACACAACAATTACTGTATGCTGTCGTTATATCAAAGCGAGCACCGTAAGCAGCATATTCAGTTTACAGAGCACACTTCAACAGTGGGTTTATCACCCTCCATTGCCATACGTAAAGAGTTAGCCACAAAACTTAAGTTAGACGTCACAAAACCCGTGTCTTTAAAATCGTTATTAAACGAAAAACACTTGGCATTAGGGGTATCAATGAGCCGCTCGTTTGGCGCCGATATAGATAGAGTGATTAACGAAAGCCATGACGCTAATATTATCTCACGCCCCGGCAGAGATACACTCGCAAGCTTAACTTATATGCTGCATAAGAAGCGCATTGATATATTACTTGGCTACCCTAGCGAACATTACTATTTGGCGCACTCAATGGGCTTTAAAGATGAATTGACCCAACTGACACTCACCGAAGCACCGGCATTAAGCGTTGGTTATATAGGTTGTACAAATAACAAACAAGGCAAAGAAACGGTAAAACTACTAGATGAAACCCTTGAAAAAATAGCTCACACAAACGCTTTTCATGATGTTTTAGTTCGCTGGCTACCTGATAATTTACAGCCCATTTTAGAAAAAAGGTTAAAAGATAGAAACGAAAGTGCCGCTCATTGAGCGGCACTTTTAATTTCCTAATCCACATAGTTATGCGAATTGGCAGTCGTATTAATGGTGCTTACTTACGCACACCTTCAATGAATAAACCGATATCAACATGCGTAGAAGCAGGGCCTAGATTGTAGTCGATACCATAGTCAGCTAGTTTAAGGCTTGTTTCACCTTCAAAACCAACACGGTATCCACCCCATGGATCTTTACCTTCACCAATTTTATCAATTTCAAAAGTAATGGTTTTAGTCACACCATTTAAGGTGAATTCACCTGTTACATCTGCTTCATCACCGTCTTCATCAAACTTGATTGAGGTGCTTTTGAATGTTGCCGTTGGGTATTTATCAACATTTAAGAAGTCTTTTCCGCGTAAGTGCTTGTCACGCTCAGCATGATTTGAGTCGATGCTTTTAGTATCAATCGTTACATTGATTTTAGATGCATTAGGCGCTTTATCGTCATAACTAAAGTCACCTGAAAAAGTATTAAAACGACCATGTAACCAGCTGTAACCTAAATGCTTAATTTTAAAAGTGACAAATGCGTGCGCACCATCTGTATCAATAACGTAGTCAGCTGCATTTGCGTTTGCTGTTGAGAAAAGTGCAGCACTTAGTGCTGTGCCTAATAGTAATTTTTTCATTTTAATCATCCTTCAATGGTTTGATCATTCTAATTAAGGTTTTATCTTTATCGATAAAATGATGTTTTAGTGCCCCTAAAGCATGTAAAACAACCACAGCTATTAGCCCATACGCGGCATAAAAGTGAATTTTACCTGCAATATCTTCTTGGTTCGCGACCGACTCTGGTAATGCCGGTACAGCAAATAAATTAAATACTTCAATTGCACGACCATCAGCCGTAGAAATTAAATAGCCTGATGTCACAATGACGACTAAAGCTAAATAAATTAGTTTATGGGCTGAGTGTGCAACTCGATTCATTGCTTTTGAACTGCCTGCAACAGGCTCAGGTTGGGTGCCTAACAAGCGCCAACCAAATCGAAACAGCAATAATGCCGCTAAGGTAATACCAACGCTTTTATGCAAGTCCAAAGAGCCTTTGTACCAAGCGTCGTAATAGGTTAGCTCAACCATATATACGCCTAAGCCAAACAAACCAAACACCCCAAGTGCCATTAACCAGTGCACTAAGATGGCCACCCAGCCATAACTTGACTTTGAATTCTTTAACATACTCATTTCCCATGAGAATCGTGAAACTAGGTACAGCTTAGCTTAGGATTTATATAATGAAAATAGCGTAAAACGAACAGCTTCTGTGCGTATATGCACACCTAGGCAAAGGAGAAAGGTGAAAGTAGTAAGGGGAAAGTGGAAAGGAAAAAGACAGAAGGTGCTAGGTGCTAGGTGCTAGGTGCTAGGTGCTAGGTGCTAGGTGCTAGGTGCTAGGTGCTAGCAATATTATGAATACTCGTTGATAAAAGCATCTAATTCTTAACGTAATAAATTTTGAGTTTTACGCACAACCGTTTAATCACTCAACCCAATAAACTCAGCCTATTTCAAAAGAAGTGACGCCAAAAATACGGTTTAATGGCAAGTTCGGACATTCACCGGTGTACATTCTGGCGGTTTCAAATGACACTTGCATGTTGTATTTCTGTGCTAAAGCAACAGCAGCTTGATTGATTTCTGGTGTATCAAGGAAAATAGCGTCAGAGGCACCCACTTTAGATTTTAAAGCGAGGAACAAAGATTCAGCCAATTCTGGTGAGTCGGCAAATAGAGGGCCGACTTTAAAGCCGTTCTGGCACTTGCGAATTACGCCGTATCCTGCCAGTTCCCCATTGTTCATTACGCCCAAAGCGTCGCATTGGGGTTGACTTAACCATGCTTTAGTAAAGTTTGCTCTATTTACCGGGAAAAAAGCCTGTTCGTATGCGTCAATAATTTCGAATGGCACAGTATTAAGATCAACAATGTCAGCATTTTGCGGTAAATTACCACCGCCTACTCCTGCAAAACGGATATTGCGATAAGCCAGATTAAAACCAGATTTTTTGTAGTTCTCTTGCTGCTCCACCACACCATCAAGGCCAATATTCAACCCTTCAAGGCGCTTTAACGCGACATTCCAAATTTGCATTCCGTAGCCTTTGCCTCGGTAATCAGGTTTAACAATGTAAAAGCCGATAAAGCCAAATGCATCGTGATAATTAATGGCAGAAATTGTAGCAATAGGTTCATCATCTAGAAAACCGACAAGAAATCCTTCAGGATCAGCAGCAAAATAACACTCTGCATCATTAAGGCCCGGATTCCAGCCTTCTGCTGCAGCCCAATCAATCATGAGTTCGACTTCCTTCTTGGTCATGGTTTTGATTGTAAAATGTTTACTTTGCATCTGCTTTCCTTATATTTTTCAGTCTACTCTGACAGCTAACTTAAAACTTACTGCTTAAAACCATTAACTTCTAGCTATTCGCTTTCTTCCACCAAACCAACATAAATCTGGCTATTGGCATCTACCTGAAAGCAGCTGATCAGGTTTTCTTTCACCAGCTCTAACATGGCGATAAAGCTTACTACAACACCACTTCTGCCCTCTTCTACCGTAAAAAGAGTGCTAAAAGGCAGCTGTGATTGAGCCTCTGAGAGTTTATCTAAGATTAAGCTCATCCGTTCACGGGTTGATAAAGCCTCTGCGGTAATATGATGGTGTTCAAATGTTTTAGCTCGGGCCATAACGTCGCTTAGCGCAACTAACAAGTCTTTCATGTCAACGTCAGGTAACAGTACCTCACGCTCACTGAATTCTGGCACCAGTGCTTCGGCAACAAAAATATCGCGGCCTTCGCGAGGGATCTCATCAAGATTTTCTGCGGCTTTTTTAAATTGTTCGTATTCTTGTAAACGTCTTACAAGCTCAGCTCGTGGGTCTTCTTCCTCTTCAAGCTCTTCATGTTTTGGTAATAATAATCGTGATTTAATTTGTGCTAATAGCGCCGCCATCACAAGGTATTCACCTGCCAGCTCAAGCTGAAACTCGCTCATCATTTCAACATAACTCACGTATTGCTCAGTAATACTAAAAATAGAGAGCTCTAGCACATCGAGTTTATGTTTTTTGATTAAGTACAGAAGTAAATCGAGAGGACCTTCAAAGGTTTCTAAAATGATCTCTAATGCATCGGGGGGAATATATAAATCTTCAGGTTTATCAACCACCGCTTTACCATGCAAAAAAGCCAGTGGCAGCTTTTGCTGTACTGGCTCTTGTAAATTATCTGGCGCGTCAAGCTCTGGGCTAGTCAATGAAGTCTCTACTCAAATGGTTTAGTATCACCACAACCCACACGTAAGATTTCGATATCATCATCCGACAAGTCAATTACTGTGGTTGCCTGTTCAGGAAGATAACCACCATGAATAATTAAATCAACTTGCTTTTCAATGCGATCGCGAATTTCATCAGGATCTGCCTCGGTATATGGCTCACCCGGTAAAATTAAAGAGCACGACATTAACGGCTCACCTAATTCAGCCAATAAAGCACAGGTGATTGGGTGTTCGATAACACGAATACCAATGGTTTTTTTCTTTTCGTTTAATAAACGCTTTGGTACTTCTTTAGTGCCTTTAAAGATGAACGTATAAGGCCCAGGGGTGTTATTTTTAATCAATCTGAATAACTGATTATCAACGCGAGCATAGGTAGATAGCTCAGATAAGTCGCGGCAGACCAAAGTAAAGTTATGGTGTTTTTCAATGCCACGAATACGTTCGATACGCTCTTTTGCTTGCTTATTACCAATGCTACAGCCAAGTGCGTAACCCGAATCGGTTGGGTATACAATAACACCGCCTTGCTTAATAATATCAACCGCTTGGCTGATTAAGCGTGGTTGCGGATTATCTGGATGAATATGAAAAAACTGACTCATTACACGCTCCTATTGCCCTTCCCATGCATGCCAAACCCCTTGGCAATCTTTTGGTAAGTATAAATTTTTACCTAACTCCAACCAACTTGTCGGAAAATGAAAATCTGACCCTTGCGACGCAAGTAAACCATATTCACGGCAAAGTTCACCTAAAAACTGGCGCTCACTGGGTGCTTGCTGTGGTTGTGCAACTTCCATCGCATCGCCACCGGCATCTTTAAATTCAATAATTAATTTCCGTAGCCACTTATTCGACATTTGATAACGCCCAGGGTGTGCTAGAACGGCAACCCCACCGGCTTGATGAATGGCAGCAATTGCAGTTTGCATATCGCACCAACTACTTGGTACATAACCTGTTTTTCCTCGCCCTAAGTACTTTTTAAATACCCCAGGAAAGTTTTTAGCTACACCACGTTCAATCAGTGCACGGGCAAAATGCGCCCGTGTGATCTGGGCGTTTTCAGCAAATGTCCTTGCTTGGTCATAAATGCCTTCAAAACCATTTTTCGCAAGGCGACGACCTATCTCTAAAGCGCGCTCTTCACGCTTGGCTTGTTGAGATTGTAATAATGACAACAGTGCGTCATTTTCGTCATCAACATTTAAGCCAACAATATGAATTTCAAAGCTTTCCCATTTTGTTGATACTTCAACGCCAGCAATTAATTTAAGCGGTAAATTATCATTTGTAATGACTTGGCGAGCAGGTTTTATCGCACTTAACGTGTCGTGATCGGTAATTGCAAACACATCTATGTTTTTCTCAACCGCGCGGTGTAACAATTGCTCGACTGATAGCTGACCATCTGAGTATGTGGTGTGGCTATGTAAATCGTATTTTATCAAAGGGAAAGACTGCTTTACGTAAGTTCTTGAATCAATGATGTGAGTATAACAAAAATTTACTGCGAGGGCGTGATTATCTTTTTAGGTTAGACATATATACCCACATAAATGGGCAATTGCGATGGGTAAATGCCGAACACGTATTAATATGTAAATTAATGCTTGACAGTATCGGCTCAGGTACGCTTTACTGTATGCACTTTCAGACACGTTAAATAAGCAATAACAATGAACAAAACAATTCAAATCACAATTTGGTGGTGGCACTCGTAACTAGCGGGTGACGAATTGTTGTGTCTAACGATTTCAAAACCCGCTCAAGTAGCGGGTTTTTTTATATCTAAATTTTAAGGTTTTATAATGAATTACATAGCAACTCTTACACATCATTGGTGGTGGCGCCTGGCTTAGCGGGACGGTAAGGGTCTATCTAATTTATAGGCATCTTTATACGAACCCCGCCAAGCATCGCTTCGCGGGGTTTTGTTTTTTAAAGAGTTTTTGGGAATGAGGGAGAATGAGGTTTGATTTTTAGTCATATAACAACGACACCGGGTGAAGTAACCAGTATCACTCAAGTGCGCGACTACATCAGTAGCCCACTTGCGTTATACAGTTTACTCGATAAGCCTAATTCACTGCTGTTAGAGTCTGCTGAAATTGATTCTAAAGACAGTGTAAAAAGTCTAATTTTGGTTGACTCAGCGCTACGTATTGTTTGCCAAGGCAAACAGGTCACACTCACTGCACAGTCAAATAATGGCAAGCAATTACTGCCTTATTTACAAGCTCATGTGCAAAACTGCTCTGCAGAGCTTGTAGAAGATACATTAACGTTAACCTACAACGAGGTCGCAAGCGATATTGATGAAGCCAGTAAATTAGTAGCAGATAATGCATTTAGTGCGCTACGTAGCTGCATTAACAGTATTAAAAGCACCACAGACAACCCATTCTCTGTGTTCTTAGGCGGTGTGTTTGCCTACGACATGGTTGCTAATTTCGAAACCCTTTCTGATGTGCCTGACGGCGAAAACAGCTGCCCTGATTATGTTTTCTACCTCGCCGAAACGTTAGTTGTCATCGACCATCAAGCAAAAACAACCGAGCTAATTGGCAATGTATTTAACGGCCCTGAAGTTCATGCTAATTGCTTTGAGGTTGGTCAACAGTTAGAGCGTTTAAATGCCGTATGTGACAATGCACAAAGCTACCAAGGGCAAAAGCAAACAGGCTCAAACCCAATTTCTGTTGATGTTAGCGACGAGCAATACTGCGAACATGTCATCAAGTTAAAAAATAACATCGTTGATGGCGATATATTCCAAGTTGTGCCATCACGTACTTTTTCTCTCGCCTGCCCTGACTCACTTCATGCTTACAGCCAATTAAAACTACAAAACCCAAGCCCATATATGTTTTACATGCGCGATGAAGAGTTCGTGTTATTCGGCGCATCACCCGAGTCAGCCCTCAAATATTGCGCAGAGAGTAAACAAGTTGAGGTATACCCTATTGCCGGCACTCGCCCTCGTGGCAAGTTTGCTAATGGGCAAATTAATCCAGACCTAGACAGCCGCATTGAGCTTGAACTTCGCAACGACCAAAAAGAACGTGCCGAGCACCTTATGTTAGTTGATTTAGCAAGAAATGATGTAGCCCGTATTAGCGTACCAGGCACACGTCACGCTAAAGAGTTATTAAAAGTAGACCGCTACTCACAAGTGATGCATTTAGTTTCACGCGTGGTGGGTACTTTAAAACCTGAACTCGATGCGCTACATGCTTACCAAGCTTGTATGAACATGGGCACCTTAGTGGGTGCACCTAAAGTACGCGCTGCTGAGTTAGTTCGTCAAACCGAACAAAAACGCCGCGGCAGCTATGGAGGTGCAGTGGGTTATTTAACGGGCGATGGCGCCATGGATAGCTGCATTGTTATTCGCTCTGCCTTTGTTAAAAACGGCACGGCCTACGTGCAAGCAGGTGCAGGTGTGGTGTTTGATTCAGATCCACAATCAGAGGCCAATGAAACCCGCGCAAAAGCACAAGCTGTGATCACTGCGATTCAATCGACTTACGAGGCACAATAATGACGACAACATCAGCCTATAAAATCTACTTTTTAGATAACTTTGATTCATTTAGTTATAACTTAGTCGATGAACTTTCTATGTTAGGGTGCCAGTTAGTGGTATACCGTAATAACATCAGTGCACAAAGCATCTTTGACAAAATGAGCCAAGAGACAGTGCCTGTATTATTAGTACTTTCACCTGGCCCTGGCGCACCATCTGATGCGGGTTGTTTAATGGAGCTCATTGAACTGTGTAAAGGTCGCTTCCCTATGCTGGGTATCTGTTTAGGGCAGCAAGCACTAACACAAAGCTACGGTGGGGTTATTGGTCATGCAGGCGAAACTGTGCACGGCAAGTCATCAATTATTTCGTTGACTGAGCACCCAGTATTCGCGGGTATGGGCGATAAAATGCCGGTTGCTCGTTATCATTCATTAATGGCAACCAAAGTCCCTGATGACGTTGAAGTAATTGCTTGTTATGAAAATATTCCGATGGCAATTTACCATCAACAAGATAATGCCCTTGGCTATCAGTTTCATCCTGAATCAATTTTAACGCCAAATGGCGCATTGCTATTACAACAAAGCATTGAATTTTTAACCGCACGCGTGCAGTAGAGGAATAACATGGAAGCAACAACTCAAACCCAGTTAAACCAATTATTAGCAAAGCAAGATTTATCATTTTCGCAAGCAACTCAATTGTTTGGCGCCATCATGAATGGCCAGCTTAATGATATTGAATTAACGGCTGCACTTATCGCCCTAAAACTAAAAGGCGAAACAAGTGATGAAATTGCCGGTGCTGCGGCATCAATGCGCGCCAATGCAGTGCCATTTCAAACCAGCAAAACCTTACTTGCTGATAGCTGTGGTACCGGTGGCGATGGCTCAAACACAATTAATATTAGTACCACGGCTGCTATTGTTGCTGCCGCTGCGGGCATCAACATGGTCAAACATGGTAATCGCAGTGTGTCGAGTAACTCGGGCTCTGCAGATTTACTCAAAGCCTTGGGTATCAATATCGATATGAGCCCTGAGCAAGCTGCCCATTGTTTAGACAATACCGGCTTTACATTTTTATTTGCACCGCATTATCACAGTGGTGTACGCCATGCGATGGGCGTGCGTACGGCCCTTAAAAGCCGCACAATTTTTAATATTTTAGGGCCACTGGCCAACCCTGCTGCCCCTGAGGTGCAATTGCTTGGTGTTTATGACCCTTCGCTGTGTTTACCAATGGCCGAAACCCTAAAAACCCTTGGCACAAAACGCGCTATGGTGGTTCACGGTGCAGGCACTGATGAAATTGCCTTACACGGAACAACCAAAGTGGTTGAACTTAATAACGGTGAACTGAGTGAATACACGCTAACAGCGAGCGATTTTGGTCTTGCAAACTATTCACTTGAACAACTAGCAGGCCAAGGCCCAGAATATAACGCAAAAGCAAGCTTAGCGATTTTACAAGGTCAAGGTGAAATGGCGCATAACGCAGCCATTATAGCCAACGTTGCCGCTCTTCTTTATTTAACCGATAAAGCAGGTGATTTAAAAGCAGCCGCAGATCAAGTAAGCAATTTATTAGCATCAGGCAAAGCGATGGACACATTGAACGCAATTATTGAGGTAAGTCATGGCTAACGTGTTAGACAAAATTGTTGCCGACAAACGTATTGAATTAGAACAAAGAAAAGCACAGCGCCCGCTTGAGTCATTCATTAGCGAGGTTGTGCCAACCAAGCGAGACTTTGAAGGCGCATTAGCAGCAACCGGTACACAGTTTATTTTAGAATGTAAAAAGGCCTCACCGTCAAAAGGACTTATTCGCGAACCATTTAATTTAGACGAAATTACATCGGTTTATAAAAAGTACGCAACCTGTATGAGCGTACTAACGGATGAAAAATATTTCCAAGGTAGCTATCAGTACCTTGAGTATGTGCGCAGCCAAGTTGAACAGCCGCTTATTTGTAAAGACTTCTTTATTGATGAGTACCAAGTATATTTAGCACGCTTATCTGGTGGTGATGCCATTTTATTAATGCTCTCTGTCCTTGATGACGAGCAATATTTAGCGCTTCACAAGGTGGCTGACTCTTTAAACATGTCAGTACTCACTGAAGTCAGTAATGAGCAAGAAGTAAGCCGTGCTCTTGCACTTAATGCCAGCCTAATTGGTATTAATAACCGCGACCTTCGTGATTTAAGTACTGATCTTGCAACAACTGAGCGTTTACGTCAGCTTATCCCAAATGACAAAGTGGTAATTTCAGAGTCAGGCATTTATACCCATAAAGATGTAAAACGCCTTGCACCATTGTGCGATGGCTTTTTAATTGGCAGCTCATTAATGGCTGAGCGCGACTTAGAAGCCGCATGCCGTAAAGTCATTTTAGGTGAGAACAAAGTGTGCGGTTTAACCCGTTCACAAGATGCGATAGCAGCCTACGCCAGTGGTGCTGTGTATGGTGGCTTAATTTTTTATCCTAAGTCACCGCGTTATGTCGATATCGACTGTGCCAAGCAAGTTACGCAAAGTGCCCCGCTCGCGTATGTGGGTGTGTTTGTCAATGCACCTCTAGAACAAGTGGTCGATTATGCACAAAGCTTAAAATTAGCTGCAGTGCAATTACATGGTGACGAGAATAGCGAGTATATTCAAAGTCTCAGAAAGCAATTACCGCTTGGCTGTGAAATTTGGAAAGCCCAA
The DNA here is from genome assembly GCF_015278155.1 of Pseudoalteromonas simplex. Lineage (NCBI taxonomy): Bacteria > Pseudomonadati > Pseudomonadota > Gammaproteobacteria > Alteromonadales > Pseudoalteromonadaceae > Pseudoalteromonas > Pseudoalteromonas simplex. The sequence goes on from NZ_JADILN010000005.1 coordinate 272,755, forward strand.
GCCGTTAAAGGCGAATTACCCAAACCGCTTGAAGGGGTTGACCGCCATTTGTACGACACTTACAGCAAAAGCCAAAAAGGCGGCACAGGCGAAGCATTTGATTGGTCTGTGCTTGAGACGGCAACCGTGCCGTTTATGTTAGCCGGGGGTTTAAACCCAGAAAATATTCACGCAGCGCTTTATCGCGGTGCTAATGGTCTTGACCTAAATTCTGGCGTTGAAGCGTCAGCGGGTAAAAAGTGCCAAACAAAATTACAAAATGCGTTTTCGCATATCAGAAATTATTGAGGTTAGAATGCAAAATCCAGCTTATTTCGGTGAATTCGGTGGTATGTTTGTACCACAGCTGCTTGTGCCAGCACTCAAGCAACTAGAAGCAGAGTTTAATAAATCGCAAAACGATCCAGCTTTTCAGGCTGAGTTTGAAAAACTATTAAATGAATACGCAGGCCGCCCTACGCCATTAACACTGACACGTAACTTAGTTAAAAACCCTAAGGTAAAACTGTATTTAAAGCGTGAAGATTTACTGCACGGCGGTGCACACAAAACCAATCAAGTACTTGGTCAAGCACTCCTTACCAAACGCATGGGTAAAAAAGAAGTGATTGCAGAAACAGGTGCCGGCCAACACGGTGTTGCAACAGCCCTAGCCTGTGCCTTACTTGGCTTAAAGTGCCGTATTTACATGGGTGCAAAAGACGTTGAACGTCAACAACCAAATGTATTTCGTATGAAATTAATGGGCGCAGAGGTTATTCCTGTCACAGCGGGCTCTGGCACCTTAAAAGATGCCGTAAACGAAGCCCTGCGTGACTGGTCAGCAAATTACAAAGATGCTCACTATCTACTAGGCACTGCAGCAGGCCCTCACCCATTCCCAACCATGGTGCGAGAGTTCCAAAAAATGATTGGTGAAGAAGCAAAACAACAAGTACTGAAAGCTGAAGGCCGCTTACCGGATGCTGTGCTTGCTTGCGTGGGTGGTGGCTCTAACGCCATTGGTATGTTCACAGACTTTATTGATGAGCCAAGCGTAAAATTAATTGGTGTAGAGCCTGCTGGTAAAGGCTTAGATACCCACCAGCATGGTGCAACCTTATGTAAAGGCACAAAAGGCATTTTACACGGTACCTATACCTATATTATGCAAGATGATGATGGTCAAATTGAAGAGTCTTACTCTGTATCAGCAGGTCTTGATTACCCAGCTGTTGGTCCACAGCATGCGCACTTACATGAAACTGGCCGTGCAGAGTACGTAGGTATTACCGATACTGAAGCGCTTGAAGCATTCCAACTACTGGCTAAAAACGAAGGGATTATTCCAGCGCTTGAATCAAGCCATGCTCTCGCATATGCCCTTAAATATGCCGAGCAACAAACCAAAGACACCATTTTAGTGGTTAACCTAAGCGGTCGAGGCGATAAAGATTTAGCTCACGTACACAGTGTTTTATCAGAAGGAGGCGCACTATGAGCCAGACTAACCGTTACGGACAACTGTTCGCCACATTAAATGAAACAAACCAAGGTGCTTTTGTACCCTTTGTTACGATTGGCGATCCTAATAAAGCACTGAGCGTAGAAATCATCAAAAGCTTAATTGATGGCGGCGCTGATGCCCTTGAGCTAGGTATTCCATTTTCAGATCCGATTGCAGATGGCCCAGTGATCCAAGCTGCCAACATTCGTGCTCTTGATGAAAACATTAATACCCAAGATTGCTTTGATATTATTAAACAAGTGCGCCAGTACAATGCCGATATTCCAATTGGCCTGTTATTGTATTCAAACTTAGTGTTTAAACGTGGCATTGAGAAGTTCTATCAAGATGCTAAAGAAGCCGGTGTCGATTCAATTTTAGTGGCTGACGTGCCGCTACATGAGTCAAAGCTATTTCGCCAAACAGCGATGAAAAATGGTATTGACCCAATTTTTATTGCTACACCGAATGCTGATGATGACACGTTACGAGAGTGTGCGTCATATGGCCGCGGTTACACATACCTTCTTTCACGCGCAGGTGTGACAGGCACAGAAACCAAGGCACAAATGCCAGCAGATTCATTAGTTAAAAAACTAAAAGATTACCATGCTGCACCGGCATTATTAGGCTTTGGTGTATCAACACCGGAAGATGTTAAATCAGCACTTGAGTCAGGGGCCGCTGGTGCGATTTCAGGCTCTGCGGTTGTTAAAATTATCGAGGCAAACCTTGATGATCAAGCAGCAATGCTAACTGGTTTAAAAGAGTTTGTAGCTAGTATGAAAGCAGCTACAAAGTAAGTTTGTTTTTATTACTAAAAAAGGGCCATGTAGGCCCTTTTTTGTGCTTAACAATTTATGATTAATGATGGCGATGCTCGCCCTCTTTAATTTCTTCTATGAATTTTCGATTAAAAGCCTCTAAGTCGGCTGGGCTTCGGCTTGTAACTATGCCCTCATCAACACACACCTCTTGATCAACCCAATTAGCTCCTGCATTGATTAAATCAGTTTTAATACTTGGGTATGAGGTTACTTTGCGATCACGTAGTTTATTAATTTCGGCTAATAACCATGGGCCGTGGCAAATCGCGGCGATGGGCTTGTTTTTACCGGCACTGAAAAAACCATCAACAAAGGCTTTTGCTTCGCTATCTTGACGTAACGTATCTGGGTTGAATAAGCCACCAGGCAGAAGTAACGCGTCATACTCTGCAGAGTCTGCTTCGCTGACTACACGGTCAACACTGACTCGCTCACCCCATTGGTTTTCATCCCATGCGGTGATATCGCCACGCTCAAGTGACACAACTTCGACAAGTGCACCCGCTTCTAATAATGCGCTTCGTGGTGACAATAGCTCGCTTTGCTCAAAACCATTGGTTGCAAGAATAGCAACCTTTTTACCATTCAGTTGGCTATTTAAATTTGACATGTTATCTCCTTATTTAGGTAAACCCAAATGATTAACAGCATACAACATGCCAAACTTAATAGATTGAAAATATTGAATAAATTTTCAGGTGTTCTATTTATGCTCTGTAAATACTACAACAGCTTTGCAAATCCTGCTTATAAACCGTCTTTGAGTGCTTTAGCAGGTTTAAAAACTGGCTTGTTAGCGCCTTCTATTTCAATTTCTTCACCGGTTTGTGGGTTGCGCCCTTTACGTGCAGGGTAATAACTTAGGGTAAACGTCCCAAAGCCATTAATTTGCACTTGGTCACCCTCAGAAAGAGACTTTTCAATAGCATTTAACATGCTCGTTAAGGCAGCTTGTGTGTCTTTTTTTGTTAATTCACTGTGGGCAGCCATTTGCGATACTAACGCGGCTTTATTCATAAAAAGTGCTCCAAAAAACGCCGCTTAATCATCTGAGGTTAAGCGGAAAAAGATAAGGTAAAACAACCTAAACGCAGGTTTAGGCCAGATTGGCTCGGGAGGCTAAGCTTTCAGGGCTGCTAAGTCAACCTTGTATCTTGCACGATAACTTGATACAACCCAGTATCTTTTTAAATTAGAGCATTTATAAATTTATGCATGCGATTATTGAATACATCCCGCTGATCCTGTTTTTTGCGGTTTTCAAGTTAGTTGATATTTATTGGGCAACAGCCTTGCTGATGCTAACCACCTTAATTCAAGTTGCTTACTGTTATTTTAAAGATGGTAAAGTGCCAACCCGTCACTGGGTGTTTTTTGCCATTGCAGTTGTGCTGGGTACGCTCACCTTAGTGTTCCACGATGAGCAGTTTGTGAAATGGAAAGCCACCATTGTGTATGCCATTTTCAGTGTTACTTTGTTAGTAAGCCGCTATATTCTTGGCAAAAACCTAGTGAAAAAAGCACTTAGCTCGATTTTAGAAAATGCCTCTGAGAGTAAACAAGAAATCAACGTACCTGAAGCGCTCTGGAATAAGCTTAACCTATTTTGGGTTGCGGTGACTGCAGGTATCTCGGCGCTGAATATCTACATTGCCTATAACTTCTCGCTCGATTTTTGGGTTAACTTTAAAGTGTTTGGCTTAATGGGCATTACCTTTGTTTGCGTGTTAGCAACGATCATCACCCTATTCAAATACTTACCAGAAGATGACGAAGAGAAAGATCCAAAGCAATCTTAATGTCATAAATCTGTCGTCTTAGCTTGTTAGCGTAAGCAAAAAACACGCTGAGACGACATTGAACGCTAACCAATACCGCTGGCTTGAATTTACCCTCATATTTGTTTCTTTGCCGCTATTAGGCTTCTTTCTTCGTGCCTACCTCGCTAACTGGCTTATTCCTGCCCTTATTATTTTAATGGCCGTGTGCGGCATGTTGCTTTTATCTGATCCCCATTTTAAACGCTTTCGTTTAACAAGCCTTGGGCAATTTAGTGCGGTAAAACGTCGCTTATTTAGTTTCTTCTTTTTAGGGGCGCTATTCTCTGGAATGTTTTACGGGATCATGAATCAAGAAAACTGGTTTTCACTGCCACGAAACTCGTTTAACGATTGGCTAATGTTGTTATTGCTCTACCCTATTTTATCGGTGATGCCGCAAGAGCTGATTTTTAGAACCTACTTTTTCCATCGCTACAAACGCATTATGCCAAGTAAAACGGTGCGTATTATTGTCAGCGCATCAGTGTTTGCATTGGCGCATATTGTCTATGCGAATGTATTGGCCGTACTGTTGGCTTTTTTAGGGGGGCTGCTGTTTTCTTATACTTACGCGCAAAGCCGCTCAACCTTCGTATGTGTGATTGAACACAGCTTATGGGGACTTTGGATGTTTACCCTTGGCTTGGGTGATGTGCTCGATGCGGGGGCCTTTTAATTTAATAGGCATAAAAAAGCCGCGCAAAGTGCGCGGCTAAGTATTGAACTGGTCTTTAAAATCCGAAAATACTAAATGCAAAAAACTTAGTCGCCACCGTATTTACAAAGATTAGTAATAAAATGGCAGGGATAAACGTTGATAGTGAGAAGTTCACATACTTCTCTGTGAAGCTGCCAATATAGCCTTCACAGCCTTGGCTTAACTCTGCCGACAAGTTTGCTTTTTTCCAACGATACATAACGAATAAACACACCATTAAACCGTTAAGCGGTAAAATTGTGTCGTAAAACACATCATAAACAATATCAAATAAGCTCTTATCTGCACCGCCATAGCTAACAAACTTTGTAAGCGAGTCAACCATACCAAATGACATTGTACACAGCACAGTTAAAACACCTGTAGATAAAGTTAAGATAGCCAGTGCTTTTTTACGGCTAATACCTTTGCGGTCGCTTAAAGTCGCTGTTGGCACCTCTACAATTGATACAAGTGACGTAATTGCAGCAAAAAAGACAAGTAAGAAGAATACAAACGCAACAATTGATGCACCCACGTAGCCAATATCAGCTTGTAACGCTAATAAAATTTTTGGTAGGTAAACAAAAATCATCGATACTGACGAATCTGATAAATTACTAGGGTCAGTATCTGGGTTAAAACTGAAAATAGCTGGAAGCACCATTAGACCAGCAATAAATGCCACCATCGAGTCAGTAACTGCAACCATTTTTGCACTACCAACAATGTCATCTTTCTTAGAAATATACGATGCATAGGTCATTAAGATACCCATACCCAGTGACAACGAGAAAAACGCTTGAGCTAATGCACCATTTAATACGCTGGCATCCATTTTTGAAAAGTCAGGAACAACATAGTACTTAACACCGGCCATTGCGTTATCAAGAGTTAGTACGTATACAACCAACGCGGTGAGTAGTACAAATAAAGCTGGCATCATAAACTTAGCCGCTTTTTCAATACCTTCTTTAACACCGCCCACTAAAATCAAGTTAACGATGATGGCAACCACGGCCATATAACCAAACACGGTGTAGCTATTGATAAAGGTGCCAAAATTATCCGGCTGCGCCAAGGCATCTAGATTACCAAAAGCGGTTTGCGATAAATAACCGAAAATCCATACCGTGATCACCATGTAAAAAACAGCAATCATAAATGGCGTTAATACAGCTAAAAAGCCAGCAAAGTTCCATTTTGGATCATTACCCGCTAAAAATTTGTATGAACCTAGTGGATCTTTTTGCGCTTTACGACCCATGGCCATTTCAGCCATCATCACTGGCAAACAGATAAAAATGACAAACAATGCATAGACTAAAAGGAAAGCACCACCGCCGTTTTTTGTGGCTGAAACAGGAAAACCTACTAAGTTTCCGATACCTACAGCAGAACCGGCTGCCGCTAAAATAAAACCGAGGCGGGAGCTAAAATGCTCGCGTTTTTCGCTCATTTAAAAACCTTATTATTATTTTCTCAACCCAGCGACTCTACCAGTGTTACACCGCGTATTTCAAGCTTTATAAGTTAAAGTTATATGGGTTTGTGTAAAGATTATTACGCGAATAATCTCTCGTCTATTGCTAAGAATATGCTACTATTTTTTAAAAATAACATTGAGAACACACCATGCTGTATATGATTTATTCAACTGATGTTGAAAATAGTTTAGAAGCTCGCAAATCTGCACGTCCTGCTCACTTAGCACGCCTTCAAGAATTAGACGATCAAAACCGTTTATTTACGGCAGGCCCATTGCCAGCCATTGACAGTGAAGATCCGGCTGACGCTGGTTTTACTGGTTCATTAGTGGTTGCTGAGTTTGAGTCATTAGAAGCAGCACGTGAATGGGCAGCAAACGATCCGTATATTGCGGCGGGTGTTTACGACAACTCAGTGGTAAAACCATTTAAGAAAGTATTTGGTTAACCTCTGAACTTAACTGAACCAATAATTCAGTGTTTGTTCACGGCTTATTAACTAAGATTTGGCTATTGAATTACAGAATTTAACGTAATTACTTGAATTTTAGTTAATTGGTTAATTAAACTAAATGGGTCTGGTTTAGGAGTTCCCCGTCATGCGCATATTATTAGCCTTCAGTTTTAGTCTTTTATTTGCATTATCAAGCTTTCATGCTGATGCCAATAAGAAACAAGCCCAAGAGGTGACTAAAAAGCAGGCTGTGACGATCGCCAAAAAGTCTGAAGACGGCCGAACCCTAAAAATCACAGAGCAAGATAAAGTATTTACCGTAAGAATTTTAAAAACGAACGGCCACGTGGTTGATGTCCATGTGAACAAAAAGACTGGCGAAGTGAAAAAGGATTAAGAATGCGAATTTTAGTTATTGAAGATGATTTACACTTAGCAGATAACCTTCGTAATGCCCTAGAAAAAGAGCGTTACAGCGTTGACCTTTGTCACGATGGTGAAGCTGGTTTATTCCATATTACCGAATACCCGCTAGATATGGCGGTAGTCGATTTAGGCTTACCTAAAGTTGATGGTATTGAACTAATTACCAAAGCACGCGCACAAGGTATTACCATTCCTATTTTGATTTTAACGGCACGTGACCGTTGGCAAGATAAAGTAGAAGGCTTAGATGCAGGTGCAGATGACTACCTAACTAAACCTTTCCACGTTGAAGAGCTAATTGCCCGCTGTAATGCGCTTATCCGCCGTAGCGCCGGTAAAGCAAACCCAGAAATGACAGCTGGCCCTATTAAAATTCATACTCGCTCACAGCAAGTATGGGTTAACGATAAAGAACTTAGCTTAACGGCATACGAATACAAAGTTTTAGAATACCTAATGGTTAATCCACAAAAGGTAATTTCTAAATCTGAACTAACTGAGCACATTTACGACCAAGACTTTGACCTTGATTCAAACGTAATCGAAGTTTTCGTATTGCGTTTACGTAAGAAGCTTGACCCTGATGGTACCCTTAACCCTGTTGAAACATTACGCGGCCGTGGTTATAGGCTAAAAAGTCAGTGGTAGCATCGCAAATACCGCTTAAAGTAAGGCAAGGATTTATCCTTGTCTTTGTTTTATTAGTCGCCCTACCAATTCTGTTTTTCTCAATTGGTAAGGCTTACTACGCCTCTTTGGTCGAAGCGACCGAAAAAACCCTCGAAGCTCACTTATATTCATTAATTTCTGAAGTTGATTTCACTGAACGTGGCATTGTTATGCCAAGCACCATCTTAACGCCAGAGCTAAATCGATTAAACTCAGATACCTACGCGATGGTTTATCGCGGTGACTTACCAGTTTGGTATTCTGAATCGGCTACTAATATCAACTTTATTCCTGATAACTTTGAAGCCCCAGCTGGCTCTGCGGATTTTCGTCGGGTTGAATACAACAATACCGTATATTGGCAATTAACCCTTACCGTTATTTTAGAAAACATTGATCAATCTGAGCATGCACGTTTTATCCTATTAAAGCGTAATGATGCCCTACTGAGGTTGATGGATGGCTTTAAGCAGACACTCGTAAATTGGATGTATGTCATGGGAGTGTCCATTGCTGCACTCATGGCGATTGGTTTTGTTTGGAGTGCAAGACCACTGCAACGACTCGATAAAGAAATTAAAGCCATTGAGTCGGGTGATAACCAACAAATTAAAGGTCTTTACCCGGTTGAACTACAAACTATTAAAGCCGATTTAAACTTATTGCTTGAATCGCAGCAACGCCAAAAAGAGCGTTACCGTGCTTCGTTGAGCGACCTTGCTCATGCATTAAAAACGCCTTTGGCAGTGCTTAAATCAAGCCCTTTAGCCAATGATGCGGATGCACAAGAGCAGCTAGACCGAATTAATGTGATGATCGAACACCAGTTAAAGCGCGCTGCAACAGGTGCGTCTGACACATGGAAGAAACAAACTCATATCAAGCCTGTTATTGACTCAATTATAAGCGCGATGAGCAAGGTTTATCGCGACAAAGATATTATATTTACATCAGAGGTTAGTGAAAAAGACTATTTCTTGGGTGATAAAACAGATTTGATGGAACTACTTGGTAATTTAATCGATAATGCCTGTAAAGCTTGCCGTTCACAGGTCGATATAAAGGTTAAGCAGAACAAAAAGTTAACCCTCAGTATAAGTGATGATGGCCCAGGTGTCCCTGAGCACAAGCGTGAATCATTACTGACTCGCGGTACCAGACTCGATACCTATGAAAGTGGCCACGGTGTCGGCATGGCTATCGTGTCGGATTTAGTCAACTCGTATAATGGCACCTTAACCATTAAAGATGCAGAGAAACTAGCCGGTGCTGAGTTTATATTAGAGTTTAATTACCATGATAAAAAATAAAACATCAACACTCGTTAAGGGCAGCTTTCTAGCTTTAATTGCGAGTGCATCGCATGCTCAAGCAGAGCAAACGTGTGAGCTTGCTAGCAACAATACCGATGACACCAAACGCTATATTCAATGTCTTGATCAAGTTATCGCCGATCTGCAGCGTGACCAAAAGATGTGGATTAATAAGCTCACTATGGATCTTGAGAAAATCAAAGAGGATAGCGGTAACAGCCAATTGCTACCGATTTTTAATCGCAGCATCAAGAACCAAGAGCGTTATTTAGAAGACAGCTGTCGTTGGCGTTATCTACAAAAAATGCCAAATAGTACGAAAGCCGCTATTGCCTACAAGCAATGTGAAATTGAGATCCTAAAAAACCATGTGCAGGTTTTACAGCGACCTCTAAAGTAATAGCAACTCACAGATTTTCATGGACAAAAAGGCGCTTAAGCGCCTTTTTATACCAATTCGCTTAATTAAGTGGTCTATTTTGAGGCAAGAAAACCTCGTTGATAGCAAGGCAAAAATTTCGTTATTTAGTTGTTCTAAATAAGAAATTTTTAACGCAGATAGCGACAGGTTTAATCCCTCAAAATGATTAAGTATTAATGCGGATTGGTATTACTCTTCAAGTTTTAGCTCTTCGCCATTGCCAAGCAAGGTAGCTAACCATCGCCCTTCTTGACTAGTCTCTAAGGCTATTTTAACTATCATGGTTAATGGGACTGACAACAACATGCCCACGGTCCCCATCAGCCAGCCCCAGAATATTAACGATAAAAACACCACCAGCGTCGATAAACCCAACCCTTTACCCATAAAGCGCGGTTCAACAATGTTACCCATGACGGTGTTAATAACCAAATATCCGCCAGCAATAAACCCTGCAACCAGTGGGCCTTGAGTTATCAAAGCAAGTAACACAGGAGGCACGGCAGCAATGATAGAGCCTATGTTTGGAATGTAATTAAGCATGAACGCCACTACACCCCAAAGTACAAAGTAATCAACATCAAGTGCCCACAGCATAAAGCCTGCAAGCATACCTGTGCCTAAGCTAACCAGCGTTTTAATAGCCAGGTAAGAATTAATTGAATCTAAAAAGCGATCAACCTGCTGCATTTTCATTTCAGGATCATCAAGTGCTAAATGCACTTTTTTACTCAGCATAGGTCCTTCAAACAACATGAATACCACGGTTAGGATGATCAAAAACAGATTCGCCATCACGCCACCGAGGCCTGTGAGCATGTTGGTTGCAACATCAATCATTTTGCCCGGATCGAATAAAGAAATAATCTGTTCTTTATCAATCAGGATGTTATAACTCGCTGCAACATTAACCACCCAGACAAATTCTTCTTTTAGTTGTGCTTTGTACTCAGGCAGCTTTTCAGAGAAATCGGTCATCGATTGCCCAACCAACCCGGCAAGGCTTATCCCTACACCGACAATCATCAACATCACAAATACAACAGCAATGCCTTTAGGGATACCGTATTTGGCAAAGAAACGAATTAAGGGATTACAAATAATGGCAATAAAGGCTGCCAATACAAATGGGATAACAATCACACTTGCAGCTTTAATACCCGCTAAAACAACGACTAAAGCAGCAAATATCACTAAACTTTTATTTACACCAGTCAGGCTCGACAAAATAAAATCCTTGTTAGTTTTTTTATCAGTGTAAGTGAAATACGTCGCAAAATAAATCACAAAGCTGCTGGCACAATTAATGCTCTTTATACGTGCATAATTTGAACAATTTATGATACATATAACTAAGCGTGCTTTAAAAGGAGCTTTATATGGCACATTTATCCGAACAAGAACTCACTTTTTTCAACCGTTTATTCGATGCAGAACGGACTGATAGCGATCCAACCGATACAAGAATGTCTGTTAGGCTTAATTTGCCTGATAAATTAAATGGTTTACTTACCAATGCCAAACTGACACTACTGGCTGAAGTAGGGATTTATCAGTTGTGGTTTCCGCTTGAATTTACCAAGGACGAGAATGGCCAACTGATCCCTGTACTTAGCGCACCAGAAGTAATAGATACCAAAGGCATTGAGCGCAGCTGGCGTACGCCTGATCTCGAAATACACACAGAACAATTTCAGATACTGTCTTTATCAAGTACGGGCGTGTTACTCAAGCCAAAGCGTCAAACTCCTATTCTCAATAAAGAAATACTGTTGGCATTTAATTTACCGAGTGAAGAACAGGTTATTCTTAGCGTAAAGCCAATAAGAACGACCAGCAAAGGAATTGCCGGAAAAATAGTGAAAGTGTGTCAGGGTGAAGATGCACTTCGTAATTACTTATTTGAGACCCATAAGCACCATCATGCAAAGCTATACGAGCAAGGTAACTTTACTACTGAGCTTATCTAGTTGCAGCAGCTTAACAGCTTAGATAAGCTTGGCGTTTTGCAGCAAGTCACAACAAGGTATTTTATGAGTTACCCTATAGGAACCCCTGGTAAGCCGTGGAACAAAGAAGATAAGAAAGCATGGTTTGAATTACAGTCAGTAAAGCGTAGCTATTTAGATGATGTTGTATCGCAACTAGACTCTTTAACAAGCGATTTCAATATTGAGCAATATGGCGCATTAAGTTACGACAGCGACAAATACCCTCTTTACATTTTAAAGAGCAAACAATGGCAAGCTGATAAACCTGTTGTGCTGGTTACCGGTGGTGTTCATGGTTATGAAACAAGTGGCGTGCATGGTGCTTTAGCGTTTGCTAAGAGAAGTGCCAAAGACTACTTTGCTGATTTTAATATTTTACTGGCTCCGTGTATCAGCCCTTGGGGATATGAAACGATTAACCGCTGGAATCCAAATGCCACGGATCCAAATCGCTCTTTCTATGCAGGTAGCCCCGCTGAAGAGTCTGCAGCAATTATGCAATATTTAGCCGATAACACTATTTCACCTTATGTGCATATTGACCTACATGAAACGACAGACACTGATAATAGTGAGTTTCGCCCTGCTCTAGCTGCTCGTGATGCAACGACCCACGATAACTGGAATATCCCAGATGGCTTTTATCTTGTCGCTGATAGTGAGCGTCCGCATGATGCATTTCAGGCAGCGATTATAAAATCAGTTGGAAAAGTAACCCACATCGCACCAAGTGATGAGAATAACCAATTGATTGGCGTACCACAAACCCAATTCGGTGTAATTAATTACCAAGCGAAAAAGCTTGGTTTATGTATGGGTTTAACTGATGCAGAATTTGTCACAACAACAGAGGTTTACCCTGATAGTCCACAAGCAAATGATGACATTTGTATTGATGCACAAGTAGCCTCAATTACCGGTGCTCTAAATTATATTGTTAACAAATAGTTAGCTATAATTTAAAAAGGGAGTGGATTATTTATTCACTCCAATGCAAAATAATTAGATAGGATTCACATAAAAATAAAATTAATGAAAAAGTTATGTTTTTTGAAATTTGTATACTAAATAACTAGACACATACATAGAATTGTATAAAATTCGCGCTCTTTTTAAGTTCAAAAGGAAGCAAATTGGAATTTAAGAATCACTATGGCAGTGTCAGGATTATTACTGAAGGTCCAATTGTTATTGGGCAGTTTTCTGGCAATATTAACGCTCGTTTAGTCAATGACTTTGCAATCAATTTAAAAAAGCATATTACTGCTTTCGCTGGAAAGCCGTGGGCGTATATTAGTCATTCTACCCATTTACTTGCTACCACCCCTGATGCAGAACGTGGTTTTACTCAATTATTCCGTGCCCTGCAAGGCACTAACTGTATAGCAACCGCTTATATGTTTAGCTCGTCTATTGTGCTTAATCAAATGAAACGCATCATTGCACAAGCACAATCTCCAATTCAAATAATGGACTGTTTATTTGATGATTTAGACAGCGCTAAAGCTTATGTGCTAAAGCAGCTAGAATTTGCAGAAATGGCTTGTTAAAAACAAGCCATTTTCGTTTCTATAGCCGTGATTGAGGTTAATCTCGGTAAAACTTAGTTTCTTTAGTTATTGCGATATCAGCATCTTCTAATGCTTGAATGTGAAAACTAATAGGCGTTACTTTTGACTTTAACTCGTAGCCATCAGCAACCACAGTGACAGGCACACGTTTCATCTGACCTGCTTCAACAGTTATCTTTTCCGGCACCTGTAAACTTGCTTCTGCAATACCAGTGATACCGATTGAATAGCTCAAGCTATGTTGTGTTTTGTTGATAATTGATAAGGTATATGGGTTTTCTACTAAACCTTCAAAATTAACGCGGTACAGGGCATTACGGTCACGAATGACAGAGGCCTCAATAGGTGTTCGCATTGCCATCCACACAACCATGCCCACGACAAACAGCGCCGTTAAACCACCATAGCCAAGCAGTTTTAACCTAAATGGGTTGGTCGTTTTGCCTTCCATTTGTTTTTCTGAGGCGTATTTGATCAGTCCTTTTTGATAGTTGAACTTTTCCATAGTGCTATCACATGCATCGATACATAAGCCACAGTTTATGCATTCATACTGCAAGCCATTACGAATATCGATACCCGCCGGACATACTTCGACACATAGGTTACAGTCTACGCAGTCACCTAAGCCTAATTCTTTAGGGTCGGCTTTACGCTTACGCGCACCACGAGACTCCCCTCGCGCTTGATCATAGGTAACAACTAACGTGTCTTTATCAAACATCACTGATTGAAAACGCGAATATGGGCACGCCACTGTACACATTTTTTCACGTAAGAATCCCGCATTACCATAGGTACAAAACGCGAACAAGAATACCCAAAAGCTGACGATACCAGACATTTCTAGGGTAAATAAGCTCATGTATAGAGACTTAGCGGGGATGAAATAAGCCATAAATGACATAGATGTAATCAATGAGATCACCAGCCAAGCTGCATGCTTAGTAATTTTCTTTTGCCATTTACTCACTGACCATTCAGCTTTATCAAGTTTAATACGCTGATTACGGTTACCTTCAACTTTGTGTTCGACCCAAGTAAACATCAGCATCCAAATTGTTTGAGGGCAAGTGTAACCACACCAAACACGCCCTAACCAATTAGTGACGAAAAACAATGCAAACGCCCCTGTCATAAATAACATAGCTAAGATCATAAAATCTTGTGGTAACAGCGTTAAACCAAACAGGGTAAATTTTTGGCTGGCTACATCGAGTAATACGGCTTGGCGGCCATCATAGGGGATCCACGGAATGGCGATGAACGTCAGCATCAGCACCCAGCCTAAGTAACGGCGGATACGTTGGAAATACCCCTTTTGCTCACGAATATAAATTGGCCCTTCTTGGTTGTAGGGCTTGATGATTAAGTCTTGCTCTTTAATATCAAATTTCATTTTGCTACTTACTTTTGTGTCGGTAATAACCTGACAGAGCAACAATCAGGCCAAGAAAAATTAAAAATAAGTTATTGATATTAAATGATTAAATTTATATTTAAACGCTCAAAAGCACGATATATCGCGAATGATCGCGATATATCACGAACTAACGCTTTATCGCTAGCTTTTTCATTTTTGATCTAAGGGTACTTTCGGGAAGTCCCAGCAAGGTTGCAGCACCATTTTCACCTGATATTTGCCCGTTACAGCGTTTTAGCACCTCACAAATATGCTGCTTTTGAACAGCATCAAGAGAAACCACCTGCTCATTTGATTGCTCGTTACTCAAAGGTGCTGAAAGCTGTAATACAGCTTGCTTAGACAAAATAGCTTCACGCTCAAGGATATTTTGTAGCTCACGAATATTGCCTGGCCAATCATAATTCGCCAGTTTGGTGAGTGTTGCTTTGCTTAGCCCTTTTAACTGTTTACCTAAGCGCTTGTTTAACTGCGTTATAATATTTGCTGCGAGGAGTGGAATATCTTCCTTGCGTTCACGAAGCGCAGGCACTCGAATAGGAAACACATTTAAGCGATAATACAAGTCCATTCGAAAGCTGCCCTGCTCAACCATTTGCCACAAGTTACGATTTGTTGCAGCTAACACTCGGATATCGACTTTTAAAGTTTGACTGCCCCCGACGCGCTCAAACTCTTGCTCTTGTAGTACCCGCAGTAATTTACTTTGCGCCTCTAATGGCAGCTCTGCCACTTCATCTAAAAATAAAGTGCCTTTATCAGCCAGTTCAAAACGCCCTGTTCTGCGTTCATTAGCGCCAGTAAACGCCCCTTTCTCATGACCAAATAACTCAGATTCAATTAAGTTGGCGGAAAACGCCGCGCAGTTTACTTTTATGAAAGGTTGCTCAGCACGATTGCTCAAGCGGTGAAGGTTTCGTGCCACCAGCTCTTTACCCGTGCCGTTTTCACCTAAAATCAAAACCGTACTATTGGTTTGGCTTACCAAGGTAATTTGCTCGAGCATACTTTGAAATGAATGACTTTGCCCAACTAAACCAGAATCTTGCCAATCTTCATTTAACTCTGAAATAAGGTAAGCATTTTCAGCTTGAAGCTGCTCAGATAGGTGCTGAACTTGTACTAAGGCATCACGCAACGCCGCTTCTGTTTGCTGCTGTTTTGATACATCGCGAAAAATCGCGACTGCCCCAATCAAGGCACCATTTTTATAAACTGGCGTTGAAGTATACTCAACAGCAAAATAGCTTCCATCTTTACGCCAGAATACCTCATCGTTTACATGACGGTGTTTGCCATCGAACATGGTGCAATATATTTGGCATTCATCTGCGGGATATGGCGAGCCATCTTTACGAGTATGGTGATGATATTGATGTATTTTTTTACCAAGGAGTTCGTCTGCTTTCCAGCCTGTCATGCGCTCAGCGGCAGGGTTTACAAAAACCGCATTACCCGATAAATCGAAGCCATAAATACCTTCACCTACGGCATTTAGCAGCAATGTGGGGTCGTTTAAAAATTCCTTGATCATAGCCATCACTCAATTCGCGAAATATCACGAGCAATTATGGCAAGGTTAAACATGCTTAACAAGCAATTACAAAAAAAGCGGCTAGAAGCCGCTTTAAAATATCAAATAGTTTTACAGTGTGGGCACTAAAATAATTTCGCCCTGAGATACTTTCATATCTAATGGTAATTTGCTCAATAGTGCAACTTTAGGGTCGTTCATATTTAACTTATAGACAGGATTAACCGCTAAAAAGCCGTTAATCACTTGCATTGCCTGATCATCTAATAAGTTTAAGCTGCCCTTGAAACCCGCGGTGTCGATTGTTGTATCAACCAGTTTTACATTACGTAAAAAGACCGCTTTTTTCTCGCTGTCATAAAATGGGCTACCTTCGATTTGTAGCTTTAAGCGTACTGGATACTTAAGCGCAAACGCTTTGATGACGGCACTAGAATCGGCCCCTAAAACCACCACATCACGTTTATCTGGGCCAACATTGACACTCAGGTCGTTTACCGCAAAATCAACTGGTAAGCCCATCAGCTTAATCTGTTCACTTAGTTTTGGTAATTGATTAGCAAGGGCTGCTTCAATTTCAGAGTTGGTAAACGAGTAAACAGACATCCCTTGATCTGTCGTTTTACATGCCCCTAAAAATAAACAGGTAAGTAGTAATAAAATTCTCATTGTTTTCCTCAAAAACACACGGAAAAAAACCGCTTTAAAAAGCGGTTTTATTCGTTAAATTGCAAATATTGCTTTAAGCCTTGCTAGTGTGTCAGCTGAAACTGAACCCTCACTGACTGCAAGTAATTGCTTTAAGTAATAATAAACATCTGCCTGTTCGCCACGGTGTTTATCATCTAACATCGCAACTTGCTCTGTCATACGTAACTGACTATCAGCCGATTCTACGCCTGCCAGAATTTCGATACGGGTTAACAGCTGCGCAGCGTTTAGCTTAGTTGTTAATGAAGCTTGAAACTGCGAAGGCAGTTCGCTGTTGCTTTCAAGAGCAGCAAATAAAGCCGTTAATTTAGACTGCTCTGCTTGCTTACTAATTAGCGCTGTTTTTGCGCTAATCGCGGTCTCTAACTGAGTCACGCGTGCCGATAATGCTTTTGAGTACTCAAGCTCTGCAAGCTTCACTGTTAAATCTTTAAGCTGTGCAAGGTGCACCACAGTCTCAAGTGCAGACTCAAGCTCACTTAATTGTTCTGCGGCAACTTCGTCATTTTGTTGCTGAACTTGCTTTTGCTGTTCAAACTCGGCACTGCGCTTAGCAAAGGTGTCGTCATTAACTCGTCTGAATTGCTGCCATAAAGTGTTTTCAGCTTTCATTCCAGCAAAGCCAATAGTCTGCCATGTTTGTTGTAGTGCTTTTAGCTCCTGGCACGCAGCAGCTAAATCACCGCTTTGCGATAACTTTGTTGCTTGCTCAACAAGTACAGCTTTTTGCTCAGCATTTGCTTTATGAAATGCAGCAAGTTGACCTTGAACTTGTGATTGCGCAGCTTTAAATTCCGCTTGTAGTTCACGGTATGTTTTAGGATCGACGTTACCTGCAGAACGCCACGCTTTTGCGGTACGGTTGAACTTGCTTTCAAACTGCTTCCAATCAAACTCATCAGAAGAGCTATCAAGCTCTGTTAACTGCTGCATTTGCGAGATTATTTCAACGCGCTGTGCTTTAGCTTGTTCACGTTGTTGCTCTTGCTCTGCGAAATACTCACGACACGGCGCAAACAGTAATTCAATTTGTTGATCGAATAACTCGCCTTGTTGTTTTTCTGCATTAGTATCTAAACGCCCTAACTCATTCCATCGACGACGCAACTGTTTAACTTGCTCTGCGCGTTGTTTAGGGTCAGTACACTCGGTTGCAACAAGTTCATTTACTTCAACGAGTAGCGCATCACGCTTTGGTGCCGATGCGTATTTTTGCCAATCTTTTGCTTCTGCTAGTTGGGCTTCTAAATCAGCTTTAAGGCTATTTAATGGCTGTTTGTAATAGTCTGTAAGTGTTGCGTATAGCTCTTCAAAACCTTTAAACACACCAAAGGCAACATTAAAGCGACCTTGCTCAATTAAGCGTTTTACATCACGGGCTTTACGCTTCGCTGTTTGTTGATTTTTCTCAAACTTATTCGTCAGCGGTGCCATCGCTTGCTGCCAGCTGTTTACTGTTTCAGCTAAATTGGCTTTAAAGCGACCTTGTAAACGACTAGGAATACTTGCCAGCTTTTTGCGTGCTATTTTTTGCTGTTGCTCAAACTGCTGCTTTAACCCGTCAAACTCGCTTTCGTCTTCAGTCGTCGCAACGATATTTAATTGATCAAATGCCTCTTTAAACTCAGCAATAGCACTAACCAGTTGCGGTAACTGCTCAACTTGCTTAAATAAATTTGTTAAATGTTGTTTTACATCACGCACAGTTTGGTTATCAGCTAAGTCCGCCTCTACTAAGGCATCTTTTGCCTCTGCAACTTTTGCCTCTAGCCAATCTTGTTGAATTTGCTCTGGTGTTTCTAAACCTAATTGCAATGCATTTTCAATTTCTTCGCCAATTGCTTCAAGGCTTGCAAGTGCCAATACCTGACGTTGTTGCTCAGCTAACGCTTGCTGCGCTGCTTCATGCTCTTTACTTAAAACTGCAATATGCGATTCAAGCTTTTGCGTAATCGCTGAATATTTCTTATCTAACGTGCTTACTTGCTCATCGCTCAGCCATTTTAGTTCGATAGCTTGCCACTGCTGTAATAACTCAGCATGTTGCATCGACACTAACTGAAAGTCATTTTTATCACGAAGCGCATTAAGCTTTGCTAATACCACACGTGTATCAGCTTCTACTTTGGCAGGCATTTCTATCGCTAAGCGTTCATTGTCAAGATGAGTAGCTAGTTGGGTATGCGCCTCACCTTTTGCATGCTTTAATAATGATTTAGCAAGTTGATGATTAATCACAAGCTCAACAAGTTGCAATTGCAGCTCTTCACGGCCTTCTTTAAAAGCTTTATCAATTAAGCTTGGGTTTGCTAAACGCTTTAATAATTTAACGCGAACTTGAAGTTCTTTTTCAGCAAAGGCGAGTTTTTCAAGAGTTTTTACTGGCGCATAACGCTCAATAAACTCGTTTTTGATATTTGCATCTAATTTGCTATCGGTATTTAAAACCGCTTGGTTGATATGCTGCTCAGCAAGGTCTTTCAGTGCTTGGTCTTGCTTGTATGCTTGCCACCATAAAACAATATCGTTCACTTTGTTTAATGCTTTTTTGCGTATTTCAGCTGAGCTGTCTTCAAGGGCAATGCTATTTAAGATGCTAAGGTCACGCTCTGTATCAAGACGTTCTACCGCAGCTAAACGCACTTGGTTTTTAGGATGCTTCCACTTTGGAGTAAACAGGTGTTTAAAGATCATTTTCACTAAACCTAGCTATTTCATTTTCTGATGCGAATTCTTTTTGCAATTGAGCTTTGCTCTTTTGCACCATTTCACCATTTGCGCCAATGGTAAATTGCTCATTGCTTTGCGAAACTTTAGCTTGATAAAGCATCACGAGTTGAACGGTTTGTTGTTTTTGCTCCTCAGTCAAAGGGGTGCCGTCTGGCCACTTACCCGTAGAGGCACCATACTGAAGACGTTCAAATACTTCTGGGGTGATATTTTTAACGATGTGATCAATATTCATGTTACTTTTTCTTTTTTAAAACAACTAAATAGATGCGGCTTACAAGATACCACACAAAACCTACTGCCATTGCCGATGTATAGGCATACCACTCAAGAGACTTTGCTTCGGGGTGCATAAAGTAATAACAGAAAAAGCCCCCTAAAAATAAAATCAGTGCGAGGAAAGACTGATTCATAAACTTTTGTTGTCTACGAATGCGCGTTTCTTTTTGCATTTGCTGCAATTGCTCATTGCTTAGATCGGTGACTTGGCATTCACAATGCGGGCATTGCTTATGTTTGTCAGATATTGATTTTGCACACTGCGGGCAACTAATAATCGCCATATCTTTCTCCATACTACGCATAAAAAAGGCGCCTTTAGGCGCCCTTTATTGTACTTGTTTTATGAGTCGATGTCTTTTTTGAATTTCATTCATTTATGAAGATTCGAAAACCTGCACAACTAAATTCACCGTAAAAACTCAAAAAAACGATTTATTGTTTCTGTTTCGCCTTTTCAGCTAGACGCTTTTCCCAGAAAGTCGCATTTTTAATGCCTAATTTAACTGGATCAAAAGTGATTTCACCACCGGCTTTCTTCTGATCTTCGTAATCACGTAGACAGTTAAGTGCAGGTTTTGCGACAAAGAAAATAGCCAAAATACCCACAATATTGATCCAGGCCATTAAGCCTACGCCAATGTCACCAATATTCCAGATGTAACCTGAGTTGTTTACCATACCGTAAGCCACCATAAACATGATGACAAACTTCACAACAACCAACGGAATATTGCCTTTGAAATAACGGTTTAAATAAGCAACGTTCGTTTCAGCAATATAGTAATAAGCAAGAATTGTAGTAAATGCGAAGAAGAATAAAGCAATACCAACGAATGCTTCACCAAAGCCACCAAATACGCTAAATAATGCCATTTGTGTAAAAGCAGCAGAGCCTACTTCAGTTGCAGCATCAACGTTTTGCACAATGAATTGACCTGCAGGTAACTCACCCACAATGTTGTATTGTTTAGTGATTAGAATCATTAACGCAGTTGCTGTACAAACAAAAATGGTATCAACATAAACAGAAAATGCTTGCACTAAGCCTTGTTGAGCTGGGTGATCTACCTCGGCAGCTGATGCTGCATGCGGACCCGTACCTTGCCCTGCTTCGTTTGAGTAAATACCACGTTTAACACCCCAACCAATAGCAGCACCAAAGCCTGCTTGCGCGGTGAATGCATCAGATAAGATCATTGAGAAGATACCTGGCACTTTATCTAGGTTTAAGAACACCACGATTAACGCTAACACGATGTAACCTAGCGCCATAAATGGCACCACAATTTGTGTGAAGTTTGCGATACGTTTAATGCCACCAAAGATGATAAATGCAAGCACAATTAAGATGATTGCAAGAGCAACCAACTTAAAGCTACCTACTTCACCAAAGCTGGTGCTAACCAATGTGCCTTCACCAAAAACTTGTGTGAATGCATTACCTACCGCATTCGCTTGAACGCCCGGAAGGAATACACCACAAGCAATAATCGCCGATACTGCAAATAATACGGCTAACCACTTTTGCTGTAAGCAGCGGTCGAAGTAATATGCTGGGCCACCGCGATATTGACCGTCTTCTTCTGATTTATAAATCTGACCAAGTGTTGACTCGGCATACGCAGTACTTGCACCAAGAAACGCAACTATCCACATCCAGAAAATCGCACCCGGACCACCAAAGCCGATTGCTGCAGCAACCCCGGCAATATTACCTACACCTACACGGCCTGATAACGAAACCGCTAGCGCTTGAAACGAAGAAATACCCGTATCTGAATTATTAGAGCTAAGTAATAATTTACACATTTCTTTAAAATGTCTAACTTGTGCGAATCGGGTTAAAACGGAATAAAACAGACCTGCGCCTAGACATAAATAAATGAGTGCATCACTCCAAATTATGTCGTTAACGGCGCTTACTAAAGCTTCCATGGATATCCTCTATGATTATATTTTTTATTGTTAGTTACGATACTCAGCGTGAGCTTGTGAGAATGCGCGACTCGATAACTGTGAGAAATAAAAATGAAATTTTGTTACTTCACAGCTGAATATATTGGATATTAACTTAAACCAACCAAGTTTGTTAACAGTTAATTTTCAATATGATAAATGTACCTACTAAATTAACATTCGATGCATCCTGCTCTGCACCGCTGCTTTTTTAACTTTCATACCAATTTGTTTAATTAAGTATTTTTGCAAATTGGTATCAGATACAATTACGGGCATCAGTTTTGCTGATGCCCGTAAGGGTCGTTATCTTAATTTATCAACCACGTTAACAATAGCCGCTAACGTATCTTGACCAAATTGATACGAGCGACGATCTGACCAGCCATAATCTGGATCTGGTAAATCATCGTTATCTTTAAATGGCATCTCTACCGTGTACGCTAATGCATTAAATTCATGCGCGACAGCAGAAGAACCGACAGTTAAGTTAGCCTGGCCCGGCTCATCTTTTGGGTAACCGTGTTCGTCTTGGAACTCAGGCGTCACAGTTAAAAGCGCAGCTTTAAAGCTATCTTCTAACTCTTTTAAGCGATCATCGTAGCCTGGGATACCTTCACTACCCGCAACAAAGTTATAAGGAATTGCTTCGTCACCATGAATATCTAAGTGCATATCAAGGCCCGTTTCACGCATTTTGTTAAGCACTAAGAAAACTTCAGGGCTATTTTCCATGCTCGGTGTTTGCCATTCACGGTTCAAGTTAACGCCTTTAGCGTTAGTACGTAGGTGACCACGCACACTGCCATCTGGGTTCATATTTGGCACGATGTAGAATACCGCTTTAGATAATAGTGCCGCTGCATGTGGGTCTTCATCATCAAGTAATTTATGAAGTAAACCTTCAACGTACCACTCAGCCATAGTTTCGCCTGGGTGCTGGCGCGCCGTGATCCAGATTTTTTTCTTCTCACTGCTAGGAATACCCACACGTAAAACACTCATGTCACGGCCATCAAGGGTTTCGCCTAATGTTTCTAATTCACAGGCATGTTGGCTTTGTGCCCATGCTAGTAAATCTAAGTGACGGTCATAGCTGTATGGCGCAAAGTAAGCAAAGTACATGCTGCCGCACTCAGGCTCTACTTCAAATGATAGTGTGCCGTTTGCGTACTCAGATGGAACACGGAACCAAGTTTGACGGTCGTATGATGCAACCGCATGGTAACCTTCCCAGCCATCAGGGTATGCTGAGTTCTCTAGATTATTAATGTGTAATTTATGGTTTTGAAACGCAGTTGTTTCAAGACGAAAGTGAAACCACTGGAAAAAATCAGACTGATTGTCTTTATTGATTTCTAATTGAATATTCAGTGGATCAACGGCTTCAATAACCTTGATATTACCACTGTCAAAATTGCTGGTGATTTTCATTCTATAAACCTATTGGTTAAAAATAATTCTTAGCTATTCGCTTGTTAGTTAAGAATTAAGTCAACGCTCTGTAGTTAGAACGTTTTGTTAGTAATATGGTGTAGACCCTTAACAGCCTATCACATGCTGAAAATTTGCAAAAACTTTCACGACTAAAAAAGCCAGCATAATGCTGGCTTCTAGATTCTTTATAACTTAGGTATTAGCGAGGTAAGCTTGGGAAAGTTACTTCAGCCATATCACGCATACAACGTACTACCTGACAGCTATAACCAAACTCATTATCGTACCAAACGTAAAGTACAACACGGTTATCATCTACAATTGTCGCTTGTGAATCAACAACGCCTGCGTAACGGCTACCGACTAAGTCAGTCGATACGATTTCAGTAGACGCTGTGTAATCGATTTGATCACGAAGGTCTGAATGAAGTGCTGTTTCACGTAAGAACGCATTTAGTTCTTCAACAGTTGTACCTTTTTCAAGGTTTAAGTTCAAGATAGCCATTGATACGTTTGGCGTAGGAACACGGATAGCGTTACCAGTTAGTTTACCTTCAAGCTCAGGTAAAGCTTTAGAAACCGCTTTTGCAGCACCTGTTGAAGTGATAACCATGTTAAGTGCAGCAGCACGGCCACGACGCTCAGCTTTGTGGTAGTTATCAATTAAGTTTTGGTCATTGGTGTACGAGTGAACAGTTTCAACGTGACCATTTTTGATACCAAACTTATCGTTAAGCGCTTTTAACGTTGGCGTAATAGCATTGGTCGTACAGCTTGCTGCACAGACAATTTTATCTTCAGGTTTGATATCTTGGTTGTTAACACCGTACACGATGTTCTTGATGTTACCTTTAGCTGGTGCAGTTAATAATACTTTAGCTGCGCCTTTCGCTTCTAAGTGCTGACCAAGGCCTGCTTCGTCTTTCCAAATACCTGTGTTATCAACAATAAGCGCATTCTCAATGCCGTAAGCTGTGTAATCAACTTCGCTTGGTGAGTTAGCATAGATAACTTGGATGTAGCTACCGTTAGCTTTAATTGCATTGCGCTCTTTGTCAATTGTAATTGAGCCATTGAATGGACCGTGGATAGAATCACGACGAAGTAAGCTTGCACGCTTTTCTAGGTCACCATCTTTACCACCACGTACAACGATTGCACGTAAACGTAGGTCTGCATAAGGACCTGACTTCTCGATTAAAAGACGCGCTAATAAACGACCGATACGACCGAAACCGTATAACACAACATCACGTGGTTCTTTACGCTCTGAGTTTGCGATTTCTGCTAATTCGTCAGTTAAGTACTCTTCAACTGAGCGACCTTTAGCAGCATCGTTAAACAAATAACCATACGCTAGTTTACCAATATCGATACGTGCTGAGTTTAAGTCCATTTTGCTAATTGCTTCTAAGAAAGGGAAGCTTTCACGTAAACGTAGTTTTGTACCTTCAAACTGAGCAACTGTTTTGTGTGCTTTGATGATATCGATTGTACTGGCATTAACGAGAGGACGGCCATATACAGCGATTTCGATACCACGATTACGGTAAAGTCTACCAATAATAGGTTGCATACTTTCTGCGTAATCTTGACGTTCTTGCCAGCTGCTTGTGTATTCTAACTCGTGAGATGAGGTCATTTTTTTTACCTAATTAAACAATTTTGAACGGATAGCCTTAAAAAATGTGTTGTGATTTGAGAGCAACATATCTCAGGCAGGGGTATTCTAATTTAAACTCGAACGATTCTCCACTGTTACAGAACAAATCATTGCGCTAGAATAAAGTAGTACAAATTAAGTAGAGGTTAAGGAATGTTATTAAGAGCAAGCGTGTTGCTTGGTTTATTGGCATTAGCAGGCTGTGAAGATCCGCTTACACTAGCGAAAGTGTGCGACGAAACACCTGGCTTCTGCAGTGATTTAAATAAAGACAGTCACTGTAAAGAGCAACGTGCCGAGGTCATCATTCAACGTTATGTTGAATATAAGTCGCCAACAGACGAAAACAAATACCAATTATTAAAAGACTTTGAGAAATACGATCAATGTGTGTCGCTTGCCGCCAAGATTGAGCATATAAAACTAAAAGAAAAAACTACGTCTCGTGTTGAAGGTCATTTAACAAGCATCAAAGAAATGACACGTATTTTTCAAGATACCAAAAACACAGACCACCCAGGCTTGTTGTATTACCATTGGTCACGTAATAATGACCAATCTGCGTTAACTAAATTACTCGCCTTGGAAGAAAAACAAGATAAACGGGTGACTGAAGATGCCGAAATGCAGTTTTTCTTAGCTAGCTACTACGTGAAGTTTGATGATGAAAAAACCATTGATTTGCTCTACAAAACGCTAGAGCTAAATCAAGCAGGTGAAACACCCAACCCTGAGATCTACCCTACTCTTGTGAGCTTATTCTACAAACACGAAAAGTATAAGCATGCCTACACGTTTGCACGTGTAGCACAATTATCAGGGTATGAAGATGTCGATATTTTACCTATCGAAAATCAACTTGCTGCCGCAGGCAAAAGCCTAGACAGCTTAGATGATTTAGCACAAAAAACCTACGACAGTATCCAAGAAGGAAGCTTCGTATCACCACGCGGGTTTTGATAATTCCAACTCGCTAATGTGCAGTGCTCAGACAAATAAAAAAGGCAGCTAACGCTGCCTTTTCTTATTTTGCTTTGCTTGTGCCAACTTCTACACGAGTTTTTAGCTTTTGACCTGGTCTAAAAGTCACAACTCGGCGCGCCGAAATAGGAATATCTTCACCTGTTTTCGGATTGCGGCCTGGACGTTCTTTCTTATCTCGAAGATCAAAGTTACCAAATCCAGAGAGCTTAACCTGCTCGCCTTTTTCTAGCGCTGAGCGGATTTCTTCAAAAAACGCTTCAACTAAATCTTTGGCATCTTTTTTATTGATCCCGAGTTTTTCAAATAGGTGTTCAGCTATGTCGGCTTTAGTAAGCGCCATATCTAGTCCCTCAACGATGCGTTAAATTGTTCGGCCAGTGCGGCCACCACATTATCAACTACTTGATTGATATCTTTCTCTTCGAGCGTTCTATCAACCGCTTGCAGTGTTAGAGCAATCGCCAAACTCTTATAATTTGGCTCAATACCTTTGCCCTTATACACATCGAATAAGTTTAGGTCAACCAATTGATTTCCGCCAACTTTTTCTATGACATTTAAAATATCGCCAGATTTTACGTGATCTTCCACTAAAATCGCGATATCACGGCGGTTTGACGGGAATTTCGACACTGCCACGGCTTCTGGTAATTTTCTTTTTTCTAGTGCAGACATTTCGATTTCAAACACAAATGCTGTGTTGTTGATATCTAGTGACTTTTGCGCTTGTGGGTGCACTGCACCAAAGAAACCTACTTTCTTACCATCAACATAAATAACCGCTGATTGGCCTGGGTGTAAGCCATCAGACTGCTCTGCTTTTATCTCAAAACGTGACGAATCGTTACTAATAGCTAAAAGTGCTTCAACATCACCTTTTAAGTCATAGAAATCAACGCTACGCTTTTCTTGAACCCAATGTTCACCGTGCGCAAGACCAGAGATTACACCACCGATAACAGCAACTTGGTTTACGCCGTTTTCAGCATTTTCGTCACGTAAGAATTTTAAGCCGTGCTCAAATAAACGGACGCGTGGTTGCTGGCGGTTTTGATTGTAAACTAGCGACGCTAATAGACCTGGCATTAAGCTCACGCGCATTGCTGACATTTCAACCGAAATTGGGTGTGGCAATACAAGCGCATCACTTTGCGGGTGTAAAATTGCTTGTGCTTTTGGATCAACGAAGCTGTAAGTAATTGCTTCTTGGTAACCACGTGTTACAAGCGTATTGCGGAATTTAGTTACCGCAACATGCGACTCGTCATGGTTAGTCATTTTTAATTTAGCAGTTGGTGCAACGTTAGGAATGCTGTTATAGCCGTATACACGCGCAACTTCTTCAATTAAATCTTCTTCGATACGAATATCAAAGCGATAGCTAGGTACGTCAGCACTCCATACACCATCAACAACTTTAACGTCTAAACCTAAACGCGTTAGGATGTCAGTTACTTTTGCATCATCAATGTGGTGGCCAATTACACGGTCTAAACGCTCACGACGTAAACGCACTTCTGTTACTTTTGGTAATTTGTCAGTTGCAACTGCTTCAACAACTGGGCCTGCTTCACCGCCAACAATTTCAAGAAGTAATGCTGTCGCTCGTTCCATCGCATCTTTTTGCAGTGCAAAATCGACACCACGCTCGTAACGGTGTGACGCATCTGTGTGTAAACCGTAGCTACGTGCTTGACCCGCAATAGCGACAGGGTTAAAGAATGCACTTTCTAATAAAATATCTGAAGTTGCTTCAGTTACACCTGACTTTTCACCACCAAAAATACCTGCAATAGCAAGCGCTTTATTGTGATCAGCAATCACAAGCGTTGACTCGTTTAGTTTTGCAGTGTTGCCATCTAACAGAACTAACTCTTCACCCGCGTTTGCGCTACGTACTTTAATACCACCTTCAATCGCATTTAAATCAAATGCGTGCATTGGGTGGCCTAGCTCTAATAACACGTAGTTTGTTACATCAACAACAGGGTCAATTGAGCGAATACCACTGCGACGCAGTTTTTCTACCATCCAAAGTGGTGTTTCTGCATCAAGGTTAATACCTTTAATTACACGTCCTAAATAACGAGGACACGCTTCATCATTCACAAGCTCAATCGATACTTTGTCATCAATCGTTGCAGCAACTGGTGCGATTTCAAGTGTGTTTACATCAACACTGTTAAGTACGCCCACTTCGCGCGCTAGGCCTTTGATACCTAGGCAATCACCACGGTTAGGTGTTAAGTCAACATCAATAATGTTGTCGTCTAGGCTTAAGTACTCACGTAAATCAGTACCGATTGGTGCATCACTTGGTAATTCCATGATGCCATCCCCCTCTTCGCTGATACCTAACTCAACGAATGCGCACAGCATACCGTGTGAAGGTTGACCACGAAGTTTGGCTTTTTTGATTTTGAAGTCGCCTGGTAATACAGCGCCAACAGTCGCAACAGCGACTTTTAAACCTTGGCGACAGTTAGGTGCACCACACACGATATCAAGTAGCTCATCACCACCTACGTTTACTTTAGTTACACGTAACTTATCAGCGTCTGGGTGTTGACCACACTCAACTACTTCACCAACAACAACGCCTGTGAACTCAGCTGCTGCAGGCTCAACACCGTCAACTTCAAGTCCAGCCATTGATAACTGTTCCGAAAGAGCCTGTGTGTCGATTGCTGGGTTAACCCACTCTCTTAACCACTTTTCACTAAATTTCATTTTATATCTTCACTCTTAACGGAACTGGTTTAGGAATTTTAAATCGTTTTCGAAAAATGCACGTAAGTCGTTTACGCCGTAACGCAACATCGTCAAGCGCTCAACACCCATACCGAATGCGAAGCCTGTGTATTTTTCTGGATCAATACC
This sequence comes from Pseudoalteromonas simplex, assembly GCF_015278155.1. Taxonomy (NCBI): domain Bacteria; kingdom Pseudomonadati; phylum Pseudomonadota; class Gammaproteobacteria; order Alteromonadales; family Pseudoalteromonadaceae; genus Pseudoalteromonas; species Pseudoalteromonas simplex. The sequence continues at coordinate 301,517 of NZ_JADILN010000005.1, forward strand.
CACTGATTTAAGAACGTTAGGGTGAACCATGCCACAGCCTAATACCTCTAACCACTTGCCGTTTTTACCCATAACATCAACCTCAGCTGATGGCTCAGTAAATGGGAAGTAAGAAGGACGGAAACGAATTTCCATATCTTCTTCAAAGAAGTTACGTAAGAAGTCGTGCAGAATACCTTTTAACTCAGTGAAGCTTACATCTGTATCAACCATTAAGCCTTCCACTTGGTGGAACATTGGCGTGTGTGTTTGGTCGTAATCGTTACGATAAACACGACCTGGAGAAATGATGCGCAGTGGTGGCTGCTCAGTTTCCATCGTACGGATTTGTACACCACTTGTTTGCGTACGTAACACAAGCTTAGGGTTGAAATAGAAAGTATCGTGATCAGCTCGCGCTGGGTGGTGCTCAGGAATATTTAGCGCATCGAAGTTATGAAAATCATCTTCAACTTCAGGACCTGATTTAACCGCAAAACCTAACTCACCAAAAAAGCTTTCAATACGTTCAATAGTACGAGTTACTGGGTGTAAGCCACCTGTTGGCATAACACGACCCGGTAAAGTTACGTCGATCGTTTCTGCAGCTAGTTTCTCTTCAAGAGCCTTACTTGCTAGTAACTCACGCTTTTCGTTAATGGCTGTTTGTACTTCTTGTTTTGCTTGGTTAATCACTTGACCCGCTTCTTTACGCTCTTCAGGGGCAATCTTGCCTAGCGTTTTAAGTAAGCTGGTGATTTCACCTTTTTTACCAAGGTAATTAACCCTGATATCTTCTAGTTGCGCGATTTCATTCGCACTGGCAACTGCCTCAAGTGCTTGCGCTAAAATATTTTCTAAGTTCATTGAGTACCTGGTCTTTCACAGAAGGATTTTTGTAATAGCTAATGATAACTGAAAGCAAGGACTAGATTCTAGCCCTACTAAAGCTTTAACGTTGATTTTATAAAAGGAATTGTTAATTTTCTTTGTGCAGCCATTGAGGCGTGGTCAAGTTTATCTAAAACGTCTAATAATGCACGCATATCACGGCTTAATCGCGTTAATAAAAAGCGCGCGCATTCATCCGTCAATTCAAGGCCACGCATGTGAGCACGGCGTACGAGCGCTTCGGCTTTGTCATCATCGCTCATTGAACGAATTTGTAACGTTGTGCCCCACTTCAAACGCGAAACTAAATCCGGTAGGTTGATATGTAGCATGTCAGGTAATAAATCAGCTGTGACCACAAGGTATTTGCCCGGCTCATTAAAGCGATTGAAAAAGTTAAATAATCCTTTCTCCCATGCATCGTTGCCTGCTACCAAGTGCACGTCATCAATACATAACACGTCAAGGTTTTCGAGACCTTCAAGTACCACAGGGCCGTAGTCAATCACTTCACGCATCGAAAGTAACATGGTTGACAAACCGCGCTCTTGAGCGTGAATACAGGTCGCATACAACAGGTGCGATTTACCTGAATCGCCCAAACCGCATAAATAAGTATATTGAAATTTGTTACTAAGCTTTGTGAACGCATCTTTAAGGTGACTCACTTCAAGCGAGTTTTCGCCACCAAAATAAGAAGTAAATGTTTCATCATCAGGCAAAGTAACAGGTAATGCCATTTGCATTGGTTCTTGCACTGCGATTAAAGCCCCTGCCACTGATATTCAAGCTCATCTTTATTGACTACTTGATAGAAATCACGCGGGTCCTGATACGCTTTAAAGGCACTATCAAGTTCTAACGCTTTTCTAAAATCATTCATGCTGCCAGTGTGATTAACAGTAAATTGAACGCTATCAGGTGTACGCACAGATATTACGGCACGAGTAACAACACTTAAGCTCTCTAAACGGCGTTTAGCAAATTCAATATCTACAAAGTTATTGATACCTTTAAGATAGAAAGTTGCTGTAGCAAGTTGGCCAATCATCGTTGGATCTATTGCGTATTCTGCTGCTAAGCCACCCGCTAAACTATCAATCATATCTGCAACAATTTGCTGCTTATCACCCATCAAACGATTAGTATCGAATAATTCAGCATTAGTGAAACGCCAATCAAGGATCCAGGTTTCTGAATCAGCTTGTTGATACATTCTTGCAGTAATACTGCGCTCAGCACTATAACGGCTTGAAGCTCGCTCTACAGGCTCAGAGAAATTACCCCACACTTCTGGTATCCCAACAATAGCGCGATCTTGTAAATCAAGTAGTGGCACAACCACAGGTAAACCACGACGACTTGCTTTGTCGTATATAAGCTGTTCAAGCTGTGGGTATGATTCTTGAGTAACCAATTCACGGCGCCAGTTATCTTCAATACCTAGCCAGATCGCCACTAAAGGACGACGTGTCCCCCAAAGTGGCAAGCCAAGATCTTTGATTAATGCATTAATCTTATTGGCTTCGAACTTAACGACCAGATTTAAACTGCCATCTGCTTTTTCATCATATTCAAATTTGAGCATGTAATCGGAAATGTCGCGGGTGCGTTGTTTAGCAACCGGGTTTTGATCTGCACTTGTGTCCCCACTTACTTTCACCAACACATTTAGCAGCGCTTCACGGCTTGCTGCCAAACGAGCATCACGTGATTTGTCTGCAACTTTAAGAGTATCTTGATATAAATTAGTCACCTCAACAGCAAAGGTTGAAGCACTCGAAAAAAATAATAATAAACAAATAAGTAATCTAGACACAGGCCATTAGTTCTTGCTTTTAAACTGATTTGATCCTAAATCAAAGCCATAAACAAAGCAAAGTTAATTTAATGAACGGCAGCTGAGCGAGTTCGTGAATTACAAGAGTAAAGTTAACGAGGGGAAAGTTGAAGGAGTAAAGGTTTGGAAGTCTGGCGTAGGTTGGGTAGAGCGAAGCGTAACCCAACAGCGTGGTAATTCGTCATGCAGAATGAAGAGGTAAAGCTCATTAATAAAAGACGAATTAGCGCAAGGTGAAGTAAGCCGTTTAGAGATCGCCAACCAGTTAGACCAGTAGAGATTTTAAGAATTTTTAACCATGGGTTATGAAGAGGGTCACATGGATTGTGTTGGGTTTCGCTCCGCTCTACCCAACCTACCTGGCTGAAAGCTACAAACGCAAAAAGCCCGACTCTTTTGAATCGGGCTTTCTCTTATTTGGAGCCTGGCGATGACCTACTTTCACATAGCAGCTGCTACACTATCATCGGCGCTGTTTCGTTTCACTACTGAGTTCGGCATGGGGTCAGGTGGGTCCAAAACGCTATTGTCACCAAGCAAATTTGG
>NZ_JADILN010000041.1:0-460 GCF_015278155.1 Pseudoalteromonas simplex
TGCAGTGCTCTTGGTCGCTGACATGCTTTAGAAATTTCAGTAACGAACTGTTCTCTTTATGGCGTGTGCTAGGTAATTGCTTTAACCATTTATAATACCCAGCCGGCGACACAGATAACCAACTGCACAACTTCTTCACTGTGCGTTTRGCGTCTGTGACCTTGTGGATATATTCGAACCTTATTCTTTTAGGCTGTCGAAGTAGACCTTCGCCTTTTTTAAAACGTCATTCTCCAACTGAGCATCTTCGAGTTGCTTCTCAAGCTTRCGAATTTGGCGTTCTAAATCTGYGTATGATTTGTCAGGGCCTTGGTTCTTTAGTGGCTTTGCCGTTTTCTTTTTCGAGGTCATGTGACTTCTCCAACTTGATAGCATGTCAGGATGAATWCCGTAYTTATTAGCGACCATCTTAACTGTATCTGTGGTGTCTAACGACTCTTGAACGACTTTTATTTTAAAT
>NZ_JADILN010000042.1:0-450 GCF_015278155.1 Pseudoalteromonas simplex
GTCAGCAGAGTAGCAAGCTACTCTCTGTTACCGCTCGACTTGCATGTGTTAGGCCTGCCGCCAGCGTTCAATCTGAGCCATGATCAAACTCTTCAATTAAAAGTTTTTTGTTTGAAGTAAACTTCAAACCATGCTCAATGAATTCTGATTTTGATACCTTTCGATATCGAATTGACTATATAGTCACTCAGTTACATTTGAGACTCTAAATTTGTTTGCTCCACTTAGTAAACTAAGCTTCGCTGTTAGAACTCAATCTGTACGAGTGCCCACACAGATGATTGCTTTATATTGTTAAAGAGCGTTGCGACGTTGTCGCTAGGGATGCGTATAATACATCCTTAATTTTTCGAGTCAACACTTAATTTTAAACTTTCTTTTTAGACCGTTTTAAACCGAAGTTTTACTTAACTCTGTGTCACTTTGTTCAGCGCTTTTCATTGCTGCCCG
>NZ_JADILN010000043.1:0-445 GCF_015278155.1 Pseudoalteromonas simplex
TCAGATATTTAAGCGGAATGGTATTAATCCATTCCCGATTGCACATTTTCTTCACTCGATCCGGKATYGAAATAAAGTGATTCCATGCCTTTGAAACTTCATCGACAATTTCGTCATAGCCCGAAAACACTCTATTGGATAAACAATGYTGTCGTATCCAGCTCCATACTTGCTCTATTGGATTTAGYTCWGGTGAATAAGGTGGRAGCTTTATCAGGGTTAGGTTTTTAAATTCTGMAGCTGTATCGTATGTRTGCCAGCCTGCGCCATCTATTATCACGACAGCRTGYCTTCCARCAGGTGTCGCGTGTGATATCTGGCGCATATGCTGCGTCATTGCTTCTTTATTTACGAATGGGCTAACTAACGCTTCTGTWTGGCCTGTGGCTGGACATACCGCGCCAAATAAGTATCCATAGTCAAATTGCTGTTGTTTTACAATCCG
>NZ_JADILN010000044.1:0-445 GCF_015278155.1 Pseudoalteromonas simplex
TCGTTCGTATTTTGCGCGAACAGTCATTTTTTTCATAAAAACTTCAAAAAACAGTTGATCTCAATTCGGATCTCCCTATAATGCGCATCCACCGACACGGCGGACTGCTTACAAAAAAGCAAAACGACGAGTTGGTTGAGTCAAGTAAAACTGAGTTTTGAAAAAATAAACTTTTCTCAAAATTAAGTGTTGACAAAAATAACGGCTTGCGTAGAATGCACAGCCCTTGAGACGCAAAAGTATCTCAAATGTTCTTTAACAATATAAAGCAATCATCTGTGTGGGCACTCGTACAGGTTGAGTTCTAACAGCGAAGCTTAGTTTACTAAGTGGAGCAAACAAATTTAGAGTCTCAATTTCTTATGAGTGACTATATAGTCAATTTATACAGAATTCATTGAGCACGAAACTTCGGTTTCAAAAAACTTTTAATTGAAGAGTTTGA
>NZ_JADILN010000045.1:0-417 GCF_015278155.1 Pseudoalteromonas simplex
AAGCTCCAAACGCAAAAAAGCCCGACTCTTTCGAATCGGGCTTTCTCTTATTTGGAGCCTGGCGATGACCTACTTTCACATAGCAGCTGCTACACTATCATCGGCGCTGTTTCGTTTCACTACTGAGTTCGGCATGGGGTCAGGTGGGYCCAAAACGCTATTGTCACCAAGCAAATTTGGTTTTAATTCGCTCATCTGAGCAAATTAATAAATCTGGAAATCTGATATTTTCTTACAGCTTAAGGCTTATGGCTTACAGCTTCGTAAAATCTACTTTAGTAACTTAACTTCTGTTCGTTACGCTGTCATAAAACGCGTTTGGCGTTGTATGGTTAAGCCTCACGGGTAATTAGTACAGGTTAGCTTAATGGCTCACACCACTTCCACATCCTGCCTATCAACGTTGTAGTCTTCAAC
>NZ_JADILN010000046.1:0-412 GCF_015278155.1 Pseudoalteromonas simplex
AACTCTTCAATTAAAAGTTTTTTGTTTGAAGTAAACTTCAAACCATGCTCAATGAATTCTGATTTTGATATCTTTCGATATCGAATTGACTATGAAGTCACTCAGTTACATTTGAGACTCTAAATTTGTTTGCGTCATCTAGCGAACTGGAATCTGCTGTTAGAACTCAATCTGTACGAGTGCCCACACAGATGATTGCTTTATATTGTTAAAGAACGTTTGAGATACTTTTGCGTCTCAAGGGCTGTGCATTCTACGCAAGCCGTTATTTTTGTCAACACTTAATTTTAAACTTTCTTTTTAGACCGTTTTAAACTGAAGTTTTACTTAACTCTCTGTCACTTTGTTCAGCGCTTTTCATTGCTGCCCGCTGTGTCAGTGGATGCGCATTATAGGGATGCGAAGAATTAAC
>NZ_JADILN010000047.1:0-408 GCF_015278155.1 Pseudoalteromonas simplex
CCAAGGCATCCACCGTGTACGCTTAGTCACTTAACCATACAACCCAAACGGGTCTTTGTTAGTGACAGCTGTTAACTTCGCCAGAAGTTAATTCATCAAATAATGATGAGAATACTAAAGTAGATACCGATTAATCATTGCTGATTAATGGCATATTTTTTACTTTTGAAAACTCTTTATAAATAACAATGTTATCTATAAGAATTTTAATATCAGCTTTCCAAATTTTTAAAGAGCATATTAATTAGTTAAACCAACGTGGTTTAGCTAACTAACAATCATCTGTGTGGACACTACGAACAAATAAGTTCTAAATCGTATAAGGAGGTGATCCAGCCCCAGGTTCCCCTAGGGCTACCTTGTTACGACTTCACCCCAGTCATGAATCACTCCGTGGTGAACGTCCTC
>NZ_JADILN010000048.1:0-400 GCF_015278155.1 Pseudoalteromonas simplex
TGATCTGACTCCATAAAAGTAGACACCTTTTTGGAGTCAGTAATCATGAAAGTAAAGTCACAGCGTAGATATTCCCTCGAATTTAAAATAAAAGTCGTTCAAGAGTCGTTAGACACCACAGATACAGTTAAGATGGTCGCTAATAAATACGGAATTCATCCTGACATGCTATCAAGTTGGAGAAGTCACATGACCTCGAAAAAGAAAACGGCAAAGCCACTAAAGAACCAAGGCCCTGACAAATCATACGCAGATTTAGAACGCCAAATTCGTAAGCTTGAGAAGCAACTCGAAGATGCTCAGTTGGAGAATGACGTTTTAAAAAAGGCGAAGGTCTACTTCGACAGCCTAAAAGAATAAGGTTCGAATATATCCACAAGGTCACAGACGCTAAACGCAC
>NZ_JADILN010000049.1:0-396 GCF_015278155.1 Pseudoalteromonas simplex
GTCAGCAGAGTAGCAAGCTACTCTCTGTTACCGCTCGACTTGCATGTGTTAGGCCTGCCGCCAGCGTTCAATCTGAGCCATGATCAAACTCTTCAATTAAAAGTTTTTTGTTTGAAGTAAACTTCAAACCATGCTCAATGAATTCTGAATTTTGATTACCCTCTATAAATAAAGAGAAATCGAATTGACTATATAGTCACTCAGTTACATTTGAGACTCTAAATTTGTTTGCGTCATCTAGCGAACTGGAATCTGCTGTTAGAACTCAATCTGTACGAGTGCCCACACAGATGATTGCTTTATATTGTTAAAGAACGTTGCGACGTTGTCGCTAGGGATGCGTATAATACATCCTTAATTTTTCGAGTCAACACTTAATTTTAAACTTTCTTTTTA
>NZ_JADILN010000050.1:0-381 GCF_015278155.1 Pseudoalteromonas simplex
TAATCCCACTTGGGCTAATCTTATGGCGTGAGGCCCGAAGGTCCCCCACTTTGGTCCGTAGACATCATGCGGTATTAGCAGTCGTTTCCAACTGTTGTCCCCCACCATAAGGCATATTCCCAAGCATTACTCACCCGTCCGCCGCTCGACGCCAGAGGTGCAAGCACCTCTTCGTTTCCGCTCGACTTGCATGTGTTAGGCCTGCCGCCAGCGTTCAATCTGAGCCATGATCAAACTCTTCAATTAAAAGTTTTTTGTTTGAAGTAAACTTCAAACCATGCTCAATGAATTCTGATTTTGATATCTTTCGATATCGAATTGACTATGAAGTCACTCAGTTACATTTGAGACTCTAAATTTGTTTGCGTCATCTAGCGAACT
>NZ_JADILN010000006.1:0-219302 GCF_015278155.1 Pseudoalteromonas simplex
TCGTAGTGAAATGACAACACAAACGTATTTTTATATTGAAAAATACTACAACTCAGTAAGAAGGCATGGCACCCTAGGGTATAAAAGTCCCATGCAGTACGAACAAGTTAATTAAACCCCGTGTCTACTTTATCGGGGTCAGATCAGACGGCTGACGGCTGACGGCTGACGGCTGACGGCTGACGGCTGACGGCTGACGGCTAATCATTACAACAAAAAACCGCCGTATTTTTCAATACGGCGGCTTCTATTTTGCAAAACTAAAAAACGTTATTAGTCTTTAGCTGCACGGCTCGCACGCTTACGCTCACTTTCAGTTAAGTGACGCTTACGAATGCGGATGTTCTCAGGAGTTACTTCCACTAACTCGTCATCATCGATGAACTCAATCGCTTGTTCAAGCGTGTAGTTTAGTGGTGGAACAAGCGTTTGTGCTTCATCTGTACCCGATGCACGAACGTTTGTAAGTTGCTTACCTTTAAGCGCGTTTACAGTTAGGTCGTTGTCACGGCTGTGGATACCGATAACCATACCTTCGTAAACTTCAACACCGTGACCGATGAATAACTTACCACGGTCTTGTAAGTTGAATAATGCGTTAGTAAGTGCTTTACCAGTTGCGTTTGCAATCATTACACCATTCTTACGAGCACCGATAGTGCCGCCTTTATGTGGACCGTAGTGATCGAATGTGTGGTAAAGAAGACCAGAACCAGACGTTAATGTCATGAATTCAGTTTGGAAACCAATTAAGCCACGGCTTGGGATCATAAAGTCCATACGTACACGGCCTTTACCATCTGGAGACATGTCTGTTAGTTCACCCTTACGAAGACCAATTTGTTCCATGATAGAACCTTGGTGCTCTTCTTGACAGTCGATTGTAAGTGTTTCGTATGGCTCTTCTTTTTGACCATCAACTTCACGAAGGATTACTTGTGGACGAGATACCGCAAGCTCGTAACCTTCACGACGCATGTTCTCGATTAAGATACCTAAGTGTAACTCACCACGACCAGAAACACGGAAGCTATCTGGGTTGTCAGTTTCTTCAACACGTAATGCAACGTTGTGAACAAGCTCAGCTTGTAAACGCTCAAGAATGTTACGTGACGTTACGAATTTACCTTCTTTACCAGCAAATGGTGATGTGTTTACAGAGAACGTCATTGTTACTGTAGGCTCATCAACGCTTAGTGGTGGTAATGCTTCAACGGTATTTACATCACAGATAGTGTCTGAGATTTTCAGCTCACCAAGACCAGTGATTGCAATGATGTCACCTGCGCCTGCAGATTCTGCTTCATGACGCTCAAGGCCTAAGTAACTCATTACTTGGCCAACTTTACCGTTACGCTTAGTACCGTCTGCGCTTACAACAGTCACCTGTTGGTTAGGACGAACAGTACCACGCTTGATACGACCTACACCGATAACACCGATGTATGAGTTGTAGTCAAGCTGAGAAATTTGCATTTGGAAAGCACCTTCAGGATCTGCATCCGGTGGAGATACTTCGTCAACGATCATCTGGAACATTGGTTCCATGTTATCTGATGGCTCGTCTAAATCCATTGTTGCCCAGCCGTTGATAGCTGATGCATAGATTACTTTAAAGTCTAACTGTTCGTCAGTTGCACCTAGGTTATCGAATAAATCGAAAACTTGGTCCATAACCCAGTCAGGACGTGCACCAGGTTTGTCGATTTTGTTGATAACAACAATCGGCGTTAAACCTTGTGCGAATGCTTTTTGCGTTACGAAACGCGTTTGCGGCATTGGACCTTCTTGAGCATCAACAAGTAGTAATACTGAGTCAGCCATCGAAAGTACGCGTTCTACTTCACCACCGAAGTCGGCGTGTCCTGGGGTGTCTACGATATTGATATGGTAGTCGTTCCAAGAGATAGCTGTGTTCTTAGCTAAAATGGTAATACCACGTTCTTTCTCAATGTCGTTTGAGTCCATTACGCGCTCTTCGTTACCGCCGCGCGTTTCTAATGTGCCTGATTGCTCAAGCAGTTTATCAACCAAAGTTGTTTTACCGTGGTCAACGTGGGCGATAATCGCTATATTTCTTAACTTTTCGATGCTCATATTTTTTCTCAGAGAAATTGAATCTCATTGATCCTGCAAGATCTACGCAGTCACCTGCGTTTTCACCAGATGTCCCAGCATAGGATTTAAAAGGGCGCATATTATCCCTTAATAATGGCATGGATGAAAGTTTATCCAATATAAATTTATAAACTTTCTTCAGGCTTTTTATAAGTATCTGTTTTATAAATGACAAATTTATGAAAATTAAAGTGAATCTGAGCTCAAAACTGGCGAAATTTTAGTTTTTGAACCATATTTTGGCACTAAATCGTGTTCATAACCGAAAAATTGGCACGCTTAATAATTGTGCAAAACAAGGTCGCACTTTTTACGCACCAGAATGATCTTTTTACGCACCAACTTAGTGCAATAAAAGTTAACAAAACGAAACCCTGTTCACTTTTTACAAGCCTAAACAAGGTGTTAAAAACATGGCACGAAACCAGCTTATATAAGCGAAAAGCAATAATGCAGCAAAAATAAAACCCAACAATTGGAGGACACATGTCACAATCGGTTTTAGATTTTATCAAAGAAAATGACGTTAAGTTCATTGATTTACGCTTTACTGATACCAAAGGTAAAGAACAGCATGTTTCTATTCCTCATCATCAAATTGATGAAGACTTCTTCGAAGACGGCAAAATGTTTGACGGTTCTTCAATTGCTGGCTGGAAAGGTATCAACGAATCAGACATGGTACTTATGCCTGTTCCTGAGTCTGCGAAAATGGACCCGTTTTCTGAAGAAGCTACACTAATCGTACGTTGTGACGTAGTTGAGCCTTCAACACTTCAAGGTTACGAGCGTGATCCACGTTCTGTTGCAAAACGCGCTGAAGAGTACATGCGCTCTACTGGTATTGCTGACACTGTATTATTCGGTCCAGAGCCAGAATTCTTCCTTTTTGATGACGTTAAATACAAATCAGACATGTCTGGTTCTATGTACAAAATCGATTCTGTAGAAGCAGCTTGGAACTCAGATAAAGATTATGAAGGCGGTAACATGGGTCACCGTCCAGGTGTTAAAGGCGGTTACTTCCCGTGTTCACCTGTTGATTCATCACATGACTGGCGTTCAGCAACTTGTTTAGTTCTTGAAGAACTAGGTCAAGTAGTAGAAGCTCACCACCACGAAGTAGCAACTGCAGGTCAAAATGAGATCGCAACTCGCTTCAATACAATGGTATTAAAAGCTGACGAAATCCAAGAGATGAAATATGTTATCCATAACATGGCTCACTTATACGGAAAAACAGCGACATTCATGCCTAAACCAATCGTAGGTGATAACGGTTCTGGTATGCACTGTCACCAATCTCTAGGTAAAGATGGCGTAAACATCTTCGCGGGTGACAAATACGCAGGTCTTTCTGAAGAAGCACTTTACTACATCGGTGGTATCATCAAGCACGCTAAAGCAATCAACGCATTCGCTAACGCGTCAACGAACTCATACAAGCGTTTAGTACCAGGCTTCGAAGCTCCTGTAATGCTTGCATACTCTGCACGTAACCGTTCTGCTTCAATCCGAATCCCAGTGGTACCGTCTGCAAAAGCACGTCGTATCGAAGTACGTTTCCCTGATCCAACTGCGAACCCATACTTAGCATTCTCTGCAATGCTTATGGCTGGCCTAGACGGTATCAAGAACAAGATCCACCCTGGCGATGCAATGGATAAAGACTTATACGATCTACCTGCTGAAGAAGCAGCTGAGATCCCACAAGTTGCATCTTCTTTACAAGAAGCACTTGCATCATTAGACGCAGACCGTGAGTTCTTAACTCAAGGTGGCGTATTCACTGATGACCTAATCGATGCATACATCGCGCTTAAGAGCCAAGAAGTTGAAAAACTTAACATGACAACTCACCCAGTTGAGTTCGAAATGTACTACAGCGTGTAATACACGCTGTATCAGAATTATCTAAAAGATAATAAATGTGTGTTCTCAAGCCCGCTCTGCGGGCTTTTTTAATGGTAATTGAGCGGGTTCTACTCTACAGTTTTAGTTAAGTGAAAAAATGCAGGGTCGCAGGGTGAAAAGCACAACCTTATTGGTATTATCGTTTTTATTTGCAAGCTTTTTTGGTTATACAGCAGCACAAAAAGTCTATTCTTGGAAAGATGAGAATGGTGTATTAGTATTTTCTGATACTCCTCGCCCCGGTGCTACTGAGGTCAAGTTAAATACCCAAAACCTTACAATGCCTGCAGCTGATACCAGTATTCTTGATACTGCTCCAAGTGCAGTCCCTGTTAACTTTAAAGTGTCAATTGCAGCCCCCGCAAATGAAGAAACTGTGAGAGAAAATACAGGTTCTGTTTATGTTACTACACGAATCAGCCCCCGTTTTGAAACTGGTTTCAAAGTTCAATTACTCGTTGATGGTTCACCTCATGGCGCACCAAGTAATAGCACGACCTTTGCTCTAAGAGAGGTCTTTCGAGGCGAACACACATTACAAGCGAAACTTTTTGATGCAAATAATAAACTCGTTTCAGTTAGCCCTGTCAGCACTTTTTTCATGCACAGAACTTCAATTAATAACGGAAATTAGAATTTTCGACATGATGTCTCGCAAAGCAAAAAGACTATGCTAAGCTGCACTAAATTGAAACGCACTAAAATGGTGCAAACATGCTCAGAGATCTACATTTTAATTCTCAATTACTCGACAGTATTTGGAAAAATTTAAGTACTGCCGTTATTTTACTCGATCATGATTTTAAACTGGTTTACGCAAACGATAGCGCCAGTGAGCTTTTAGGTTTAGGCCCAAAACGTATCATCAACCAACCGTTCGACAACCTATTTAACTACCACTCGATAGATTTAAAACGTATTGCTCAGTATTCGTTGTTTGATGGTGTCGATTGCCACCAACATAGAGCTGACGTGGTGTTCGTCGATTCTCGCCATGCCAAGTTAACTATTAGCACACGCCGAATAAGTAGCAACGATGAAAATTATATCCTGTTCGAATGCCGCCAAATGGATGATGAAATTCGCCATGACCAAGCTTCGAATCAAATGCATCAATATCAAGCTGCCCGTAACCTTATTCGTGGTTTAGCACATGAAATTAAAAATCCTTTAGGTGGAATTCGCGGAGCGGCGCAATTATTGCAGTATGAGGTTGATCAGCAAGAACGTGATCAATGTGCCGAATTAATCATTGAACAAGCAGACCGTTTACGCGAGCTTGTCGACCGTTTACTTGGTCCGAATCAACTGCCACACAAATCCCATGGCAATATTCACCAAGCGTTAGAGTCGGTGATTAAACTGAGCATGTTAGACAACAATGCCAATATCACTTTAGTGAAAGACTATGATCCAAGTATACCGAGTGTATACATAGATCAGAGTAAAATTCAGCAAGTGGTACTGAACATTATTCGTAATGCACAACAGGCACTTGTTGATGGTGGCGAGATAAGAATAAAAACTCGCATCAATCATCAACACAGGCGCCCGGGTAAGGCACCGAAAAAAACCTTGCTGATCCAAATTTCGGATAACGGCCCAGGTATAGACAAGAGCTTACGTGAAACCTTGTTCTACCCAATGATCACCAACAAAGAAAATGGATCAGGGCTTGGTTTATCGATAGCGCAAACCTTGGTTGACCAACATGACGGCCACATTGATTGTGACAGTTGGCCAGGCCATACAGAATTTAATATCTATTTGCCTTTTACGGATTAATGGTTTTTTGGAGTAGTCATGAAAACAGTCTGGTTAGTTGATGATGATGCCTCAATTCGCTTTGTATTGGAAAAAGCGTTGGCACGTGCAGGATTTGACACTGAAAGCTATGCAAACGCACAAGATGTGCTTAACGCATTAAAGTTTAGCCAGCCCACGGTATTGGTATCTGATGTGCGTATGCCTGGCATGGACGGCATGGCGTTACTCGAAACAATTGCCGAGCAAAATCCTGGCTTACCTGTTATTATCATGACAGCTCACTCGGATTTAGATTCGGCGGTAAATGCCTTCCAAAAAGGGGCGTTTGAGTACCTCGCCAAACCGTTTGACTTAGACGAAGCCGTGGCACTGGTAGAAAGCGCCTGTCGTGCTAACTCAACGAAGAAAACTAAACGCAAACAAGCACCACAAACCAATGCGCATATCATCGGTGAAGCACCTGCAATGCAAGAGGTGTTTCGCGCGATCGGTAAATTATCAGCATCAAGTATGAGCGTGCTGATTAATGGTGAGTCAGGGACAGGTAAAGAGCTAGTTGCAAGCGCCCTGCATAACCACAGCCCACGCAAAGAAAACCAATTTATAGCTCTGAATATGGCTGCCATTCCTAAAGAATTAGTTGAGTCAGAGTTATTTGGCCACGAAAAAGGCGCATTTACTGGAGCCGACAGCATTCGTAAAGGCCGTTTCGAACAGGCGAATGGTGGCACTTTATTTTTAGATGAAATTGGTGATATGCCACTCGACGTTCAAACACGTTTATTACGCGTGTTAGCCGATGGTGAGTTTTACCGCGTGGGCGGCCATCAAAGTATTAAAGTTGATGTACGTATTATTGCTGCAACGCACCAAAACCTCGAAGACTTGGTAAAACAAGGTAAGTTTCGTGACGACTTATTCCACCGCTTAAACGTAGTGCGTTTACGCTTACCCGCGCTGCGTGAGCGTACGGAAGATATTGAACGACTAGCACAACACTTTTTACATAAAAGTGCCAAAGAGCTGCAAGTTGACAGCAAAATTTTAAGCCCAAAAGCCACTGAGCAACTACGCCTATTTAACTGGCCAGGTAACGTGCGCCAATTAGAAAACACCTGCCGTTGGTTAACCGTTATGGCGCCGGGTGAACTTATTAGTGAACAAGATTTACCACCTGAAATCGTCGCAGTTACACCAATCGAGCAAGAAGGCGACTGGCTAGATGCATTTCAACAATGGCTTAACCTTGAACTTAAACAAGGTAAAGAGAATATTTGGCCTGCCATTCAAGCACAACTCGAGACTCGCTTGATTAAAACTGCTCTTGCCAACTGTGCTGGGCACAAGCAAGAAGCCGCAGTGAAGATCGGCTGGGGTCGTAATACATTGACCCGCAAGCTAAAAGAGCGCAATATTAGCTAATTTCGCGCAAACCAATGTGAGTCAATGAATTTAATCGAGCACATTCCACTAATTAAACAAATGGAAATTATTAACAGATTACCATTTTTTAGAGAGTTCACATTAAGCGAACGACAAGTGTTATTAGAGTCATTTAGCCATTTATATTTGGTCAAGCAAGGCCGCGCTGTTTTCAAACAATACGATACTGATAAGCGGCTTTATATTGTGCTAAGCGGCTCACTGATGGTATTCAAACAAAGCCATCTTCTTGAACTTGGCACGATTGAGCCTGGTGAATTTATCGGTGAAGGTGCTTTTATCAATAACCGCGAGCACAGTACGAGTGCGCGCGCAAAAGTTGATACCATTTTGTTAGCTATCACCCCTGAAGCACTTACCCGCTTGCCGAATGTGATCCGCGAGAAAATTAAAGATCGCATAATCGAAGGTATGAGTGAACGTATTACTAAGTTAAGCACTTACCTTGAGTCACGTAGCTAGTCCATATACACAATTTGAAATGAGCAATTTAACCAACTTGGGCTATTAACGCGAGCCGTGTAACGGTAGGTGTCTGATGGTTTCATACCAAAAGGGGTACTCACTTCTGGCGTTAAATGGCTGTAACTTTGCGAATAGTTTTTATAATAAATGACTAGGTGGCCGTATAAGTATTCCCAATCAAGAGTAACTTTACTACCGCCAGCAAGAGTAAAGTGAGCTTGCTTATCACTGAATGTAACAACAAGATCATTATACTTGTCTTCAACACATCCTGTGGTGAGTACACGAGCCGGCATAGTAAAATTAGTGGTAGTATTTTTAGCTTTTAAATAAAAGCCAATATTGCCATGATTGTAAAAGTGGTTGGCATCTGTGGTGTATTTGATTTCAACTTCATAACCCAATCCTTGCATAATTTCAGCAAGTTGCTCAGTTTCATGAGTGAGGATTTTATCACTCGATAACATTAAGGTTGCATCCGCAAACTCTCTTGGCACTGGGAGCTGAGTGTATTCATAGGGTAAGCTTTGCTTATTTAATGCTTGCTCTAATAATTGCAACTGCGACTGTTCAAGATTTTCTGTGTATACGTAGACTGTAGCTTGCTGACAACCAGCCAAAATTAAAAATATGGCTGCCGAAATTATCCTTTTCATATTCTTTCTCACTTTAGATTACAAATGTAGTCTAAAGTGAGAAAAACAATAAATCAATTAATTAAGATGTTTTTTTAGCCAACTATTAACACTTTGACGGGTATATAAAATATCTTTAAATAAACGGTGAGTTTGATGCTGAAGCAGTTTTTCTTTATTTGTTTCACCTGAACTTAACTGGCTATGATTATCATTAAAACGCGAAATTAACGCAAAACCTTGTTCTGACTTTTCAGGCTGAGATTTAATTGTTTGCGTTAACAAAGCTCGCACATCATCTGCAGCAAGCAATGACGAATCTTGCAAACCCATTAACTCTTTTCTTAGCGCTGATCTTACGCCCATTACAACTTCTCCTGAACGAATAAAAAATGAAACGGACATGCATTTAGCAATTTGTACACCAATTCCGAACGCGCGCAGTGTACCCAGTAAATACTGCAGTTTTTTTACTGTTTATAAAAATGTCAGATTTTTTATTGCTGTAAATTTTAACCGCCTGAAGAGCTTAAAAATTTAATCTTGGTTCAATTGAGTGCTAGGCTTTATAATGGCTGCGATTGAATTAAGAGAGACCAACATGAACGAAGATTTCATCGAAATTGAACTAGAAGAAGAGCCAATAGAGTTATGCAACTTGTTAAAAGTGCTCGTCCTAGTCGAAACAGGCGGCCAAGCAAAAGCCTTAATTGGTGAAGGTTATGTTGGGGTTAACTATGAAATTTGTACAATAAAACGGAAAAAATTATACAGTGGTGACGTGTTGGCTTTCGATGGTGAGTTGTTCCAACTTACTTTAAGCGAAAATGCAACACCGAATCCTCGCCCACCGGAACCTGTACAAAAAGCACAACCACAAAGTACTGAAGAAGCGCCAAAAAAATCGAAGCGTAAACGTACTAAAAAACCAAAAGTAGACGAAAAAACCGGTCGCCGCCCTATCTCTTTTGGTTAACTAGAGCTTGCTTAGTTAGCATAAATCACCTTTAATTGAACCAGATAATAACAACAATAAAAGGTGATTTATGAATCCTCCAGCTTGGCTCAAGCCACTTGCTTGGGCAGCCCTTGTTTGGAATCTTTTAGGTGTCATTGCGTTTATAATGCAACTGTTGATCACACCCGAAATGATTAACCAACTCCCCGAAGCACAACAAGCCGCATACCGCGACATACCGCTCTGGTCAACGGCTGCCTTTGCGATAGCCGTGTTTGCAGCAAGCTTCGCGAGCATCTTATTACTGGTAAAAAAAGCCCTTGCGCGCGAGTTATTTTTAATCTCGTTTATCGCCGTATTAGTCCAGCAATATTATAATTTTGTGGTGATAGATAGCCTTGCTATGTTTGGTACTAGCGCATTAGCAATGCCATTGTGTGTTATCGTTATTGGTTTACTATTACTGTTTATTAGCCATAAAGGTAAACAACAAAACTGGCTTAACTAAAAACACTTATTTCTGAGGGTAGTTTAAAGTGACTACCCTTTTTATCTGCCTCCTTCCCTTGAAATAAATCACATCAGCAGCAACTATATTAGGTAGCATATTTTTTCATCAGCTAGATGAATTTCTCAGCTGGTATTAAGTTTGCAATAACACTGTGTCTATTTCGAAAAGGAAACAACAAAGCAAGCCAAATTGCTTGCTCAAACCACAGGGGCAAATAATGAATAACAGTTTTGATACCCAAAAGCAGCTTACGATTAATGGTGAGCAATATCATATTCACTCTTTACAAGGTTTAGGCGACAAAGCAAAACGTCTGCCATTCTCTCTAAAAATCTTACTTGAAAACCTGTTGCGCAATGAAGATGGCGTTAATATTAAAAAGCAAGATATCGATGCCTTATTAAACTGGGACCCTCAAGCGAAACCATCAGCAGAGGTAGCGTTTACGCCTGCTCGTGTTGTCATGCAAGATTTTACCGGCGTACCCGCCATTGTCGATTTAGCCGCGATGCGTGATGCCATGGAAAAACTTGGCGGCGACCCTGCGAAGATTAATCCGCTGTCGCCTGCCGAGCTTGTTATTGACCATTCAGTACAAGTTGACGGCTACGGTGAAGATGGTTCATTCGACTTAAATGCAAAACTTGAATATGAGCGTAACAAAGAGCGTTACGAATTTTTACGCTGGGGGCAAACTGCCTTCGATAACTTGAAAGTCGTGCCACCAGCAACCGGCATCGTACACCAAGTTAATTTAGAATATTTAGCCCGCGTGGTATTTAACGATAGTAAAAATGGTAAATCACTCGCCTACCCAGATACCCTAGTCGGAACCGATTCGCACACCACCATGATCAATGGTCTTGGGGTACTAGGCTGGGGTGTCGGTGGTATTGAAGCCGAAGCCGCAATGCTTGGTCAACCGATTAGCTTACTTATTCCACAAGTGGTTGGCTTTAAGCTCAATGGTCGCCTGCCAGAAGGCACAACTGCAACCGACCTTGTACTAACCGTGACAGAAATGCTGCGTAAGCATGGCGTAGTAGGTAAATTTGTTGAGTTTTATGGTGATGGTCTTGCTGATTTACCGCTTGCAGACCGTGCAACTATTGCAAACATGGCGCCTGAGTATGGTGCAACCTGCGGTATTTTCCCAATTGATGATGAAACCATCAACTACCTACGTTTAACTAACCGCGATGACAAACAACTTAAACTCATCGAGGACTATGCTAAGCACCAAGGTTTATGGCGTAACCCTGGCGATGAAGCTCATTATACCGACACACTAGAGTTATCACTTGACGATGTTGTGCCAAGCCTTGCTGGACCTAAGCGCCCGCAAGATAGAATTGCCCTTGATAAAGCAGGTAGCATCATTGGTGAGCATTTAAAAGGCTTTCAAGAAGAACGTATGCAACATCGCGATAAAAGCGATGTTCAAGAGGCGCGCATTGAAGACGAGGGCCCAACCACTAACCCTGATGAGCCAGTAAACGAAGCACAGTTTATGGGCGCAGCTAAGGTTAACTTTAAAGGCGAAGAGTTTGAGCTTAATGATGGTGCTTGTGTCATTGCTGCAATTACAAGTTGTACAAACACGTCAAACCCAAGTGTTATTTTAGCTGCTGGCCTAGTGGCTAAAAAAGCCAAACAATTAGGATTAAAGGTTAAGCCATGGGTTAAAACCTCACTTGCTCCTGGCTCACAAGTTGTGACTGATTACTTGAAAAAAGCCGACTTAATGGATGATTTAGATTCGTTAGGCTTTAACCTTGTCGGTTATGGTTGTACAACCTGTATCGGTAACTCAGGCCCACTAGCTGATGAAATCAGTGAAGCTATTCAAAAGCATAAACTAGTTGTAAGCTCTATTTTATCGGGTAACCGTAACTTTGAAGGCCGTATTCACCAAGATGTGAAAATGAACTTTTTAGCGTCACCACCCCTTGTGGTTGCATACGCAATTGCGGGTCGTACAGATATAGACGTGTATAACGAGCCGCTTGCGCAAGACCCTAATGGTAATGACATTTATCTAAAAAATATCTGGCCAAGTGTTAGTGAGGTAAACGAACTCGTCCGCGAGACCGTGACCAAAGAAATGTTCGCATCAAGCTATGGCAATGTGTATCAAGGTGATGATCGTTGGCAGAAAATTCAAATTCCTGATGGCAAACTTTATGATTGGGATGATGCGTCAACCTACATCAAAAAAGCGCCATTCTTTGATGGCATGGAGATTGAGCCTCCGGGCATTCCGAGCATTAGTGGTGCGCGCTGTTTAGCAAAATTAGGTGACTCAGTTACCACTGACCACATTTCGCCAGCAGGTGCGATTAAAGCGGATGCGCCAGCAGGTCTTTACTTGCAAGAGCACGGTGTGCAAAAAGCGCAATTTAACTCGTATGGTTCGCGTCGTGGTAACCACGAAGTGATGATGCGCGGTACCTTTGCTAATGTGCGTTTACGTAATCTATTAGCACCGGGTACCGAAGGTGGTGTGACCCGTATGCAACCAAGTGATGAGCTCGCCAGTATTTATGATGCAGCGATGCAATATCAGCAAGATGGTACGCCACTGATTATTTTAGCGGGCGCGGAATATGGCACAGGCTCATCACGCGACTGGGCTGCTAAAGGTTCACTTTTACTTGGTGTTAAAGCCGTTATTGCACAAAGTTATGAGCGTATTCACCGTTCAAATCTGATTGGTATGGGTGTTTTACCCCTACAATTTAAAGAAGGTGAAAGCTATGAGTCACTCGGTTTAACCGGCCAAGAGTCGTTCGATTTTGAAGGCTTATACGACAAAACCAATGAAGTCAGTGTGATTGCCACTAACAGCGAAGGCAAACAAATTAGCTTTAGTGTTGATGTTCGTATAGATACCCCGAAAGAATGGGACTACTACAAACATGGCGGTATTTTACAGTATGTTCTGCGTAATATGCTGGCTGAGCAGTAATTGCTTTTAAGTTAACTAAGGGGCTGAATTTTCAGCCCCTTTTTTACAATAAATTGCAGTTTAGGCCAACATACTTATTTACAAAAAATGAAAAGCGCATAAAAACCAGCGCGTTAAAATTAGACAAATAACCGACACTTGCTTGATTTAGAACAATCCTCTTAATGACAACAGTACCTACACTTTAATTAAGGCTAAAGTGAGGTGCTTGTATGACTGAACAAACCATCATTCGAATCTTAAAAACCTTTATTATTTTAGGTATTTGTCTAATCATTTTGGGGCATTCTTTATTAGCCGGCAATTACTTAAGTGATAGCATGGGTATACATGGCATTATGATAAGCGCAGTGTGTATTGCTGTTGGTGTGCTGTTCTCGTTACCCACCAAAATTTATCTCACTATTTTACTGATGAAAATGGAAAGCGATCTCACAGCGCAAAACAAACAAAGCTAATTCCCACCTTACTCTTTGAGCTGCTGCTCAAGTTGCTTATTACGTTGCTCCATAAGCTGTTTTACTTGCTCAGCATCTTGCATCATCTTTTGTACATTTTTAGGGTCGTATACCCCAAGCACTGAAGGTACTTCGTCAGTTTTAACTGTTGCTGCTTGCTTTTCATCAGCTTGAAAAGTCTCTGCAGGTAACACAGTTATATCGTTCGGATCCAAAGTTACTGTAGTACTAACGTAATTAGGGTGAGGGGTATCAGCATAGTGCCACTGACCATGTTCATCTTGCCATTTATACACGACGACAGGTGCATCCGCGTTTTTGCTCAAGCTCAACTTCTCAGTGAGCTTTTTTGCTTGGCTGGTCAGTGTATCGGCACCTTGCGAAGCAAAATCACTCACATCACCACTTACTTTTTCTGAGTAACGCTCGAACATGCTCAGCTCTAGGTAAGGTTTACCGTCTGGCTTTTTAATATAAAACAGCAGGGCAACACTGGTCAGTAGCAACATAACCGCAAGATAACAAAAACGCTTAATCATTCCATTTACCGATTATTGGTAGTTACTCTCAATCTTAGCAAATTCACCGGATGATTTAAGATTTTTCATAAATTCGTTAAATTGCTCGCTCATATGCTTACCTTTTTCATTGTATGTAAACTGTAATTGCATCGGCGCTCTGCCCACACTGTAATCACTTACCGTGAATTTCTTAAAGACATGATTTCTTGAGGCATACCACTGCAATGTGTTTTTTGAGATGACGGCAACACGTTGATTTTGCTGCATATCGACTAAAGCATTCAACATATCTATTTCAGAGTAAAAATCTTCACGATGCAACTTGCCAGCTGAAAACAATGCTTCAAATTGCGGGTAAGTGTAACCAAAGCGAGCCATCAACACATAGCCGCCGAGCTCATCAATCGCTGGAATATGACAACCTCTGGGCATAACTAAAATATCTTCAACAATCGCAATACTATCACTCCAATAATATTGATTATCTCCACGATACCATTGCTCAGACTCTAAACGAACATCAACCTGACCCTCATCAAGTAAATGCTGCGAACGCACTTCTGGTACCAGCATGTACTGAAGATCATAATTATATTTTTCGGCAAAGCGGCTTAATAGATCAGCGACTAGGCCTTTTTGACCGCTATCAACAAAATGATAAGGTGGGTAATCCGTGTCATACAACGCAACACGTAAAGTTTCTGCTCGCACTAAAGGCGTAATTAATAGCAATAATAAAAAAACAACGGCACGACTCATAATTTTCTCTCATAAAATTGAGCCAGGGATTGTATATAAATAGCACAAAAAAAGCGCAGGCTAAGCTGCGCTTTGAGAAAATTCTGATAGGAATTTAGGATTAGATACCGTCACCATCAATATGTAAGCCACATTCACGGTTTAAACCGAAGAAACGCGTTTCTTCTTCTGTCATGCCAGGCTCAAGTTTACGGGTGGTGTGAACATCACCCATAGACACATAACCTTGCTCCCAAAGCGGGTGATACGGCAAATCATGCTTAGTTAGATACTGATAAATATCGCGGTTATTCCACTCGATAAGTGGGTACACTTTCACTGTGCCACGGCTAATTTCAACAATTTGCTTATCAGCACGGCTTGATGACTGATCACGACGCAAACCACTAAACCAGGTGCCTGCTTGCAGCTCGTTTAAAGCGCGAGTCATTGGCTCAACTTTATTCAGTTGATTGTACTGCTTAATACCCTCTTCACCTTGCTCCCAAAGTTTACCAAACTTTGCTTCTTGCCACGCTGGGCTAAGCTGTGCTTTATAAACCTTAAGATTAAGCGAAAGTCGCTCCGTCATTTGCTCGATGAACTGATAGGTTTCAGGGAACAAATAACCCGTATCAGTCAGTACCACAGGAATATCTGGCTGCTGTGATGTCACTAAGTGCAACATCACCGCCGCTTGAATACCAAAGCTAGACGACAAAAAGTGCGTGCTTGGTAAGTTTTCAAGTGCCCACGCAACACGCTCTTCTGCGCTTTTATCAGTCAGAAGACCATTAATATCAGCCAGCATGGCTGTTTGGTCTTCTTTGCTCATCGTTAAGATGTCTTTAAATTCACTCATGGTTAATTCCAAACCTTAAAGCGGTGTCGCTTATAAAATTATGCGTGAAAATCGGTTACTGAAACTTTAACTTCAGCAACAATGCCTTTGCGAATTACAAAATCACCAAAACACTCGCCTTCATTACGCTCACTTGCCCATTGGCCAATTAGCTTATCGAATGCGTCTAGGTATACGTCTTCGCCAACATTTTCTAAATACAATTTTGGAATACGCGTGCCTTCACGGTTACCACCTAAGTACACGTTGTATTTACCCGGACCTTTACCAACCAGACCCGCTTCTGCCAACATTGCGCGGCCACAGCCATTCGGACAACCCACGACACGCATAATGATGTTGTCATCGCTAATGCCGTGCTTAGCTAATAGCGCTTCTGTTTTCTCAATTAAGCTTGGTAAATAACGCTCTGCCTCAGCCATCGCTAGCGGACAGGTTGGTAATGCCACACACGCCATTGAGTTTTTACGCTGCTCTGTATGGCTGTCATCAATTAAGCCATGGTTGCGAGCAATCTCTTCGATTACCGCTTTTTGATCAGCCGGAACACCTGCGATGATCAAGTTTTGGTTTGCAGTCATGCGGAAATCACCTTGGTGAATTTCAGCAATTTTACGGCAACCTGTTTTAAGAGGTTGATTTGGGTAATCTAAAATACGGCCACTTTGGATAAACAGCGTTAAGTGGTGCTTACCATCAATACCTTCAACCCAACCGATACGGTCACCACGGTGAGTGAACTCATACGGGCGGCTTTGCTCAAATTGAACACCGGCACGTTTTTCAACTTCAGCTTTAAATACATCAGAACCTACACGGTCTAGTGTGTATTTAGTTTTCGCATTTTTACGATTTGAGCGGTTACCCCAATCACGCTGTACAGACACCACGTGCTCAGCAATTTTTAACGTGTGCTCAAGTGGAATGAAACCAAAGTCATCTGCTTTACGAGGATACGTTGCTGTATCACCGTGAGTCATCGCAAGACCACCACCTACTAACACGTTAAAACCAACTAACTTGCCGTTTTCTGCAATTGCTACAAAGTTTAAGTCGTTCGCATGCACATCCACTTCATTGTTCGGTGGAATTGTCACTGTGGTTTTAAACTTACGTGGTAAGTAAGTTGAACCTAAGATTGGCTCTTCAGTGGTTTCACTCTTTTCGCCATTTAACCAAATTTCAGCATACGCTTTAGTTTTTGGTAATAGGTGCTCAGAGATCTTCGCTGCCCACTCGTACGCTTCTTGGTGCAGCTCAGACTCAACAGGATTCGTTGTACATAACACGTTTCGGTTTACATCGCCCGCCGTTGCAATTGAGTCAATACCCACGCTATTAAGCATTTGGTGCATGCCTTTAATATTTGGCTTAAGCACACCATGGAACTGAAATGTTTGACGTGTGGTTAAACGAATACTGCCATAGCTGGTTTTCTCTTCAGCAAACTTATCAATCGCTAACCATTGCTCTGGCTTGATGATACCGCCAGGCATACGAGCACGTAACATAACATTATGTAACGGCTCTAGTTTTTGTTTGGCGCGCTCAGGGCGAATATCACGGTCATCTTGCTGGTACATGCCGTGGAAACGGATCAGTTGGAAGTTATCAGCAGTGAAACCACCGGTGATCTCGTCTTTTAAATCTTGCTCAATGGTGCCACGTAAAAAGTTACTTTCTCTTTTCAAACGCTCGTTATCAGAAAGCTTTACGTTTTTGTCTTGTTCGCTCATGGTATTTCCTAAATTTGTTACAGTGACGGCTGTTAGCTTTAAACGTGATTAGTACACGTCTTTCTGATAGCGGTTTGCGCTACGTAAATCTTTTAAATATTGCTCAGCTTGTTCATCATCTTTGCCGCTATTTTCTTTGATAATGTCTACAAGCGCCTGATGAACATCTTTCGCCATACGGTTTGCATCACCACAGATATAGAAATGAGCACCCGCTTCTAACCAAGCAAATACTTCTTGGCTGTTTTTGCGAAGTTTGTCTTGAACATATACTTTTTCCGCTTGGTCACGGCTAAACGCCACATCCACTTTTGTCAGTAAACCTGACTTCAAGTAACCTTGAATTTCTACTTGATATAAAAAGTCTTGGGTAAAGTGTGGGTTACCAAAGAATAACCAGTTTTTACCGCTTGCTTCACGGGCATCACGCTCTTGTAAAAACGCACGGAAAGGTGCAATACCTGTACCCGGACCTACCATGATAATTGGCGTTTCATCATTAGCCGGTAAACGGAAATTATCGTTATGCTCGCTAAATACTTTTACTTTGCAGCCTTCTTCAGCACGACGTGCTAAATAGCCAGAACAACCACCTAAGTGCTCGCTACCGAATGCATCAAACTCAACCAAGCCCACCGTTAAATGAACTTCTTCTTCAACTTCTGCTTGGCTAGATGCAATCGAATATAAACGTGCTTGTAGTTTACGTAAGCAGTCTACTAATGTTTGCGCTTCTAGTTGAGCTGGGTTTTGAAGAATAATATCGAAGATTTGGCGAGGCTCAATGTACTCACGCATTGCCGCTCTATCTTCAACTAGCTTTAATAAATCAGGGTTGCCCGTTGCTGTTGCATATTTTTCAACAAAGCCAGGGTAAGACTGAGTTAATTCTAATTTTTCGATTAATGCATCACGAATACTTAGTTCTTCGTCGCCGAGTTTAACCGTACTAGATGAATCGATTTGTGTAAGCGCAAGGACTTCATCAACAAGCGCTTCGTCATTTAAGAAGTAAACGCCTAGCGAGTCACCCGGTGTATAGGTAATGTCTGAACCTTCTAATGAAATTTCAACATGACGCACATCTTTGGTTGAATCACGACCGGTAATTTTTTGCACAACGCTAAGCTCTGCAGCAAATGGGTTTTGCTTGGTGTATTGGCTTGCTGCTGGTGCCGCGGCACCAAATGGCATCGCCACAACTTGACCACCACTTGCTTGCTGCTGCGCTTTAAGATCAGGTTCAAACGCATCAAGTGCACCGTCAATCCACTTAGCAGCTTCATCATCGTAATCAACATCTAAGTCAGCACGCTGGAAAATAGTTTCTGCGCCAAGCTTGTTAAAACGCTCTTCAAAATCTTTTGCTGTTTGGCAGAAGAACTCGTAGCTTGAATCACCTAAGCCGATCACAGCCACTTTAACACCATCTAGTTTTGGTGCTTTTTTAGTCGTTAAGAATTCATGCAGACTTTCAGCGTCTTCTGGTGGTTCACCCTCACCGTAAGTTGAAACAACAACCGTGATGAACTTTTCTTTTTTCAGGGCAGTTGGTTTGTAGTCAGCCATGTTTACTAACTTAACCGTTAGACCGCGCGACTCTGCTTGCTCTTTTAACTTACTTGCCACGCCTTTTGCGTTACCCGTTTGAGAGCCGTATAAAATAGTTAGCGGGGCCGCATCACCTGCATCTGGAGCGGCTGCAACACCACCGGTTAATGCACCTGCGTTGGCATTTGCAGCTAAGTAACCACTTACCCACGCTTGCTGAATTGGATTAAGTTCAGCCACTAAGCCTTGCAGCTTTTGTACTTGCTCTTGCGATAGCGGGCTCGCCGCTGCATTTAGTTGACTTAACAACATGAATTTATTCCTCGTAACCCTGAAAAGTTAACTGCGAAACGAACTTGCTACCGTCATTTCGCGAACAATTTTTTCGACTTTAAAGACCTAATAAAAACGCTTTAAAGGTTTATCTGAGCGTGAAGAATAACGAGGTCTGAGGCGATTAAAAAAGAATAGAATCTGCTTTGATATTCCATTTAGTTATTAATTTAGTATTTATCCAAAAAAAACATGTTAAAAGCAAAAATTCCCAAATAAGAAACTTTTATTAATTAACATTATTGCAACATAAGACAATTAGCCTATACTCGCTGTGTTCATTTTAAGAACAGCAATAACTATTAAAAAATATGAAAAGGAAAATACAATGTCACACGGGACATGTAAAAAATATATGCTAGCCAGTGGCTTACTGTGCCTAGCGAGTTCAGCATTGGCAAATGTTAATAACGCCAGCTTCGAAAGCTGGTCAGCAAACACCCCTGCAAGCTGGAGCACCATAGATAGCGGTATTAGCCTTAGCGCTAATAGTAATGTGGTTTACTCAGGTAATTACTCAGCGCAAGTCGTGGTTAATACTGGCACGCAAAGTAATACCGATTTACAGCAGCTAGTTGATGTAGTGGCGGGTGAAACTTATGAGTTTTCAGCTTGGGTTTACCATACAGAAGGCGGCGTAAGAGCTCGCTTAGTGGTTGATGGCTATCAAGGCTATTCTAATTCAGCATTAACTAATCAATGGCAACAAATCAGTTATCAGTACACAGCCTCTGCTACCACATCAATTAATGTTGGCCTGCGCTTTTACGACGTAACTGGTTTTGATGGCAGCGAAGTAGTTTATGTAGATAACTTTGCACCAAGCACTGGCGCAACCCCACCACCTTCGGGCAGCTGCGCCTATAACCAAGTGTCTTTAACCCTCACTACCGATAACTATGGAGAAGAAACCAGCTGGCAAATCACCAATAGCCAAGGTAGTGCAGTAGCATCAGGCGGCAGCTATGCAGCAAATACTCAGTACAGTGAGCAAGCATGTTTAACGGATGGTGACTATAGCTTTACTATTTTTGATAGTTATGGTGATGGCATATGCTGCTCATTCGGCAATGGCAGTTACAGCCTTTCATTAGGTCAAACAGTACTTGCCAGTGGTGCAAGCTTCCAAAGCTCAGAAGCAACGCCGTTTAGCCTAGGCGATAGCTCAGGCGGCGGTGACGGTGGTGGTACAACCCCAACAGAGCCATCGGGATACTATGTTACAACGCAAGGCCTTAGTGGTTATGCACTAAAAACAGAGTTATACAACATCATTAAAGATCACAACTCACAAGGCTATTCTGCGATTTGGAGCTTTTACGATGTTGCTTCACGCGATAAGTATTTTGAAAACGACAACTCTATTTTAGATCGTTATTCAGAAAACCCTGCAGGCCAAGACAGCTACAACTATGTTGCTGTGAGCGACCAATGTGGGACATACAACAGCGAAGCAGACTGCTACAACCGTGAGCATTCTTTCCCGAAAAGTTGGTTTGGTGGAACAATTGAGCCAATGAATTCAGACGTACATCATATTTTTGCCACTGACGGTTATGTCAATTCAAAACGCAGTAACTACCCATTTGGTGAAGTAGCTAGTGCAAACTATACCTCTAGTAACGGCAGCAAAGTAGGTAGTGCAGCCAGCTCATTAAATTACTCAGGAACGGTTTTTGAACCAATTGATGAATTTAAAGGTGACTTTGCAAGAGCGTACTTCTATATGGCAACACGCTATGAAAACGTGATTGGCTCATGGCAAAACAACACAACCTACAGTAACGCTGTACTGAATGGTTCATCTAATCAGGTCTTTGAGAGCTGGGTCGTTACTATGTTATTAAAGTGGCATAACGAGGATCCCGTTAGCCAATTAGAGCTTGACCGTAACCAAGCCGCTTATGAACATCAAGGTAACCGCAACCCATTTGTGGATCACCCAGAATTTGTAGAAATGATTTGGTAACTTCGTTAAGCCAAGGCGCTTAGTTTCGGCTAAGTGCCTTTTTTCAGTCAAGCATAATGACTTTGTTTTCGTGAATTAACTCTGATACATAGCGTTTTTCTAAATGCCACGGATGACGCTTCCAGCCCTGAAAACCAAAACCTGCTATATGCACTTTTGAAAACAATTTAAGGTAGTGAACAATCGCTAAAGTTCCTGAACTTGGGCAATATGGCTTATGTATTGTTGGCCCTAACGTTAATAGATACTCAAGGACTGATTGGCGAAATTGCTGGGTTAACCTTTCTTGCTGTAATCCTTTGCCATATCGATTAAACAAAGCGTCACCATGGTCAAGCCGGCTTTGACGGCGGATCAGTTTGAATATGTGCTGCATAAGTAAATTTGGCGCAGGATCAGTGACGACAACTTTACTTATCCCTTCAAGCGGCATCACAAGCGGATCAGTAAGTAAGCTTTGCGCCTGCCTTCCTCGGCCCAGTAGCCATAGATCAGTGCATCGCTTACCTAGGTGCGTAGGCATTGCTGCACAGCGGTTAAAACGAACGACACGAGGGCAACAATCAATCAGCTTAGCAAGCTCGGTATTTATTGGGCCATTACCTATAATAATTATCTCTGGCTGCTCATTCATGATGCAGAAACTCCGTTTCAATCCTTAAAACAGTATTATTTCACCCAACCTTTGTGACCTAATAATGACAGCTCATAATAATTCTAACGAATGTGAAAAGCGCTTATGCGCAACAAGTAAATTATTACCGACTTGAGATTGGGCACTATAGCCAAGAAGCTGTAACACCTGCTTTAACAGTGCTTGATGCTGCTGTTGTTTTGAATGGTTTACTACTTCTAATACCTCCAGCATGGCCAGTGCATAGCTAGAGCCTGATTGGAGTGATTGCCAAATACGCGTTTGTATTTCAATAACTTGATAAATTGAAGTTTTATAAGTATTAATCTGCAAGCTTAATAGATAGTTTTCTAATGGATTCATTGTAGCGCCCTTTTAAAAACGCCACTTTAAAAGCTCAAGTTAAGTTGAGGTAAAGTGTTTTTTTATTAGTTTTTACTCCACTTATTCATTATTTCTTTAAATAATTTAGCATCCTTGTCTTCACAAGGTCTGGGCGAACCGCTTGGCACTCCAGATTTACCAAACACTGAATTAAAATCGATGCCATAACACATACCATTTAGCACCTCGATGCGCTTGCTGCCATCACCACTCTGCCAAACGACTTTTGCCTTATCTGATACTGTTAATTGCACAGGTACAGATATCCTGCCTACAGAAGAATTACTATTTGCGGCGTTCACCTGACCAAATAGCGATGCATTAGAAGAGTCATTTTCAAACTTAAGTTCTGGAATTGGCGCATACGGGTTGAGCTTTTTAAAGGGTACTTCGGTTATTTTTGAGTGTTCAGGTGCCTGATCAGGCTTTGCGACCTCAGTTGTCACTTCTTGGGATTCACTAACTGAGTATTCAACAACCTTAGCATCTCTTTTCTGCTTAGGACTGCTATGAGGGGTTTCCTCTCTTAGCGGCAAAGCCTTCGCTTCATCAACTATTTCTGGCGGCTGATCCGATAAAGGTTTGTCTTGAGTCTTCTGCAAACTAGGTAGCTTTGTTAAATCGACACTCACATACGCGTTGATTACCTTGGGCGGTTCAGCGACTGCGGGAAGTTTCACAGACTTTCCATATCGAGCAAATAACAATAAAAGCATAGCATGTAGCGTAATCGAGATGATCCATGCTTTGTAATTCCCTTTTAACACCCAAGCGCCTCGCTTTTTATTTTTAAGAGTGTCAGATGAGTGAAATAGTTCATCAGAAAATGGCGGTAAGCGGTATTTTAAAAACAAAAAGCCCCAGCAGATGCCGGGGCTTTTTAGTAAGGAAACTTAATTAAAAATTAAGCTTTCTTTGGACGCTCAACAACGTCTACTAAAGTCCAAGACTTAGTCTTAGAAATAGGAGCGCACTCAGAAATAGTAACTACGTCACCAGTTTGAGCTGTGTTGTTTTCGTCATGTACGTGTAGTTTAGTCGTACGTTTGATGAATTTTCCATATACTGGATGCTTCACGTAACGTGCGATAGCAACAGTGAAAGATTTATCCATCTTGTCGCTGATTACACGGCCTTGAAGAGTACGGATTTTATCGCTCATTATTGACCTGCCTTCTGGTTAATAACTGTTTTTACACGCGCGATATCGCGACGTACTGTTCTTAGCGTGTGTGTCTGAGCTAACTGACCAGTGCTTGCTTGCATGCGCAGGTTGAACTGCTCACGAAGAAGTCCTAGAAGTTCAGCATTTAGCTCTTCTACGCTTTTGTCTTTTAGTTCGCTAGCTTTCATTACATCACCGTCCGAGTTACGAAAGTTGTTGTGAATGGTAATTTACGCGCTGCAAGGTTAAATGCTTCACGAGCAAGCTCTTCAGAAACACCTTCCATTTCGTAAAGTACTTTACCAGGTTGAATTTCAGCAACCCAATATTCAACAGAACCTTTACCTTTACCCATACGAACTTCTAATGGTTTGTTCGTAATTGGCTTATCTGGGAATACACGAATCCAGATTTTACCTTGACGCTTTACGTGACGTGTCATAGCACGACGAGCTGCTTCGATTTGACGAGCAGTCATACGGCCACGGCCAGTAGCTTTCAAACCGAAAGTACCGAAGCTTACTTTGTTACCGTTTTGCGCTAAACCGCGGTTGCGGCCTTTGTGCATTTTACGGAATTTTGTACGTTTTGGCTGTAACATTACTCGCTACCTCTACTTAGCACTTTTTTTGGCTTTCTTTGGCGCGCGTTTAGCTGGCTTCTCTTGCTCTTGTACTAGTGGTAAACCACCAATAACTTCGCCTTTGAAGATCCAAACTTTAACACCAATGATACCATAAGTGGTTAAGGCTTCAGAAGTTGCGTAGTCGATATCAGCACGAAGAGTATGTAGAGGTACACGACCTTCACGATACCATTCTGAACGTGCGATCTCAGCACCGCCAAGACGACCGCTAACTTCAACTTTGATACCCTTTGCACCAATGCGCATTGCATTTTGTACCGAACGCTTCATAGCGCGACGGAACATAACACGACGCTCTAGCTGTGACGCAATACCGTCAGCTACTAGTTGTGCATCAAGTTCAGGCTTACGAACTTCAGCGATATTAATCTGAGCCGGAACACCTGCAATCTTAGTTACTGCTTGACGTAGTTTTTCAACGTCTTCGCCTTTTTTACCGATAACAACACCAGGACGAGCTGTGTGAATTGTTACACGGATAGATTTAGCTGGACGCTCGATAACGATTTTAGACACAGAAGCCGCTTTTAATTCCTTAGTAAGGAAAGTACGTACTTTGTGATCGCCAAAAAGCTGATCAGAGAAATCTTTTGAATTCGCGTACCAGGTAGAAACCCAAGGTTTAGAGATACCTAGGCGAATACCAGTAGGATGAACTTTTTGTCCCATTACTTATACTCCTAGCTATCTGAAACCACAACAGTGATGTGGCTTGTACGCTTAAGGATGCGGTCTGCGCGTCCTTTAGCACGTGGCATAATACGCTTCATTGTTGGACCATCGTCCACAAAGATCGTAGTTACACGAAGCTCATCAATGTCAGCACCTTCGTTATGCTCTGCGTTAGCAATAGCAGACTCAAGTACTTTTTTAACTAATACAGCCGCTTTTTTAGGGCTGTACGCCAGGATTTCTAGAGCGCGATCAACCGGAAGTCCGCGGATCTGATCTGCAACTAGACGTGCTTTTTGCGCCGAACCAGAGGCGAATTTATGTTTAGCTAATGCTTGCATTTATCATTCCCCTCTTAACGTTTCTTCGCTTTCTTATCCGCAGCGTGACCGCGGTAAGTACGAGTTGGTGCAAATTCACCTAGTTTGTGACCGATCATTTCGTCTGTGATGAACACAGGAACGTGCTGACGACCATTATGGACAGCGATGGTCAATCCGATCATGTTAGGTATGATCATTGAACGACGGCTCCAAGTTTTAATTGGCTTCTTGTCACCGCTTTCCAACGCTTTCTCTACCTTCTTCAGCAAGTGTAGGTCAATAAAAGGACCTTTCTTGAGAGAACGTGGCATGGCTATTCCTCAACTATTATTTAGTACGACGACGTACGATAAATTTATCAGTACGCTTGTTCTTACGTGTCTTAGCACCTTTAGTCGGTTTACCCCATGGAGACACAGGATGACGACCACCAGATGTACGACCTTCACCACCACCGTGCGGGTGATCTACCGGGTTCATGGCAACACCACGAACTGTCGGACGGATACCACGCCAGCGATTTGCACCAGCTTTACCTAGTGAACGAAGCATATGCTCAGCATTGCCTACTTCACCAAGTGTTGCGCGACAGTCAGCTGGAACTTTACGAACTTCGCCAGAACGAAGACGTAGAGTTACGTATTGACCTTCACGAGCAAGGATTTGAACGTATGCACCAGCAGAACGTGCGATTTGCGCGCCTTTACCTGGTTTTAATTCTACGTTGTGAACAGTCGAACCTACAGGCATGTTACGCATTGGTAACGTGTTACCAGCTTTGATTGGTGCATCAATACCAGATTGGATTGAATCACCAGCTTTTAAGCCTTTAGGTGCAATAATGTAACGACGCTCACCGTCTGCATATAATACAAGAGCGATGTTTGCGCTACGGTTTGGATCATACTCTAGACGCTCAACAACAGCTGGAATGCCATCTTTAGTGCGTTTAAAGTCGATTACACGGTAATGATGCTTATGACCACCACCGATGTGACGAACCGTGATACGACCTTTGTTATTACGACCACCAGACTTAGAGTTTTTCTCTAGTAGTGGTGCGTAAGGTTTACCCTTATGTAGATCTGGGTTAACCACTTTAACCAGGTGACGACGACCCGCAGAAGTTGGTTTACACTTTTGAAGTGCCATAATTCTAACTCCCCTTATTACTCGGCGCCGCCGACAAAGTCTAGCTCGCTACCTTCTTTAAGAGTAACGTAAGCTTTCTTCCAGTCTGAACGACGACCGAAACGCATGCCAGTACGTTTTGTTTTACCCTTAACGTTTAGTGTGCGAACACCAGTTACTTCTACTTCAAAAAGCTTTTCTGCTGCAGCTTTGATTTCAGCTTTAGTTGCATCAGAAGCTACTTTGAAAACAATCGTGTTGTTCTCTTCAGCAGCGATAGTGCTTTTCTCAGAGATGTGTGGAGCAAGGATCACTTTTAAAAGACGTTCTTCACGGATCATGCTAGCGCCTCCTCAAGTTGCTTAACAGCAGCAGCTGTAATAAGTACCTTATCGAAAGCGATTAGGCTTACAGGATCGATACCAGCTACATCACGCGTGTCAACCTTGTATAGGTTACGTGCCGATAAGAAAAGATTCTCATCTACTTCTTCAGTCACGATTAGAACATCTTTAAGCTCAAGTTCTTTAAGCTTAGCAACTAGTTCTTTAGTTTTTGGTGCTTCAAGACCAAACTGCTCAACAACGATTAAACGCTCTTGACGAACTAATTCAGATAAGATGCTTTTGATCGCACCGCGGTACATTTTACGGTTTACTTTTTGGCTGTGATCTTGTGGTTTAGCTGCGAAGCTAACGCCACCTGAACGCCAAATTGGGCTACGAATTGTACCAGCACGTGCACGGCCAGTACCTTTTTGAGACCATGGTTTTTTACCACCACCGCTAACTTCAGAACGTGTCTTCTGAGCACGAGTACCTTGACGAGCACCTGCTGCGTAAGCAACAACTACTTGGTGTACTAATGCTTCGTTAAACTCACGTCCAAAAGTAGCTTCAGAAACTTCAAGAGCGCCAGAAGCGTCTTTAATTGCTAATTCCATCACTAAATCTCCAGGACTTATGCTTTAACAGCTGGTTTAACGATAACGTCA
Organism: Pseudoalteromonas simplex; assembly: GCF_015278155.1. Lineage (NCBI taxonomy): Bacteria > Pseudomonadati > Pseudomonadota > Gammaproteobacteria > Alteromonadales > Pseudoalteromonadaceae > Pseudoalteromonas > Pseudoalteromonas simplex. The sequence goes on from NZ_JADILN010000006.1 coordinate 26,897, forward strand.
CCGCCGATAGCGCCAGGTACTGCACCTTTAACTAAAAGCAAGTTACGCTCAGCGTCAACGCGAACTAGTTCTAAGTTTTGAGTCGTTACACGCTCAGCACCCATGTGACCGGCCATTTTCTTACCTTTAAACACCTTACCAGGTGATTGGTTTTGACCGATTGAACCAGGAGCACGGTGAGATAGAGAGTTACCGTGAGTAGCGTCTTGCATGCTGAAGTTCCAGCGCTTAACACCACCTTGGAAACCTTTACCTTTAGAAGTACCGGTTACGTCAACTTTGTTGATTTCGTTGAATAATTCAACAGTAAGCTCAGCGCCTACTTCAAAATCGCCTTCACCACCATTTAGGCGGAATTCCCACAGACCGCGACCCGCTTCAACACCAGCTTTAGCGAAGTGACCCGCTGCTGCTTTGTTTACACGGCTTGCTTTTTTAGTGCCTGCGGTTACTTGAAGCGCGTTATAACCGTCAGTTGCTTCAGATTTGATCTGAGCAATGCGGTTAGGTGTCGCTTCGATAACTGTCACAGGGATAGATACACCATCTTCAGTGAAGATACGTGTCATACCCACTTTACGACCGACTAGACCTAATGCCATTTTCCTAAAACCTCTCTAATCTTCCGATTAACCCAGGCTGATTTGAACATCAACACCAGCAGCAAGATCTAAACGCATAAGAGCGTCAACAGTCTTGTCAGTTGGTTCTACGATGTCGATCAGACGTTTATGGGTGCGGATTTCGTACTGATCACGCGCGTCTTTGTTAACGTGCGGTGAAGTTAGTACAGTAAAACGTTCAAAGCGTGTAGGTAGTGGGATTGGACCACGTACTTGTGCGCCAGTGCGTTTCGCAGTTTCCACGATTTCCGCCGTTGATTGGTCAATCAAACGGTGGTCAAAAGCTTTTAGGCGAATACGAATGCGTTGATTTGACATTCTTAAACCTCAATATAAAGAGCATTTAAAAAGAGCATAAAAAAACGACCGAAACAATCTTAATAACTAAGATGTCGGCTGCTTTCTTATATCTACGTTGAATTCCAAATCGGAATTCCTGTTTATTAGCTTGAAATCCAAGCTTAATCTTTCCTTCCAAGTTCCCGAGGGAATTTTGAAAGCCTGCGTATTATAGATAGATTGGTGATAAATGCAACAACTATTTTGAAAATCTCAAAGGTCTAAATTAAATTTTGTTTAATTTTCGAACTTTATCAATAACATTAGCGTCTTTAAATTATACTTGTGCGAGTAAAGAGGCTAGAAAATCGCTTTTAAATGGTCAGTCCAGTTAATAATTGTTATTCTATGCCGCTTATTTTTGACCACACTCGGTCTATTTAATATCTACTAATAACTTTGGTGAGTTGATGCGTATCATTAATCGTTGTTTAAATTTCATTTCTGCCGGTATGAACCGCTTGTTTGTAAAAAGTAAGGTGCTGCCAGAAAATCCGATTGAACAATACAATCTAAACCCAGCCAACCCTACTTTCTACATTGTTAGGCTAAATGCACGCTCTGATTTAGCAGCACTGGCGCGGGTATGTAAAAAATACGGCTTACCTAATCCGACCGAAGAGCAGTTATTAGGTAATGCAGAACTTGATCGCTTTATCGGTATTCAAAACCCACCACCGCTATTTGGTAATAAAAGCAAACCAAGCAATGCCCTGCAGCAAGGCAAACAAATTATTGACCACCTGATGCAATCAGGTGAGAAAAACGTCCAAGTGATCCCGGTGACGATTTTATGGGGCCGAAATCCGGGTAAAGAAAAGCCAGGTTTAGGTACTTTGGTGTCTCATTCATTAACACCCAGCTGGTTTCGTAAGTTCTTTGTGTTGCTATTTTCTGGGCGCGATAACTTTATTCGCTTTAGTCAGCCACTAGATTTATCTTTATTGGTCAATGAAAAAGCAGAGGTTGATGAACTACCACATAAGCTTTTACGAGTAGCCCGCGTGCACTTTCGTCGCCAAAAATTGGCAGCGACAGGCCCGAAAATGCCATCACGTGAGCAGCTATTTAATTCGCTACTTGCCTCACCAACAATAAAAAAAGCAATTCAAATAGAAGCGAAAGAAAAAAACATCAGCCAAGAGCAAGCTCGCCAAAATGCGCTAAAGCTACTTGATGAGATTGCCGCCAATTATAGCGATGCCACCATTCGTGTTGCAGACCGTATTTTAACGTGGCTGTGGAATAAGCTTTATAACGGGATTGATATTAAGTTTTCTGAACAGGTACATGAGCTTACAGATAAAGGCCACGAGATTATCTATATGCCATGTCACCGTTCGCATATGGATTACTTATTGCTGACCTATTCTATTTACCACTTAGGCTTAGTTCCGCCGCATATCGCTGCCGGTATCAACTTAAATTTCTTCCCGGCAGGGGGAATTTTCCGTCGCAGTGGTGCTTTCTTTATTCGCCGATCATTCGCGGGCAATAAATTGTATTCGTCAGTATTTAAAGAGTACCTGAGCCAGTTATTTATCAAAGGCTATTCAGTAAAGTTTTACACTGAAGGTGGTCGTAGCCGTACTGGTCGCTTATTACCGCCAAAAACAGGTATGCTCGCCATGACATTACAAGCCATGTTACGTGGCATAGACCGCCCTATTTCAATTGTGCCTGTATACATTGGTTATGAGCACGTAATGGAAATTAATACTTACTTAAAAGAGCTTGCCGGTAACGATAAAAAAGGTGAGTCGGTATTAGGTATCTTTAAGGCAATTAAAAACCTTAAAAACTATGGTCGTGGTTATTTAAACTTTGGCGACCCTATATCGATAAACCAATATCTCAATGATCAACAACCTGATTGGCGAGAGTCGATTCACCCAACTGATGTTCAGAAACCACAATGGCTTGGACCACAAGTCGCTAACCTCGCTGATAAGGTAATGGTTAATATTAATAGCGCCGCTGCACTCAATGCAGTGAATCTACTTGCGATGATATTACTGGTAAATGATAAACACGCGCTAAGTAAACCTAAGCTGATTGCTCAGCTTGAGTTTTATTTACATTTACAACGTAGCGCAAGCTACAGCGAAAAGGTGACCACGCCAGACGAAAGCGCCGAGCAGCTATTAGAGCATGCACTTAAACTTAATAAGTTTGATGTGATCAGTGACGAGTTTGGCGAAATTATCGCAATTAACGATAAAGAAAAAACACTGTTCAACTACTACCGTAATAACGTGTTGCACTTATTTGCAGTACCGAGCTTATTGGCGCTGCATTTATTCAAAGCACATCAAACTACCATGGCTGATTGCCAAGCCTTAATTGCACGTTTTTACCCACTGTTTGCCAAAGAGTGGTTCTTACACGAGCTAGATGAAAACTACATTACTCGCGTACTTGCAAGCTTCGTTGATCAAGACCTGATTGAAATTGATGGCGATAATATCAAGATCACTAACAGCAACGACTGCTTAGCGAAACTCGAAATGCTCGGTCGTGCCCTAAGTTTAACACTACAACGCTACGCTATCGTGGTTGGCTTTATTCAAACTAGCAGTGGTATTGAGCGTGAAGAACTTGAACACGAAAGCCAAGTGTTAGCTGAGCGCTTAGGTACCTTGCACGGCATTAAAACCCCTGAGTTCTTCGACAAAAAAGTACTTATTGGTTTTATTTCAAGCTTGCGAGAGCAAAAGCTAATTACCGAAACAGAGCAAGGCTTAACGGGTAGCAATGAACTGTGTGAGGTGTATTTATACCTTAAAGCATTGCTGCCAGCACGGGTCTGGCAGTCAATTGACGATATAGTGCAAAGCCAAGCTCAGCACACAAAAGATTAACGCTGACGCATGACCCCTTCTTGGATCGTTGAGGCAACTAAATTGCCTTGACGGTCAAAGAACTGACCTCGCACCAAACCACGACCAGAGCTCGCACTTGGGCTATCAATCGAATATAAAATCCAATCGTCTAGTCTAAACGGGCGGTGAAACCACATCGCATGGTCAATCGTCGCAACCTGCATATTCGGCTGCATAAACGATACGCCGTGCGGCTGTAATGCAGTTGGTAAAAATTCAAAGTCAGATGCGTACGCAAGTAAGTAATTATGAATGCGCTGATCGTCAGGCATCTCACCATTAGCTTTAAACCAAATATGCTTAACTGGCTCCATCACTTGTGGTTTGAATGGGTTATGAAAGGTCACAGGACGCATTTCAATTGGCACTTCACGGATGAACTTATTTCGAATTGGTTCAGGAATAAGCTCTGCATTTGCTTGGTAAAATTCAAGCGATGACTTTAATTCTTCAGGCTGTGGTACATCAGGCATCTGCGCTTGATGTGATAAGCCCTCTTCTTCACCTTGGAAAGAAGCGGTCATGTAAAAAATCGGCTTACCATATTGAATTGCTTTTACACGGCGAGTACTAAAACTTTTACCATCACGGATATTTTCTACATCATAGACAATCGGCTTTGCAGCATCACCAGGGCGCAAAAAGTAAGAGTGTAAAGAGTGAACAATACGCCCTTGTGGTAATGTTTCTTTTGCGGCAGATAGAGCTTGGCCCATTACTTGGCCACCGAATACAGCTCTAAATCCTAAATCTTGGCTTTGCCCGCGATACAAGCCTTGCTCAATCTCTTCTAACGACATTAATGACAGTAGGTCATCTAATACTTGGCTCATTTATTTATCCTCAATCCCGACAAGCGTTTAATGATACTATAGACTAATTGGAAGTAAATCTTTGTAAGAGCACCTCATTATGGCTTATTGGCTTTTTAAAACCGAACCCGATGCATTTTCAATTGATGATCTAAAAAACGCACCTGAGCAAACCTCTATGTGGGATGGCGTGCGTAATTATCAAGCCCGCAACTTTCTTCGCGATGGTATCAAGCACGGTGACTTGGTAATGATTTATCATTCAAGTTGTAAACAGGTGGGTGTTGCAGGTATCGCTACGGTGACTCGCGAAGCTTATGCCGACCCAACACAGTTTGATTTAAATAGCGATTACTACGATGCTAAAGCAACTGCTGATAACCCGCGCTGGTTTGTGGTCGATGTGCAATATCAAGCACACCTTAAAAAGCTAGTTAGCCTGCAGGCGATTAAAGCCAATGAGTCAATTACCGAAATCGCTCTTAAAAAAGGCGGCCGTTTGTCAGTAATGCCTGTAACTGAACATGACTGGCAACAGATCATCGCAATGAGCGAGGGCTAAGCATATAAAGTAGCGGCCATTTTTAATGAGCTGCTATTTTTGCTATAATTTCGCCCCTTTATTTTAGAGGTACTAAGGGGGATGTATGAAATTACTGTATTGGTTAGAGGAATGGACCAACCTCCCACGCGATGAGCAACAAAGCCTTGTACCTATGACTGGCGGTGATTTGCTCGGCGATGTTTATGTAAAATACCATATCATTGATGCCAATAAGCCCCTGCTAATTACCTTCTCTCCTGCTGGAACAAATTATCAAGAACATGATATTAATGATGATTTTTCGCCTTGGGCTTATAAGCTCGCGAAAAAGCAAGATGTGAATATTATCGCCTTTCAACATTTAGGCATTAGCAACTGGTTTAGGCACCGCAATCTGTTGTTTTTCATTGAGCAGCTAGCACCACTGATTGGCGGATTCAAAGAGCGGTTAGGTTATGGTTTGAGCCGAGGAGGCTTTGCCGTTGGCGCCTTTGCCAATCTATTAAAGCTTGATAAAGTTTTACTCTTTCACCCTGTTAGCACAAAAAACAAAGAAAAAGCACCATGGGATGACCGTTCAAGCACTGACATCGCGCAAAAATTCGATTGGAACGGTGACTACCACGATTTAGATTTAGGCCATGCAAAGGGTTATATTATTTACGACCCAACTAATCGTATCGACCGAGCTCATGCTAAACGTTACCCACAACTCACCCACTTACGCGTGTTTGGTATGGGCCATAGTGTTCATGCAACATATTTAAATAAGTTTGGCTTTTATAAAGATGTTGCTGTTGATTTTATAAGCCACCAGCAAGTTGATATCGCCCAATTCCGCCAGCAAACCAAAACGCTACGCTTTAAAGAAGACTATTATCGTCGCCTAAATAAGGCAAACAAGAGTTCGCCACATCGTTTAGCCTTACTAAGCACCGCGCATACAATTTTAGCTGAAGAAAAAGCCGAGCACATGCAAGAGCAAAAAGATGCGATTGATGTGCAACCGCTGATTGATGTTGCAATCAAACATCAAGATGAGCACCCAAACGATGCAATTAAGGTCTTAGAAGTGGCTCAGCAACTCTCACCCGATGATCCTGTGATAGACCATAAACTAAAACAGTTGAAGTGATACAGCAGCTGTAAGTTTAGAAGCATTAGCAGTAAGCGGCAAAAATCCAACTTATGAATCAAATAAGCTCTGTTAAAAAGCCTCCTTTTCGATAAGCTTAAAGCTTCCAGCTATCCCCTCCCATACCTATCATCAAATCGCTCGATGTCAGTTTCATCAAGTATCGCTCCGGTTTGTACTTCGATAACGATTAGTGGCGTGTATTGTTGATTAGCAAGGCTGTGTAGCTGCTTAGCCGCGATGTAACAAGATTGGTCGGCGGATAATTCAAATTCATCATCACCTACTCGCACGCTTGCCACTCCAAATACGACGACCCAATGTTCTGCACGGTGCTGATGGCGTTGAGTTGAGAGCTTTGCGCCGCTGTTTACGATTATTTTCTTTACTTTAAAGCCAGTGCTTTCAATTAAAGTTCGATAGTTGCCCCAAGGTCTGAATACGGCTTGATGGTGGGTTAGTTTATCGCTATCAACAACAGCAAGCTGTTTAAGTAAATCAGGGAGCTTATCGAGCGCACTTTTGTCTGCCACTAAGGTGGCATCATGAGTATGTATAATTGCTTGATTACTCACGCCGAGCGCCGCAATAGTGTGATCAGCCTCGCTGATCAGTAGATTATTTTCGCTATCTAAACTCACCCCTTGTGAGGCTAAATAGTTGCCATGATGGTCTTTTTCTGCGATTTTCGATAATGCAGAAAAGCTGCCAACATCGCTCCAATTTAAGTCAACAGGTATAACAGCAACGTTAGCGCTACGCTCCAAAATAGCATAATCAATAGAATCACTTGGGCATGCTGTGAGCGCACCCGCAACAGGCCGTTGAAACCCTAAATCTGCGGTGAAGCTAGCCGCTTTTGCGACACTGTCAGCAATCTTTGGCGCAAAACGATTAAGCTCACTCAAGTACACATCTGGCAAAAATAAAAACATGCCGCTATTCCAGCCATACTCACCACTGGCAAGGTATTTTTCGGCTAATTGCAGAGCTGGTTTTTCTTTGAAGTCAGCCACCTTAAAACAGCCTTTATGAGCTAACTGTTCACCTTGGCGAATATAACCATAGCCGGTATGTGGCTCAGTGGGAGTAATGGCAAAGGTTACTAATTGTTGTTGCTGACAAAGCGCTATCGCATTATCTAAGCAGGCAATAAGTTTATCAAAATTACTGATATGATGATCAGCAGGCATCACCAACAAGGGATCAGTTAGACCATTTTGCAGTGCAAATTCAGCGGCTAGGGCAATCGCGGGGGCGGTATTTTTACCTTCAGGTTCAAGCAATAAAGTATAGCTATCTGTGATTTCTGCAATTTGCGCTTTAGCGATAAAGCGATGCTCTTCATTGCACACTAGAATTGGCGCATTAAATCGTGAGTCAGCCACTCGTAAAAGCGTGCTCTGTAACAGTGATTTTTCGCTAAGCAAAGACAAAAACTGCTTAGGCATCGCTTTACGCGACAAAGGCCATAAACGAGAACCTATGCCACCAGCAAGAATAACGGGGGTGATTTTGCGACTCATGATTGCTTAAAGTAAATAATCCAACCATGAGTTTAACAAATTTTTGAGTATGCGGCTTCGAGCAATTACAGTAACTGAAATTGATCAGCATCTAAGTGAGCAGGAAACGCTCTTCGAAAGTCATCAAGCGGTGATTTTTCTAAGCGCTGAATAATGATACCCGATTGGCCATCTTCGAGCTTAGCCAAGGTGTCACCTTTAAAATCATAAACGGCAGTACCACCACTGTGGGCAACATTATTACCATCAGCACCAATGCGATTGACACCCACGACATAACACAGGTTTTCCATTGCGCGTGCTTTTAGCAGGGTATCCCAGACATGGCGACGTGCCGCCGGCCAATTAGCTACGTTGATCATCACATCGTAGTCGTTGCAATTACGCTGAAATACAGGAAAGCGTAAGTCGTAACACACTTGCGGCAAAATGCGAAAATCATTGATAGCGAATATCTCGCGATGCTCGCCTGCTGCGACGAAATTGCCTTCGTTACCTAAACAGAATAAATGGCGTTTGTCGTAATACTTCACTTCGCCATTTGGCCAAACCCAATAAAAGCGATTAGCCTTTTTGTCGCCTTTTGCAACTAAAACAGAGCCTGCAACCACAGCATTTTTTTGCTTAGCTGTGGCTTTTAACCAGCTAAGTACCTCGCCTTGTTCTGGTTCGCTGCAATCTAGATTAATCGCAAAACCAGTGGCAAATGTTTCTGGCAAGACAATTAAATCAACTTGCTCGTTTAAACTGTTAAGCTGCTCAGTAAAGTGCGCAAGGTTAGCGCTTTTATCAAGCCAATGCAGTGATGACTGCACTAAAGCTAAGGTTAAAGTTGGCATAAAATCTCCGCGGCACATTTTAATGTGTCATCATTTTTAGCAAAACATAAACGAATCACTTTATCGCTGCTTGCACTATTATAAAACACACTGAGTGGTACAGCTGCAACCCCCGCTTGCTCGACCAACCAATGGCAAAACTCAACATCATCAAGATCAGACACATCACTGTAATCGAGTAGTAAAAAGTAGGTACCTTCACTTGGTAATATTTTAAAACGGCTTTGCGCTAGTGCTTCGCTGAGCAAGTCGCGTTTTTGTTGATAAAAACAACTTAGCTCATCAACATGCTCAGGCTCTAACTCAAGCATATCGGCTAATGCATGCTGGGCAGGCGTAAAACTTGAAAAGGTCACATATTGGTGAATTTTACGAAACTCCACCATCAGCTGAGCGGGTGCAACACAATAACCCATCTTCCAGCCGGTGCTGTGAAAGGTTTTACCAAAGCTTGAGATCACAAAACTGCGTGCAAATAACTCAGGGTCAGTCAGCGCACTTAAATGCAAAGCACCATCAAAGGTAATGTGCTCATACACTTCATCACTAATTACATATAAATCATGCTTAGTAACAAGCGCTTTAAGGGCATTTATATCTTCTGCTTTAAAAATTTTACCGCTTGGGTTATGTGGCGTGTTGATGATGATGACACGTGTTTTGTCTGTGATGACATCGGCTACGGCTTGCCAATCGATTTTGTAGTCTGGCGCATGCAAAGCAACGTGAACTGAACGACCGCCTGCAAGTTCAATTGCCGGCTGGTAAGAGTCATAAGCGGGGTCAAACACCACCACTTCGTCACCCTCTTTGACAAGTGCTTGAATTGCTACGAATAATGCCTCTGTTGCCCCTGAGGTGACGGTAATTTGTTGCTCGTAATTTATGTTGTTATGGTATTTTCTAGCAATCAAAGCTGCTATTTGCTGTTGTAGCTTTGCAACCCCACTTGAAGGCGCATATTGATTTGCTCCCTCAAGTACATAATGATTGAGCTGTTTTTTTAGTAATTCTGGTGCATCAAATTCAGGAAAACCCTGAGATAAATTAAGCGCTTGGTGCTTATTTGCTAGAGCGGTCATTTGACTAAAAATACTGGTGCCTAAATTCGGCAATTTACTTTCAAACACAGAGGTTCCTTAAAGATGGTTTTGCGCCCGAAGCGATGCTATCATTGCTTAAAACAGATGTATAGCCGTCTAAATAACTTTTAGAATGTCGAGGAATATATGCATAACAATACCGCTATTTCAGAACTAATTGAAGCTGGTAAATGGGTAAGCCAACGTGGCTGGGTCCCTGCTACTGGTGGTAACTTTTCAGCCCGCACTGCAAGCGGTTATGTCGTCACAGCAAGTGGTTTCGATAAAGGTCAACTCGGCACTCATGCGTTTATTGAATTTGACCATGAAGGTAATCGCACTAAAGGCTCTGGTAATCCATCAGCTGAAACTGAGCTACATTTGAATATGTATAAGCTTATCCCGTCAGCTAAATTTGTTTTGCACACTCATTCTGTTGCGGCAACCGTGTTATCTCGTGTGATCAAAGGCCACGCTATCAATTTGCATGGCTACGAAATGCAAAAATCTTTAAGCGGTATCAAATCGCACTTAGATACCTTAACTATTCCCATTTTTGATAATGACCAAGACATTGACCGTTTAAGCTTACTAGTCAGTGATCATCACCTTCACACCCCTATTGAGCATGCCGTATTAATTCGTGGCCATGGTTTATATGTCGTTGGTCGAGATATCAAAGAAGTACTTCGTCATTTAGAAGGGTTAGAGTTTCTATTTAGCTGTGAGCTTGAGCGCCTAAAACTAGAAGGTATTCAAGCTGGAGTTCAGCCATGATCAAAGCAATTTTAACTGATATTGAAGGCACTATTACCCGCATCTCATTTGTTAAAGACGTATTATTTCCTTACGCGGCAGGGCAATTACCTGAGTTTGTAAAATCACATCAAACAGACCCAGAAGTTGCAGCCCAAATTGAGGCCGTTAAAGCACACATTGAACAACCCGAAGCCGATATCGACACGGTTATTAGTCATTTAATTCATTGGATTGAAACTGATCAAAAAATTACCCCACTCAAGCAGTTGCAAGGCTTAATTTGGCAAACGGGCTACGAAAGTGGTGATTTTACTGGCCACCTTTACCCTGACGCTTATGACTTTTTACAAGCCCAAAAACATGCTGGTAAAAGTTTATATGTCTACTCATCAGGCTCAGTAAAAGCCCAGCACCTGATTTTTGAGTTTTCTGATTATGGTGATGTTAGACCTTTATTTAGTGATTACTTCGACACTAAAGTTGGCGCAAAACAACAGCAGAGCTCTTATGAAAATATTATTGCCGAGCTGCCATTTGACGCTGCCGAAGTATTGTTTTTAAGCGATGTGGTGGCAGAGCTTGATGCTGCCAAAGCTGCAGGCCTTGGCACTTTACACCTTGTTCGCGATGGACAAGCAGTAAGCGACGCTCACCCATACATTAACGATTTCACAGCATTTAGTGCGGAGCTTTTAGCATGAGCCAATTAACTATTTTTAATGATAACAACGCAAACAACATACTGTTTCATAGTGAAGACTTAAGCGCGATTGCCAGTGAGCTGAATGCGGTTGGCGTTCGCTTTGAGCAATGGCAAGCAACAGCACAGATTGACCAAGATACCAGCCATGACGCTATTTTAACTGCCTATGCTAACGATATAGAGCGCCTTAAGGCTGAAGGGGGTTATCAAACAGTGGACGTTATTTCGCTTGCTAAGGGAAGTCCAAATGCCAGCGAACTACGCAGTAAGTTCTTATTTGAACATACACATAGCGAAGATGAAGTTCGTTTTTTTGTGAAAGGCCAAGGTTTATTCTGCTTACACTTAGGCGACAAAGTGTATCAAGTGCTTTGCCAACAAGGCGACCTAATTTCAGTACCAGAACTCACACCACATTGGTTTGATATGGGCAGCGACCCTGAATTCACAGCAATTCGCTTATTCAATAATACCGAAGGTTGGGTCGCTAAAAGCACTGAGTCAACTATTGCTACCAACTTCCCGCTGCTGGATTAACATGGAAAAGCTATTCTCGTACGGTACCTTACAGTACCCGCAGGTTCAGCTTGATACCTTTGGGCGTTTGCTCGAAGGTCAACCTGCTACGCTAACTGGGTATGTCATTGGTGAAGTCGAGATCACCGACGAAGCCGTGCTTAAAAGTAATGGTCAACGTTTTCACCCGGCGTTAATCAAAACAGGCAAACAAAGTGATATTGTTAATGGCACTATTTATTTAATCACTAAACGTGAGCTCAATCAGGCTGATGCTTACGAAGTAGATGATTATCAACGAATCGCAGAAACATTCCAATGTAACAACCAAGCTTGGCTATATGTTGCAAAAAACAGCCTTTAATTTACAAATATAAAACAAAAAGACCCAAATCAAGAACAAAAGCTGTTATTATCTTCCCTATCAAAATTAATATTTTTTAGTTAAAGGACTAAACATGGGGTCGGCATTTTCACCCTTACGCGATACCGTTATTTATGTGGGTGAGTGGCAATTTAACACTCAGCAGCAAACCATCAGCGATGGCACTCATAAGCGTGAACTAGAACCTTTATTGTTTAAATTGCTGTGTTTCTTTATTGAGCATAATGATCGCATTATCACTCGCCAAGAGCTGGTTGAGAATATTTGGCAACAAAGTTTTGTTGATGACAATGCTATTAACCGTGCCATCTCTGAACTAAGAAAAACTCTCAAATCAGAAAAGCAGCCCGGGCAAACTATTAAAACCCATTACCGCAAAGGTTATAGCCTATTTATTAAAGTTAAGCCTCTTGAGCCCACCCCCATTTCAGACCCACAAATAACAGAAGATAAAAACACAGAACATAAAGAAGCTGAAACTCCAGTTAATACAACTCCCCTTAACGTGCAAAAAGCGCATTCTTCACGCTGGCCATGGTCTTTTGCGGCCTTAGCGCTTGGTTTATTGATTGCGGCTATTTGGTTGTTCTTACAGCAACCTAAAGTAAATGATGAAGCACAAAACGAAGCGCCATTTTTAGACCTGCAAGCCGAAACGATTTCATGGCATAAGGGCACTCACTATCAATTATTGCTAAATCACGACAAAACGCAGCTTGCCTATGTGCTGCAAAATGACAATCAGCATATTTATGTTGTCGACTTAACGACAAAAAAAGAGTACTCAATTACATCTGGCGCTGTCTTTTTACAGGGCTGGTCTGAAGATGGCGAGCGGCTATTTTATAGTTCATGTGAAAACAGTGACTTCAATGATTGTAGTGCTTGGCAAGCAAGCAATTTGCTATCAAATGAAGTATTACTAAAGCCAGTTACAAATCAATCTATATTAAATATCACACCAGATCAGTACATTGAAATTGGTAATACGGCAATTACAAGACGTAATAATTACCGTGGCTTAACTCACCTATCTGCTCTGTATGCGCAAGACTTAAAGACCGGTGAAGAAATTCGCATTACATCACCTAATATTACTGGCACTGGCGATTATATTTTAACAACACTTAAAAACCCCAACCGTGTTATTTTTGAACGCCACAATGTTGGCCAAGCAGAAATTTATATAGCGAATTTAGACGGTAGCTCACTCAAACTTTTAACCACCAACGAATACCGAGCTTGGGCTGCAACTTATGATAAACAAACTAACTCGCTTGTTTGGTATAACCGCGGTAAATTAACTATTGAATCATTTTCATTTGATACCATGAGTCGGGGACAAGCCATTAAAGCCCCAGTAAAACGAGCAAATTACGCTTACCCTCTTAATAAACAAAGTGTACTGATCAGCACTGATTTACACGACAGTGATGCGGCTATATTTGACATAAAATCAAAACAAATGAGCTATATTGCCACAGCTAATAAGCATGAAGGTGATTTGGTCGCCCTAACTAATAATGATGTCTACTTCGCTGATCTTGAATACTATAAACGACAGCACTGGCTCAGAAAAAACAACCAATATATAGATATAACCGACAAAATTGGTGAAGATACCACCATTATTTCTGCAAATAACGACAGCAGTCAGCTGGTGAGTTTTAATAAAAGCAATCAAAAGCTAAGCTTATTAAATGCCAATGACTTTTCAGAAGTTAAACACTGGACACTACCAGGAAACAGCAAACTAGCAGCAGTCAGAGGTAATAAAATTGCAGTAATCTTTACCGAGCTTAGTAACCAGCAAAACCAACTAATGATTTTGCACACCAACAGCGATCAGGTTGTCAAAAGCACCATCGACACCCCATTGGCAATTGCTTGGTATGATGATAATCAGCTAATCGTCCATTCTAAATACGGAAAATATTTGCTTTTAGATAGTGACAGCAATACTTATAGTGAGCTGATAACTCCTGACAAACTAATAGAGCTAAAGCCTTCAATTATCACTATGACAAGCAACCATCACAGCTTATATATTGCCACAAATAATGAAATTTATAGTATTGACTTGGCAAACATACAAAATGTTGATCTAGCAATGAAAATGCGGCCCTTACACTATATAACGCATATCAATGCGAGTAATGACAAGCTGGCGATTTCGTTACTAACCGCAAATAGTCAAAATAGCATTGAGCTCTACACTAAAAAAAGTGCTGAGTAATTTTCTATTTTAATTGCTTTAGAATACCTTGCTCGATATCGGATTGGTTATAAACGCCGCTATCGAGCACCCAGCCTGTGACTAGGCTAGCCGGTGTAACATCAAATGCCGGGTTATAAACCTTCGCGTTAGCTGGTGCCCATATTGCTTCGCCAAAACTGCCACTAACACCGCGCACTTCATTAGGGCTGCGTTGCTCAATTTCGATATTCGCACCACACGCCGTTTGTGTATCAAGTGTCGTAAGTGGCGCAACGACATAAAATGGAATGTTATGGAAATGCGCTAACACAGCAAGGTTATATGTACCTACCTTATTAGCAAAGTCACCGTTTGCAGCAATACGGTCAGCACCAACAAAGATTTTATCAACTTTGCCCGCAGCCATTAAACTCGCCGCCATGTTATCGCAAATCAAGGTATAAGGAATTTGCCAGCGCTCAAGCTCAAAAGCCGTTAAACGACCACCTTGCAGTAGCGGTCTCGTTTCATCAACCCAAACATGAATATCACCGTGGCGTTGCTGCGCTTTATGAATAACCCCTAATGCAGTACCGACACCCGCAGTCGCTAACGCACCGGTATTACAGTGCGTTAAAATGTTATCACCTTTATCAACCAAGGCAGCACCACGTTCTGCCATGCTATCGCAAAGGGCAATATCTTCTTTAAATAACTGCTCAGCAGTAGAGACAACAGCTGCAACATAATCAGTCTCTACAAGCGCTACGCGTAACTTGGCCATGCAGTGCATAAGGTTAACGGCGGTTGGGCGTGTTGCTTCTAGTTCATCTATAGCAACCGCAAGTGCTGATTGACTCATGCCCTGCTCGGCTAGGTGTGCAACCAACAAGCTAGCACCTAAGCCGATTAAAGGCGCTCCCCGGATTTTCAAAGTCAGAATCAAATCTTTCATCGTTTCAACATCGTTACATACATGCCAATGCTGTTGATGTGGCAACAAATACTGATCAAGCACGGTTAGCGTACCTTGCTGATATTTAATACTGCTGGCGATGAGATCTTGCATACTGAATCCGAATAACTAATGAATAACTAATTTATGTGAATAGTTATTTTACATCAGTTTTGATAACTAACAAGCTAGATGTATGGACATCTAAACGGTTACAGGTATAGAATGCTCAAAGTTAATTGTATTACGAGATAGAGCCATGGCTAAATACACTGCCTTTAATGCAGAGCATGCTGTTGATTACATTAAAGAACTTGTTAAAAGTGAACTAATTTCAGTCTTCCCTGCTGATGCAGCACTGACTGCATACGAGTTTGGAGATGGAAACTTAAACTTAGTTTTTCGGGTTGCTGATCAGCACAACAACAGTGTAATTCTAAAGCAAGCACTCCCTTATGCCCGCTGCGTAGGTGAGTCATGGCCATTATCGTTAGACCGCGCCAGAATCGAAGCCGAAGTATTGATTAATCATGGTAAGTTATGCCCAGAGCATACCGTGGCGATATTACATCACAATGTCGAGCTGGCATTAACCGTGTTAGAAGATTTAGGTGAGTTACAAATTTTACGTGGCGCACAAATCAACGCAGAGCAATTTCCCTTATTGGCAAGTCATGTTGCGCTCTACTTAAGCCGTATAGGCTTTTATAACTCGGATTTTTACTTATCTGCTGAAGATAAAAAAGCCAAAGTCAGTCAATTTATTAACCCTGATTTATGTAAGATCACAGAAGACTTATTCTTTACTGATCCGTACATTGAGCATGAGCGCAATAATTTCCCTGCAGAGCTTACTGAGCACGTCGAAAGTATTCGTAATAATGATGCTTTAAAACTAGCCGCAGCTAAATTAAAAGCGAAATTTTTATCGTGCCCGCAAACTTTATTGCATGGCGATATGCACAGTGGCAGCATTTTTGTTGATAGCAAAACCACTAAAATGATCGACCCAGAGTTCGGCTTTTTTGGCCCTGTTGGTTTCGATATCGGCTCATTTATGGGTAACTTGCTACTAAATTACTGTGCCCAAAACGCCCGTATTGCCGAACAAGCAAAACGCCGACAGTATCAAACCCATCTATTAACCTGCTTACAAGACTGTTATAGCCAATTTGAACAACATTGGTTAAACCTAGCAAGCAGCGAAGCAACTGATATTAGCTTTGCAAACCGCGCCTTTAGCGAAGATTACTTACAACACGTATTGCGTGATGCGATTGGCTACTGTGGCGCTGAACTTATTCGCCGTACTATTGGTTTAGCCCATGTTGCAGATATAGACGGTATTGAAGATGCACAAGCTCGTTTAGCAGTACAACAGCAAACGCTCGTACTCGGCGAGCAACTGATGCTCAATGCCACAAGCTGTAACAATAAAGACGAGTTCTTTTCGTTGTTAATCAGTTTATTAAACTGATAGTCAAAAAGTAAAAAGGCGCTCAATGCGCCTTTTAATTATTCAACTCAACTAGATTATTTATTGTAGTGCTCATACATTTTATCGAGCGGCTCTGATAAACCATTTTCTTGTACCACTCGCACATGCTGGCGAGCTAACTCGCGGGCACTTGATACACCACATGAATGAGCAATCAGCCCTGCACCATAATGAATAAACTTATTATAATTGGCGACACGTTGTGCCTTATCGGTCACATCTAGGCCCCGCTGTAAGCGTTCATTATGAGTCGTAATACCGGTCGGGCAGGTATCTTTATTACATTGTAGAGCCTGAATACAACCTAGCGAAAACATATGACCACGCGCCGACACAATAAAATCAGCACCCAGCGCGAGTGCCCAAGCCACTTTTGACGGTACGATTAGCTTACCCGATGCAATCACTTTCACTCGTTCTCTGAGACCATGTTTTTTTAGCAAGTCAACAACCAAAGGCAGGCTCTCTCGTAGCGGTAAACCAACTGAATCCATCAAGGGTTGAGGGGCGGCGCCCGTTCCACCGTCGGCACTATCAATAGTGATAAAATCAGGGGCAGATTCAATACCACGGTTATTTATTTCACTAAACAAGGTTTCGAGCCAAGTGTATTCACCAATAACCGCTTTAAAACCGGTTGGTTTACCTGTGGTACTGCGTACCGTTTCAATCATATCGAGTAAATCTGCTGGGCATTTAATCTCTGGGTGACCATTTGGACTAATCGAGTCATGCCCTTCAGGAATACCCCGAATTTTTGCAATTTCAGCAGTCACTTTGCGCCCTGGTAACATACCCCCTTTACCGGGTTTAGCACCTTGACTCATTTTAATTTCGAACATTTTAACTTGTTCGTGCTCAGCAATCGCTTTGAGTTTTTCGGGGCTTAATTTACCGTGCTCATCTCGTACACCATATTTTGCCGTGCCAATCTGAAACACAATATCGGCGCCACCTTCAAGGTGGTAAGGGCTGAGCCCTCCTTCGCCGGTATTCATCCAACAGCCGGCTAATTTTGCCCCTCGCGATAATGCGCGAACAGCGGGCTTAGATAATGCGCCAAAGCTCATACCTGAAATATTAAATAACGAGTTTGTTGTATAAGGAGCTTGGCAATAAGGCCCTAACGTGACTTCGCTTGGATCAAGTGCATCTTCATCTAAAGTCGGAAACGCACAGTTCATAAACATCACAGTGCCCGTTGCTTCAAGGCTTTGGGTTGAACCAAAGGCCGTAGTACGGTCAACATTTTTCGCAGCACGATACACCCAGCTTCGCTCAGCTCGGTTAAATGGTAGTTCTTCCCTATCCATAGCAAAAAAGTATTGTCGGAAGAATTCACCTTGGCGCTCAAAGAAATAACGAAAGCGGCCAATCACCGGGTAGTTACGGCGAATCGCCTGTTTAGATTGCGTCACATCACTAATGTAAAAGCACACAATCACCAGCAAACCTATACCGAGTGCAAAAATAAACAAGCTGGCAAATACATCGATACTAAAAATTATAAAATCACTCATCCAAGGCCCCTTTGTGAAATGACATCCTTCAAAGCATATAAGGTGTTTATATTACGTGCAATAAACAAAAAAGGCGTGATGTAAATCACGCCTCTTCTTTTATACTGCTATACAGCTATGCTGCTCGTTTTGCTAATTCAGCTTTAATATAAAGTTGAATTTGCTCTTCAAGCACTGACATTGGCACTGAGCCATGACGCAATATTTGATGGTGGAATTCGCGAATATCGAAATCTGCACCAAGTG
Source organism: Pseudoalteromonas simplex (assembly GCF_015278155.1). Taxonomy (NCBI): domain Bacteria; kingdom Pseudomonadati; phylum Pseudomonadota; class Gammaproteobacteria; order Alteromonadales; family Pseudoalteromonadaceae; genus Pseudoalteromonas; species Pseudoalteromonas simplex. The sequence continues at coordinate 45,458 of NZ_JADILN010000006.1, forward strand.
CTTGCTCAGCTTCGTGGCGTAGACGTTTAATAGTTAGCTCACCAATTTTGTATGACAACGCTTGTGCAGGCCATGAGATATAACGGTCAGTTTCAGTCTTCACGTTGTGTAATGAAAGCGCGGTGTTTTCGCTCATAAACTTCATTGCACGATCACGGCTCCAGCCATACATATGCATACCGGTATCAACCACTAAACGCGCCGCTCGCCACATCTCATAAGTCAAACGACCAAAGTCACTGTATGGGTCTTGATAAAAGCCCGCTTCGATACCTAAAAACTCCGAATATAAGCCCCAACCTTCACCAAATGCCGACAAATATGCATTACGGCGATAACTTGGTAATGACTCAAGTTCAGCATTTAGCGAGATTTGTAAATGATGCCCTGGTACAGCTTCGTGTAAAGTTAATGCTTCAAGAACATACAACGGGCGCTTATCTAGCGCATAGGTATTAACCCAGTAATAACCTGCTTGGTCATCACGGCGAGAGCCTGAGTAACGACCCGTTGTATATTTAGGTGCAATGCTCTCTGGCACTGGCGCAACACCGTACGGCATTCTTGGCAAGGTGTGGAATAACTTAGGTAACTGCGCATCCATTTTCTTGGCAATGTAAGACGCTTCTTTTAGCAAATCTTTTGGTGTTTTTGCGTAAAATTGCGGATCAGTACGTAAAAAGTGCACAAAATCAGCAAACGAGCCTTCAAAGCCTACTTTCTCGATAATTTTTTCCATTTCTGCGCGAATACGCGCGACTTCTTGTAAACCCAGCTCATGGATTTCTTTTGGCGTCATATCTGTGGTGGTGTAGTACTTAGCGCGATTTTCGTAAAACGCTTTGCCATTCGGCGTACTTGAAATACCAATATCTGTACGTGCACCCGGTTGATATTCATTATTAAAGAAAGTTAAGTAACCTTGATATGCCGGAATAACTTGTTCTGTGATAATGGTTTGCGCTTGCTTTTGTAGCGCTGCAAACTCGCTATCACTTAGGCCTGCCGTATTATTTAAAAATGGTTTGTAGAATTCAGACTTAGTAGCATCATCAACAATATAAGCCGTGATTGAGTCTTGATAACCTTCTAAAACAGCCTTTGGCTGGGTTAGGCCCACTTCAAGCCCCTTTCGCATCCAGCCGATATTTTGCGAAAAATAGCGAGGAATTTGCTGTAATTTAGCAAGATATAGCTGGTAATCTTGTGGTTTTGTGTAATCTGAGCTGGAGATCATAAATGACAAGCTAGAATGGAACCCATATTCAGATGTCAGCGGCATATAGTGCGCATTAAACACATATTCATCGACACTATTTTGCACTTGGCCGCGTAAAATAGTCAGGTTAATGCGATTTTCTTCCGATAACTTATCACGGTCGATAGCGTCTAGCTCGGCAAGTAACTCTGTATTCTTTTGGTATTTTTGTTCTAAAAATTCAGCCGATAGATTTTCTAATAAATAACCATCAACGCCATTATCTTTACCATACGGGCTGATGCTTTGGCGGTAATTAACAATATTTTCGGCTACTTGAGTAAATTGCTGATCAGCATCAATATTTGTTACTTGGCAAGCGCTTAAAGTACACGCTAAAGCAACCGCAATAACAGAACGATTTAAAGTTCGCGACAGTGTTTGTTTCATAGCATTCTTTTTAGTTTTAATCAGTATCGCTAAAGTAGCGCAGCACTGGCTAAAACCCAAACAAATGCGACCAAGCTCAGGTTAAATACGCTCAAATTAACAACGGTGTATAAATAAGAATGAGCAAGGTTTAAGCAATTTTTAATTACACTTGTTAAAGTTGTTGAGAAAATCAGCTAATAGACACAAACGAAACAAATTTAAGTTCCAAAGTAAGCGATTTTGCTTTTAAATAGGCTGATTACAGATTACTGTAGACTCAGTATTTATGCTTGGAAGCAGCTATACCTTACGGAAGAGATGATTAATTGGTTGATATGCGTATTTAGTGGTATTGAAAAATGATGTTCCATGATCCCATGGCTATTGCTCAAGAAAAAATGACAAAGGTATGTATCTTTTTAGAACATCATGCATTACCGCCGTCACCACTTAACTACCAAGTTGTTTACACCTACGTCAGCCAGTCTAATCCTAAACTTAACGCCGCTATTGACCGTGCCATCGCACAAAGAAAAACCATCGATTGTGTCTATGTAGAACAGCTTTATTTCGATTTTATAGAGCAAGGGCATAAAATGAAAACCGCCATTGTTCGCAACGTTGACTCAGTAATAAACACCCTTTCGCGAAATGCTAACAATAACGAGCAAAATATTGTGCGCTTTGCTGATCAAGTCACAGAATGTGTTCATTCAATTGATGAAAACAATATTGAGCAAACCCGTCATGCATTAAAAATGCTCAGTAAGCAATCTGAAGTCCTGCTCAATCAGCACCGTCAATTTAAGCAAGAAATAGCAAAAGCCAAATCACTACAAGAAAAAACCCAAAAACAACTCACTCAATTACGCAAACAACACATTACCGACCAACAAACCGGCTTATACAAACGCCATTATTTAAATCAACAAACTCAACTTTGGGTCGGCCAAAATAAAGCGGTTTGTGCTATCTCTATTCACATTGAGAACTTAAACCATTTTATTGAAAACTATGGTGATGTGATTGGTGAAGTAATTTTAAATAAAGTCGCCAAACAGGTGCAAAAATACGTACAAGAAAGCGGCTTACCTGGGCGCACAAGTAAAGATGAATTTACCATCTTACTTGCTGATATTGAGCCTGAAACTGCCAACTTAATAGCCGAAAAAGTACGAAATGGTGTCGAAAAGCTGCGCTTTGTCAGCTCAAAAAATGGCACCAAACTCCCCGCTATTACCTTAGCCCTAGGTATCGCTAAACATGAAGGCGATGGCGACTTTAACAGCTTAGCCCGTAAAGCCTCTTTAGCAGCTGCGAAAGCCAAGTCGCTTGGGCAAAGTAGTTTTATTGCCGGCCAGTAAAGTTTAAACCTGTGCTAAATCATGAAAAGCAATGCTAATCTGATGATTTAGTTATAATCAAATTGCACCCCACAGCTACAATCAAGTACACTAGTCTTTATTGCCACGATAGAGATTAATCATGAACGAGAATCAAGAAAAGACCACGCATTTTGGCTATAAAACCGTTGCTGAAAACGACAAAGCATCAATGGTTGCAGATGTATTCCACTCAGTCGCTGCAAAGTATGACGTAATGAATGATCTAATGTCGTTCGGTATTCATCGTTTATGGAAACGCCAAACTATTGCAAGTTCTGGTGTTCGTAAAGGTCACTATGTATTAGACCTTGCAGGCGGTACAGGCGATTTGACCGCTAAATTTAGTCAGTTAGTGGGTGAAACAGGCCAAGTTATCTTAGGCGATATCAACTCTTCAATGCTGAAAGTTGGCCGCGAGAAACTGCGTAATCTTGGTCGTGTTGGCAATATTGAATATGTACAAATGAATGCCGAAGCATTGCCATTTCCTGACAACAGCTTCGACTTAATTACGATTGCCTTTGGTCTTCGTAACGTGACCGATAAAGATAAAGCTCTACGCTCAATGTATCGTATTCTTAAGCCTGGCGGTCGTTTACTTGTGCTTGAGTTCTCAAAACCAGAACAAGAAATACTGAGCAAAGCTTACGATTTCTACTCATTTAATATCTTACCTAAGATGGGTGAGCTGGTTGCGAATGACAGCGAGTCTTATCAATACCTTGCTGAGTCTATCCGTATGCATCCAGATCAAGAAACATTAAAAGGCATGATGGAAGATGCGGGTTTTGAACAAACCAGTTATCAAAACCTTACTGGCGGTATTGTTGCCCTTCACCGTGGTTTTAAATACTAAAAACTCTGTAAATTAAGTAGGTAACGCGATGTTAGCAAACGCTCTGTTATCACTCGTCGAACGAATCATTAATCAACTGCTGCAGTTAGACCCTCATTTAAAGGGTAAGCTTGCAGCAATTGCTGATAAACAGCTGTTGATTGAGATACGTGATTGGCAACAGTCAATTTTGTGCGTTTACAGCGACGAGCAAATTCACTTATACAGTACGCAAGAACGCAGTTTTGACTGCATGATCAGCGCCGATATCAACACCTTGTTAGCGCTTAAAGATCCATCAATGCTCACGCAACTCATTCGCCAAGACAAGCTCGACTTACAAGGCGATTTAAATCTTGCGCAAGGCTTTAGCAATGCGTTTGCTGAGCTTGATATTGATTGGCCAGAACATTTTTCTCGATACATTGGCGATGCCCCAGCACAACAGTTGTGGCTCTCTATTCAAGCTTTAAAACGTCGTGGTTCACAAACGAGAAGCAAGTTAGAAAATACCTTAACAACGCTTTGCCAAGATGAGTTAGCAGTGACCATAAATCCTCTTGAACTTGCTGAATTTAAACAGCAAAATCGCCAATTAAAAAGCCAAGTATCTCAATTAGAGATGCGAATTAACGCGCTGTTACAGTCACGCTAATGCGCTAAGGAACTTGTGTGTCGTCTGCTCGTCTTTATTACATCACTAAAACCCTACTGAGCTATGGCTTAGACGAATTAATACCACGTAAACGAGTGCCTTGGTTTGCCAAACTCGCCCGTGGCAGCTTATTTTGGTTACGTAACCAACATAAAGATAAACCTGCAGGTATGCGCTTAAGACTTGCATTGCAAGAGCTCGGCCCGGTGTGGATCAAGTTTGGTCAAATGCTTTCTACACGCCGTGATTTACTGCCGCATGATGTCGCATTAGAGCTTGCACTGCTACAAGATCAGGTTGAACCTTTTGAAGGTGAGCTTGCCCAGCAACTGATCGAAAAGGCGCTCGGTATTAATGATATTAGTGAATTATTTAGTGATTTTTCGCAAACACCTTTGGCATCAGCCTCGATTGCACAAGTTCACACGGCAACCTTAATAGATGAGCATGGCGCACCACAAGATGTGGTGATTAAGGTCATTCGCCCTAACATTAAAGAGCAAATTGATGCCGACTTAATGCTAATGCAAAAAGTCGCACGCTTAGTGGCTAAGTTATTAAAAGAAGCCAAACGTTTACGCCCTATAGAGGTAGTAAACGAGTACAAAAAAACCTTGCTCGATGAGCTCGACTTAATGCGTGAAGGGGCGAATGCGATTCAGCTACGCCGTAACTTCGAAGACTCAGATTCGCTCTACATTCCCTTTGTTTATAGTGACTACAGCCGCAGTAACGTATTAGTAATGGAGCGCATTTATGGTATTCCGGTATCAGATACCGACGCATTACTGGCACAAAATACCAATATGCAGCTACTAGCTGAGCGTGGAGTCGAAGTATTTTTCACACAAGTATTCCGCGACAGTTTCTTCCACGCTGATATGCATCCGGGTAATATCTTCGTTTCACGTGAAAACCCTCATAACCCAAAATATATCGGCATTGATTGCGGCATTGTGGGCACCCTTAATCGTGAAGATAAACGCTATTTAGCAGAGAACTTTATTGCCTTTTTCAACCGTGATTACCGCCAAGTAGCGCAACTGCATGTTGATTCTGGCTGGGTACCCGCCGATACCAGCATTGAAGAGTTTGAATTTGCCATTCGTACTGTGTGTGAACCAATTTTCAACAAACCACTGGCCGAAATCTCTTTTGGCCACGTGCTAGTTAACCTGTTTAATACGGCTCGTCGCTTTAATATGCAAGTTCAACCGCAATTAGTGTTACTACAAAAGACGCTGTTGTATGTTGAAGGCCTTGGCAGACAACTGTATCCGCAGCTTGATTTATGGAAAACCGCTAAACCTTTTCTAGAAGATTGGGTCAAAGAACAAGTTGGTCCGCTTGCAGTAATGAAAAAAATGTATGCGAACTTGCCATTTTGGGCAGAAAAAATGCCTGAATTACCTGATTTAATTTATCAAAACTTAAAGCGTCAACAACAACCTGTACAATTGCCAGCGCCGCAATCTGCTAAGCCTTTGTTACTTAGTATCTTTGCTGGTAGCTGTTTAATAGTTTCAGGCTTATGTTATTTACAGCATGACTTAGTCGCCAGTGTAATTACCGCAGGCTTTGCTATAGCAGGCTTTATTGCAGCATGGCGAAGCGCATAAACTAAGTGCTATTTATGTTTTGGTGGGTATAATCAAGGCAAGTCTATTCAATAAATTTGATAAAAACGGAGTAACCCATGGGTTTTGGTGGTATCAGTATTTGGCAATTAATCATTATTTTAGCAATCATCGTGTTGTTATTTGGCACAAAGAAACTTCGTGGCATTGGCGGTGATTTAGGTAGCGCAGTAAAAGGCTTTAAAAAAGCCGTGTCTGATGATGACCAAACTAATTCCAAAAGCGAGCAAATAGAGCAAGCTTCTAACACGCAAAGCAAAGAAACCGTAGAGAAAAGCAAAGACGACCATAAGGCTTAATCAACATGGGGATGTGGGAACTTGTTGTCGTACTTATCGTAGGTCTGATTGTGTTAGGCCCTGAGCGCTTGCCTGTGGCAATTCGTACAGTTAGCCGCTGGGTAAAAACATTAAAGTCAGTCGCCAATTCAGTGAAAGCTGAAGTGAACGAAGAACTCCGTATCCATGAGCTTCACGAGAACTTAAAAAAAGCAGAACAGCAAAACTTGCAAGAGCTCACACCAGATCTGCAAGATTCTGTAAACGAACTTCAAAAGGCTGCTCAGTCAGTTACCCACAGTTATAAAAAAGACACACCAGAAAAAGCAGAAACTAACAATAATGACGAAAAAAAGTGAATTTAATCTCTGCTTTTGTGGTCAATAACAATGATGATGAATAGTAAATTATGACCGAGCAAGCTCACACAGGCTTTGTTGGCCACTTGATTGAGTTACGAAACCGACTCATGAAAGCTTTGTTAAGCATTTTGCTAATATTTATCAGCTTGGTGTATTTTGCCAACGATATTTATAGCTTTGTTGCAGCTCCACTGATTGCAAACTTGCCAAGCACTGCCACCATGATCGCAACGGATGTAACAGCACCTTTTTTTGCACCGTTTAAACTCACCTTATTTGTGGCGTTATTTGCTGCTATTCCCATGATACTGCATCAAGTTTGGAGCTTTATAGCACCAGGTTTGTATCAACATGAAAAGCGCATGCTAATGCCAATTTTGGCCTCAAGTATCTTGCTATTTTATAGTGGTATCGCATTTTGCTACTTTGTGGTGCTACCTATTATTTTAGGGTTTTTTACTAATACTGGCCCTGATATGATGACATTAGCACCTGATATTAGTAGTTATTTAAGTTTTGCTTTAAAACTGTTTTTTGCTTTTGGTATTGCGTTTGAAATACCTGTTGCCATCATGCTGTTATGCTGGAGTGGCGCAACAACAACGAAAAGTTTAAAAGAAAAACGACCTTATATCGTGGTAGGTGTATTCGTGGTTGCCATGTTCTTAACACCTCCTGATGTACTGTCACAAACATTACTAGCATTACCCATGCTGTTATTATTTGAATTAGGTTTAATTTTGGCTGCATTCTATACCGCCAAACCTCAACAGGAATCCGAGGAATAAAATGAAAAAACAACTCATTCCCTTCGTTGCTCTTTTAACTATTGCTGGTACTGCACAGGCAGACGAAGTTAACTTACAAGCATTGCAAGCCTGTACTTTTGTTGAAAATGATTTTAACCGCTTACTTTGTTACGACAACGTAATGGCAGGTAAATCACTTTCAAAACCGGCTACAAAAAAACAAATTGAGCAACCTGTAACTAGCTCAGCAGCTCCTGTTGCCGCAGCAGCCGCAACAAGTGAACAAGCTCTAAAAACAAAAAATGAAGACTTTGGTTTAGAACACAAAGAAGTTGCAAAAAAAAATGATGACGAAATAACCGCAGTGGTTAAGAGCGTTAGAAAAGCGCCTTACGGGGAGCTGATTATAGAACTAGAAAACGGTCAACAGTGGCGCCAAGTAGGCTCAGATAGAATGAAGCTAGAGGTGAGCGACAAAGTCATAATTGAACGAGGCGTTTTCAATTCATTCTTGTTAAGAATCGAAGGGCAAAACCGTTCAATTCGTGTTAAGCGTACTGACTAATGAACTATTCGCTAGTTGATGCTGGCGTCAATTTAAGCAATCATCAATTTGATGATATTCATCAAGCTGTGTTACAACGTGCCGCAGAGGCAAATGTAACACAGATGCTTCTTATTGGCTGCGATCTGCAAAGTAGCCAAGCCTCTCTTAAACTCGCCAAACAGTTTAAGCAATTTTGCACAGCTGGGGTCCACCCTCATGATGCAAAAACTGCAGATGATCAGCTTGAAGCACACTTAACAACTCTCAGCCAACACCCTGAAGTGGTTGCAATTGGCGAGTGTGGCCTCGATTACAATCGTGACTTTTCTCCTCGCGATGTTCAGCGCAGCGTTTTTAGACGCCAGTTACAGCTTGCTGAGCAACTAAATATGCCTGTGTATTTGCATGAGCGAGATGCCAGCGAAGATATGCTCGCAATCTTGAGTGATTACAAGGTACGAGGCGTACTACACTGCTTCACGGGTGACGAAAACGCACTCCAAAGTTACCTAGCAATGGGGCTTTATATCGGTGTTACGGGCTGGGTCTGCGATGAACGCCGTGGTGAACAACTACAAGCCTTAGTACCAACTATCCCTTTAAATCGCTTGTTAATTGAGACTGATGCGCCCTTTTTAATGCCGAGAAATATTAGGCCTAGACCTAAAACTCGCCGTAATGAGCCTCAGAACCTTCCTTATGTATGTCAGCAAATTGCTGATTTAAAAGGCTCAGAATTTACTGAAGTGGCAAAACAAACTACACTAAACTTTCAGCAATTATTTTCCATAAAGGGTTAAGATGAAGCGCCTATGGTCACTTTGTGGCGTAATCTTCGTTGTTTTATTTACTCCTTACTTGCAGGCTAACTCCATTGTTGTTAGTTCACAATTCAAATCTCAACATACGCTTAATGTTGAGTACACCCTTGATCCTATCACTCAACAGCAAGCCTTTAGCAGTAACAATGTAACTTGGCATTCAAGCCAAGGCGAAACCCTAAATCTAGGTATGACTCTAAAACCAATGTGGCTCAAGCTATCGATAAGAAACACCTCATTAGATGTTATTCCACTGATATTATCGATAGATAACCCTTTACTCGATGAAGTGAGCGTGTTTCATCTTCAAGGTAGCCAATTATTATTTAACACAAAGATTGGGGATGCAGTCCCATTATCTAATCGGCAAATCAAAAATGAGTCTCTGTTAGTCTCATTAACCATTCCAAAAGCCAGCCACTCCGTTGTTTATCTTAAAGTTAAAAACAATGGGGGTTTAAGAGTACCTCTAAGCCTTTGGAAACCCTCAGAATACCTAAAGCATAAAAGTAAATTTAATTTATTGTACGGTTTATTAGTCGGTTTTATATTATCACTCGCACTCACTAATTTAGTGCTTTATGGCTTTTCTAGACGCCGCTATTTCGCCTATACAGGATTATTACTTACCTTGCTGTGGCTTTCTTTGGCTTACCTTTATGGCTTTGGTTATCGTTATTTACAACCTAGTGGCTCATCGTTTCAACAACTGACAATCCCAACTCTATTTTTTATCTGTGGTGCGTTATTTGTACCATTGCAAGGCTATATATTCGGCTTTACCAAATCTCGCTTAAACCGTTTTCAGTATTGGCTAGCATGGGCAGTTGTGCTTGCCACTATAACAATGTGGTTTTTGCCTATTCATATTGCTATCACACTCTGCTTATTGAGTTTACCTGCGGTGCTTATCATTTTTGCAGGTATTGCTCTAAAACAGTTTAATCATGAATATAAGCAGCCGTGCATTGGCTTTTTTGTTGCTTTGTTCGCTTTCTTCTGTGCCATTGTTTACAGTGCACTCGGTGTATTTAATCCATTTGATTTAAATATCGGAATGCTTTCGCTCACCTTCGTTTGCTTTTTAGTTTGTAGCTTGAGCTTGAGTTATGCGGTAATAAAATTGTTTTTGATGCAACGCGACGCTGAAGTCGCAGCGCAACAAAATGCACTAGCAGAGAGTAAAGCACAAGATACCTTAATGCGTGAGCGCCTTGAACTGCAAGAGCAAGCACGCCAAGATCTTGAAGCTAATATTGAAGAGCGTACCTTTGAGTTACAAGTGACCTTACGCGAGCTTGAAGAGAAAAACCGAGAGCTTGAACAACTCAATATGGAAGATGCTCTCACTAAAACCAAGAACCGCCGTTACTTCGATAAAAAGCTACTGATGGATATTCGTCGCTCGCGACGTGAACAAACACCTTTAGCCATCATCATGTTAGATATCGACCATTTCAAAGCAATTAATGACACCTACGGTCACTTAACCGGTGATCAAACCATTCAAGCAGCTGCCGATGTCATCAAACAGCATCTTAAACGACCTCTCGATGAAGTGGCACGCTACGGCGGCGAAGAATTTGTCGTGCTGTTGCCTAATACGCCACTGGCAGGTGCATTAGAAATTGCCGAACAAATACGCAAAGCAGCCCAAAATACTGATATAATAGTTGCCGGAACAACGATTAAATTTACTTTGAGTGCAGGTGTTTACAGCGCAATTGCTGAAGACATTAATAACCCAAGTTTTTTCACTGACTATGCCGACAAAGCCTTATATCATGCCAAGCAAACAGGTCGAAATCGCGTAGTGAGTTATCCTCTACCAGACTAGGAGTATACAAAGCATGGCCCAATCAGGACTCGACCTTTTCCCTTATACACGTATGCGCCGCATGCGTCGTGATGACTTCTCTCGTCGCCTAATGGCTGAAAACCAACTAACTGTAAATGACCTTATTTTTCCTGTATTTGTGCTAGAAGGTAAGAACCGCCGCGAAGCCATTGAGTCTATGCCAGGTATAGATCGTCTTTCTATTGATTTGTTGCTTGAGGAAGCGAAAGAGCTTGTAGAGCTAGGTGTACCTGCCGTCGCTATTTTCCCGGTAACACCGAGCGATAAAAAATCCCTTCTTGCTGAAGAAGCCTATAACCCAGATGCATTAGCACAACGCACTGTACGCGCACTTAAAGAAGCTTTTCCTACATTAGGTGTGATCACAGATGTTGCACTTGACCCATTCACTATTCATGGTCAAGACGGCATCATCGATGAAGACGGTTATGTGATTAACGATGTAACAACTGAAATCTTAGTTAAACAAGCGCTATCGCATGCCGAAGCTGGAGCTGATGTAGTTGCGCCATCAGACATGATGGATGGACGTATTGGTGCAATTCGTGAAGCTCTCGAAGCCGAAGGCCATATCCACACTCGTATCATGGCTTACTCAGCTAAATACGCTTCAAGCTACTATGGCCCATTCCGTGATGCGGTAGGTTCTGCAGGCAACTTAAAAGGTGCCGATAAAAAGACCTATCAAATGGACCCTGCCAACTCTGATGAAGCGATTCGTGAAGTAGCCCTTGATCTGCAAGAAGGTGCAGACATGGTGATGGTAAAACCAGGTATGCCATATTTAGATGTAGTACGCCGCGTAAAAGATGAGTTTGGTGTGCCCACATTTGCTTATCAAGTAAGTGGTGAATATGCTATGCATAAAGCAGCCATTGATAACGGTTGGCTTGCAGAAGATGCAATAATCATGGAGTCATTATTAGCATTTAAGCGCGCTGGCGCCGATGGCATCCTGACTTATTTTGCAAAACAAGCTGCAAAATGGTTAAAAAACAACTAACTTAAAAAAATGTTCTTAAAATAGGTCATTATTTCTATTTTATTAACATTTTGTATTTAATTTGTCATAGATTTTTCTTAAAGTACTGTGTCCCATATTGGGACTTTAATAATACATACACGGGAAAAATAATGATAAATACAAAATTAACGCCGCTCGCGCTTGTTATTGCAAGCCTGAGCGCGCCTGCTTCTGCCAACCTAATCATCTCTGAATATGTTGAAGGAAGCTCTAACAATAAAGCGGTAGAGCTATACAACACATCGAGTACTGAACTATCGCTTGACGGTTACACCATCTCTTTATACTCAAATGGTAACGGCGATCTAGCAGACCCTAATAACAGCTTAGCTTTAACCGGTACTCTTGCAGCAAATGCAACCTACGTTATTGTAAATGCGGGCTCTGCTGATGAGTTAAAAGCCAATGCAGATACTGAATCAACAATCACTTACTTCAACGGTGATGACGCATTAGTGCTAACTAAAGATGGTGCAATTGTTGATAGCTTTGGTCAACTGGGCGTTGATCCAGGTTCAGCATGGGATGAAGGCGGCGTTTCAACACAAAATAAAACACTGCGTCGTAAAGCAACGGTTACTACAGGCCGAACTGATGCAACCTCTGCGTTCAACCCAAGCGATGAGTGGGAGCAATTCGACCAAGACGATTTCAGCAATATTGGTCAATATGGTGAGAGCACAGAACCAACGCCTGAGCCAGAACCTGTCACTCCCCTTGAGTGTGGTGCAGCAAAAACCTTAATCAGCGCAATTCAAGGTGAAGGCGGCGACAGCCCGCTTATTAACACTGAAGTAGAAGTTGAAGGTGTTGTTACAGCTGACTTCCAAGGTGATGATCAACTAAAAGGTTTCTTCATTAGCTCACTTGCTGCTGATGTTGATACAAACCCACTAACTTCTGAAGGTGTATTTGTTTATTTCGCAGATACCGACGTTGCAGTTGGTGACCATGTGCGTGTAAAAGGTAGCGTTGCTGAATACTACAGTGCAACACAACTAGGCGATGTTAGCCAAGTTGAGATCTGTGCGACAGGTTTATCTACTGATGCAACCGCTATCACTTTACCAGTTACTGACGTGGCAGACCTTGAAGCTTACGAAGGTATGTTAGTAACCATCGCGCAACCTTTAGTCGTTAATAACAACTACGGCCTTGGTCGCTATGGTGAAGTTGACTTAGGTACTGAGCGTTTATACCAAGGAACTCAAGTAGCGCTTCCAGGCGATGCAGCAAATGCTGTTGAAGCTGAAAACCTGAAAAAACAAATCTTAATCGACGATGGTTCAACAAAGCAAAACCTTGATCCTATTGCTTACCCAGGTACGGGCCTTGATGCCTATAACACATTACGTTTAGGCGATACTGTTAATACGATTACCGGTGTAATGGGTTACAGCTTCGACCGTTATCGTATTCACCCTACAGTACAACCTGAGTTCACTGCAACTAACCCTCGTACAGATGCACCAGAGCTTAACGAAGATGCAGATCTACGTGTAGCAAGCTTTAACGTATTAAACTACTTTAATGGCGACGGCCAAGGTGCAGGCTTCCCAACTAGCCGTGGTGCAGATAGCGAAGAAGAGTTTACTCGCCAAGAAGCTAAATTAGTTAGCGCAATCACGGCTATAAATGCTGATGTGATTGGCTTAATGGAAATCGAAAATGACGGTTTCGGTGAAAATAGCGCCATTGCTAGCCTAGTATCTGCACTTAATGATGAAGATGCAGAAAATACCTACGCATTCGTTGATTTCGGCGTTGACCAAATTGGTACTGATGCAATCACAACAGCACTGATTTATCGATCAAATAAAGTATCTGAAGTTGGTAAGGCTGCTCATACTACAGTAGAACCTTTCGATTACAGTAATCGCCCGCCAATTGCACAAAGCTTCCAATCTCTTGAAAGCGAAGAAATTTTCATTGTTGCCGTTGCCCACCTAAAATCTAAAGGCGGCTGTGGTAGCGCTGAAGGTAATAATGCTGACCTAGGCGATGGTCAAGCATGTTGGAATGAAATCCGTGTTGCGGGTGCAAATGCATATGCTGATTGGTTAGCAACTTACCCAACTGAAGTTGAAGATGAAGATATCATCCTAGTCGGTGATATGAACGCTTATGCGATGGAAGATCCTATCCGTGCATTTGCAGATAAAGGTCTGAAAAGTGCAGTTGCTGAACTAGACGGCGACACATTAGGTTACTCTTATAGCTTCTCTGGCCGCATTGGTAGCCTTGACCACGCACTAGTCTCTGAATCTATGCTTGCTAAAGTTGTTGCTGCTACGGATTGGCATATCAATGCCGATGAGCCAATCAGCCTAGACTACAACCTTGAGTATAAATCATCGACACAACAAGCTAGCCTTTACGCTGACGATGCATACCGTGCATCTGATCACGACCCAGTGATTGTTGATATCCAATCTGCTGAGCCTGTTCCAGAACAACAAGCGCCAGTAATCGAAGTTCAGCAATCATTCGAAATCGTTGAAAACAGTGAGGTGGGCGCTGTGATTGGTCAACTTGTTTTCTCTGATGGTGACGCTGATTATACACCTGTCGTTAGCTTTAGCATTGAAGGTGAACATGCTGACGCGATTGCAATCAGTGCTACAGGTGAAATCACAGTAGCCAAAGAGCTCGATTTTGAAGAAGAAGACAAGCTTACATTAATGATCCGTGCAGAAGATAGCGCAGGCAACTTATCAGAAGCACAATTACTCTACATCAACATTACCAATGATGTGGCAGATGATGTAACCGAAGAAGTTGAAGAAGATGAAACTGAAGAAGAGTCAAAAGATGATGATTCTGGTTCATTTGCTTGGTTAAGTCTACTTGCTTTACCATTTGCACTTCGTCGTCGCATGAAAAAATAAGCGACACCGCATTAAGTAAAAAGGCCGCTTATCGCGGCCTTTTTTATATTTCACACTCTAAAACTGATTCAACTCTAGAGTTGGCTTTTGCCTTATAGAGTCTTTCAATCTCAATTTTTTGCTCATCGCTAACTTGCCAATTAAAGAATTGGCAGCTTTTTCCATTTACTAAATCTACTTTAAAAATAGTTAGAAATGCGAGCTGAGAGAACTCAACTGCAGCAATATCTTCAGTGTTAATATAACGCTTTTTAATTCCACGCGAATAACAAATTCCCGCTTTATAACAGTGTAAAAAGCGCAGTTGTAAGAAATTTAAAATAGTTATAAAGAGCAAAATAGGTAAAAGAAACAAAAGTAGCGATGTTCCAAGAAAAGTAACGCTTAATAAAACAAGAATAGCAAACGCTATCTTGGTTCCCTGTAGAGTCCAATTAGGACTTAACTTTATCGTTTTCATGAGGCTGAATCTTAAAATTTTAATGATAATAAGCTGACGTTTAATACAAAATGATTAAAGAATCATTCGATTGCTATTTTACAGAGTCTAAAAAAGGGACACAAGGTACAAAAAAAATACTTTTGTACTAGAAAAAAGAAACTGGACCACAACTCATTATAAAACCGCTACTTTTTACCTATCATAGATTTAAATTAAAATATTATAATTTATACCACTCATACCAATCCGCCTAATTAAGTTGTCTATTTTGAGGCAATAAAACCTCAAAATGATTAAGTATTATTGCGGGTTGGTATCACACCAATTCATTTAATAAGCGGTCTATTTTAGGCAATAAAAAACCCGCAACAAGTGCGGGTTTTTTTAAAAGAAGTTAAAAGGCTAATTACTTAGCAGCTTTTTTCTCTTTTTCTGCAGCGATTACTGTTTCAGCAACGTTTGCAGGACATGGTGCGTAGTGTGAGAACTCCATAGAGAACTGACCACGACCAGAAGTGATAGTACGTAAGTGGCCGATGTAACCGAACATTTCAGAAAGTGGTACATCACCCTTGATGCGAACGCCCATTGCGCCAGCTTCTTGGTCTTTGATCATACCACGACGACGGTTAAGGTCACCGATTACGTCACCTACGTTGTCTTCCGGAGTGAATACGTCAACTTTCATGATTGGCTCAAGAAGTTGTGCACCCGCTTTAGGGATAGACTGACGGAAAGCGCCTTTAGCAGCGATTTCGAACGCGATTGCTGATGAGTCAACTGCGTGGAAAGCACCGTCGAAAAGTTCAACTTCAACGTCTAATACTGGGAAGCCAGCTAGAACACCTTCTTGCATCATTGATGCGAAGCCTTTCTCAACTGCAGGCCAGAATTCTTTAGGTACGTTACCACCAACAACTGATGAAGAGAACGTGAAGCCTGAGTTTTGCTCGCCTGGCTTGATGCGGTAATCGATCTTACCGAATTGACCAGAACCACCAGATTGTTTCTTATGCGTGTAGCTATCTTCGATTTCTTTCGTGATAGTTTCACGGTAAGCAACCTGAGGTTGACCAACAACTAGGTCTACGCCGTAAGTACGCTTAAGGATATCTACTTTGATATCTAAGTGAAGCTCGCCCATACCTTTAAGGATGGTTTCGCCTGAATCTTCGTCAGTTTCAACTTGGAATGAAGGATCTTCTGCAACCATCTTACCGATCGCGATACCCATCTTCTCGTTACCGCCTTTGTCTTTAGGAGCAACAGCGATTGAGATAACTGGATCAGGGAAGATCATCGCTTCAAGTGTACATTCGTGCTTAGGATCACAAAGAGTGTGACCAGTTTGAACGTTCTTCATACCAACAACAGCGATGATGTCACCCGCTTGTGCTTCAGTAAGTTCGTTACGCTCGTCAGCTTGCATCTCAACCATACGGCCGATACGCTCTGTTTTACCAGTTGCTGAGTTAAGGATTGTGTCACCTTTCTTCATGCGACCAGCGTAGATACGGATGAACGTAAGTGCACCGAAACGGTCGTCCATGATTTTGAACGCTAACGCTTTAAGTGGCTCATCTGCAGAAACAGTTGCTACTTCACCAGTAGGCTCACCTGTTTCAGGATCAGTTAGAGGTTGTGGGTCAACTTCTGTAGGCGAAGGTAGGTAATCTACAACCGCGTCTAATACTAACTGCATACCTTTGTTTTTGAATGCAGAACCACAGTATGTTGGGAAGAACGCAAGATCACGAGTACCTTTACGGATACAACGTTTGATGTCTTCTAGAGAAGGCTCTTCACCTTCCATGTAAGCCATCATTAGGTCTTCGTCTTGCTCAACAGCAGACTCAACAAGCATCTCATGGTATTCGTCAACTTTGTCTACCATGTCAGCTGGAACGTCTTGTACTTCGTAGTTTTCAGGAAGACCAGTCTCGTCCCAAACGTATGCTTTTTTCTCAAGTACGTCTACAACACCAGTGAATTGGTCTTCGATACCGATTGGTAAAGTCATAACTAGTGGGTTAGCACCTAGTACTTTCTCAACTTGACCTACAACGCGGTAGAAATCAGCACCCATACGGTCTAATTTGTTTACGAAGATTACACGTGCAACTTCTGATTCGTTCGCATAACGCCAGTTAGTTTCTGACTGCGGCTCAACACCACCAGAACCACAGAATACACCGATACCACCGTCTAGTACTTTAAGTGAACGGTATACTTCTACTGTGAAGTCAACGTGTCCCGGAGTATCGATAACGTTTAAGCGGTGGCCTTTCCACTCACAAGTTACAGCTGCTGATTGGATTGTAATACCGCGCTCAGCTTCTTGTTCCATGAAGTCAGTAGTAGACTCACCGTCGTGTACCTCACCAGTCTTATGAATTTTACCCGTAAGCTTAAGGATACGCTCAGTGGTGGTAGTTTTACCCGCGTCAACGTGGGCGAAAATACCAATATTTCTGTACTTCGATAAATCTGCCATTATTTTACTCTTAATAAAGTCGAAAAATTATTCGGCGGGAGTATAGCATTACTTAAAGCGAACATCACCATCGAAGTCGCTTAAAATGCAATCAATTTTATAAAATTTTTCTATGCTCAGGATAAGCGGCACTTTTTAACGTGCCGAACAGTGAGTTTATGCTACTAAAATCGCTAATTTAGCGCTGATTTGGCAATTAAATGATGCGATTAGCTACTTGTCATTTTATAACAACGCTCGGGTCGCCCGATACTTCCGTAGCTCTGATCAGCACTGACTTGCTCAGCTTCAAGCAAGTATTCAAGGTAACGACGGGCTGTTGAGCGGCTTACGCCGACTAAATCACCCATTTGCTGAGCAGTAAAAGCCGTGCCAATATTCGCTTTAAACGCTTTTAAGATCTTTTGCAAAGTAAGCTGATCCACCCCTTTTGGCAACCTGACCGGGGCTTTTAACTGTTCTTGCGATCCAAATAAAGTATCGACCATAGATTGAGTTACTTCATCGGCATCTGACAAACATTGTTGCCTTGCTTCGAATCGCGCCAGTGCTTGATCTAAACGATTTAGCATTAATGGTTTTACTAAGAAGTCACAGGCGCCAAGTTGCATGGCTTTTTCCAGTGTTTCTACTTCTTTTGCTGCGGTTAATAGCATTACTTCGCTTTTCATTTCTTCGCGGCGTAATTCATTAAGTAAATCAAGGCCATTACCATCGGGTAAATGAATATCGAGCAAAATTAAATCGGCATTAATCGCCGATAATAGCGCTTTCGCAGTAGCAAGATTGCCTGCAATACCAACAACCTGATATTGCCCCTGACGCAGTGTTTGCCGCGCCCCTTGTTGGCCAGCAACGCCATGAGGAAGTAATAAGTATTGCGCCAATAATTGGGCTACTTCAACTTCGTCTTCAACAATGACAACTGAGTAAGTCATGTTCTTTACCTTTTATTTATAGGCTGATCATTTTTTATTATTTTGGAATGTAGACACTTAAGCGTGCCCCCATCAGATCAGACTCACCTATTTCTAAACTACCACGACACGAATCTAAGTTGGTTTTAACTAAATAAAGGCCGATACCATGCTCAGCCCCTGACTTAGAACTGTATTGTGGTGTAAATATCACATCCTTGTCATCGCCTAAACCAAAACCGCTGTCTTCAACATCAAACAATAGTGTTTTACTGGTTTCATCAACCGTAACACGAACCTTAGGGGTACGTGTATCGCTAGCTCGAATAGCAGCTTCAATTGCGTTATCAATCAAATTGCCAAGTATCGAGACAACCCGTTCAAGCATATCTTTACGGGTGATCGATCCTAATAAGCTATCTGGATTAAGCTCAAGTATCACGTTTAATTCACGGGCTTTGTGGTATTTACCAACCAATAAACCTGCTAGTACCGGATCTTGGATCCTTTCGAGTAAATGATGGATCTGCGCTTGCGAGCCTTTACTTTCTTGACCAATTAACTCAATTGCCTGATCCGTTTGCCCCATTTGAATTAACGCACCAATTAAGTTTAGCTTGTTCGAGTAATCATGCGTTTGCACCCGCAATAACTCAGCAAAGGCTTGCACTTTAGTTAATTGCTGCGATAAATATTCAAGCTCATCCGCAGGGCGCATACTCAACAAAATACCATCAGCCTGACCTTGCACTTGCAATGCATATCGCGACAACACAATGCGTTTATCGGCGGCAAACAATTCAAAACCTACAATCGGACGCTGTTGGTTATGCATCAAAAATTCGCTATGTTCAGGAAGCAAATCTGCAAGCTTAAGAGGCTGATGAATACAGCTAATCGGTTTACCGAGAATTTCGCAAGCACGTTGGTTTAAGTTACGCACGTTACCCTCAGGATCGAGAGCGATAATGCCGCTACGAACAGTGTTCAAAATAGCATCTTGCTCCGAGAACAACCGTGCTATTTCGTCAGGCTGTAAACCAAAAATAGCGTTACGTACCCGTTGACCGATATATACCGCAGCCAGAATGCTCAAGCCCACTAACAACAAGCCCCAAAGCATAATTTCAGCACTGCGAGCACGAATAAGCGGTTCAATTGACTGCACTAAAAAGCCAACCGAAACCAAGCCGATAACTTCGCCCTGCTCTGAAAGCACAGGGACTTTGCCACGAATAGACTCGCCCAAACTCCCTTTTGCAATCGACACATACCGCTCACCACGTAGCGCCGCTTTACTATCACCACCCACCATCGGCTTACCGAGCTTGTCGGGGTCGGGGTGAACAATGCGGCGAGTATTTTTATCGCCAATTACGATAAAGCTGGCAGCGGTGAGTTCACGAATATGCTCTATTTGCGTATTTAACTCATCAAGCCCTTGCTTGGTTTGCAATGCATTTTGTACGTCATCCCGTGAGGCAATACTGGTTGCGAGCGCAAGCGCTTTATCACCCATGTGGTTATGTAAGCTTTCTGCAGTGATCTGATACACCAATGCGCCAAACAACACAGCCTGTAAAACACATAGACCAGTAACCCAAATAATGAGTCGCGTTTCTAAGCGCTTAGGTTTTTTAACCATATGCTGAAATGGGTTTAGCTTATTGGTGTATCTCATATCAGTGCCTTGTTCTACGCATGTTGCTCTGCTTGCGTAGCTGCTTTTTCTTTACGACGTTGGACAATATAGTCTTTCAGTGGGAACAACAACACTAAGATCGAAATCACAAAAATACTCAGTGTTAATGGGCGGTCCCATAAAAAGCTCAGCGAACCATCTGAAATCATCATGGCACGGCGGAAGTTTCGCTCAATCATATCACCGAGGATAAAGCCAAGTAATAAAGGTGCCATCGGGAAAGCTAACAATCGAAGCACCAAGGCCACCAGCGCAAAGCCCACCATCATAAATAAATCAAAGGTGTTAAATGACACTAAATACACACCAATTAAGCTGAAGAATAAAATCATCACTGTCAGCACAGATTTAGGCATTGCCAACACTTTAGCAAAATATGGGATCAACGGCAGATTCAAAATCAGCAGTACAATATTGCCAAAGTACATACTGACAATGACAGCCCAAAACACGCTTGGGTTTTCTTGCATTAACATAGGGCCCGGCTGAATACCGTAGGCAATTAATGCACCTAGCATAATAGCTGTTGTACCAGAGCCTGGAATACCTAAAGTCAGTAGTGGTACAAATGAGCCAGTACAAGCTGCATTATTAGCCGACTCGGGTGCCGCTAAGCCACGCATCGAACCCTTACCAAATTTATCTTTCAGCGCTTTTGGAGCAAGGTTACGCTCAGTAGCATAGGCCATAAAGCTGGCAATGGTTGCCCCTGCGCCCGGTAAAACACCGACTATAAAGCCAAGTAAAGATGAGCGGCCAACCACAGGAGCCATATCTTTTACTTCTTCTTTAGTCAGTTTTGTTGAACCAATTTTTGGCGTATCAGGATCGTCAATTTTTTTATCTGGCTCAGCTTCTGGGCGCGCCACATTAATCAGTGCCTCAGCCAACGCAAACGTTGCCATTGCTACTAATAAAAAGCTAATACCATCTAATAAATCAGCTTGGCCAAAGGTAAAGCGCTCGGTACCTGAAGAGGGATCAATACCTACCGTTGCCAGCATTAAACCAAATACCGTCATCATCATGGCTTTTAAAAATTGCCCTTTATTAGAGAACGCAGCGATAGCCGTTAAGCCTAAAAACATCAGTACAACATAATCAGGCGACTGAAAACTTAATGACACTTTCGCTAATAATGGCGCAGCCACCATCAATAAAATGGCGCCAATGGTCCCGCCTATAAAGGATGAATAAGCTGCAATCGCAAGGGCTTTACCGGCCTTACCTTGTTTTGCTAGTGGGTAACCATCAAACGATGACGCTACTGTCCCCGCTACACCCGGCGCATTAATCAAAATAGAAGAAGTAGAGCCACCGAATATAGCCCCGTAGTAAACACCGGCCATTAAAATCATGCCCGAATCAGCACCGATGCTGTAAGTGATCGGGATCATCAACGCAATCGCGGTAATTGGACCAAGACCAGGTAGCATACCAATGAACGTGCCAACAAAGCAGCCTACAATCACATATAACAAATTGTTCCAGTCGAGTACGGTCGACAAACCTAACATAATTCCATCAAGCATAACTTAACTCCACAGATTGCCAGGTACTAAGTAAATGCCCAGTACTTGTGTCATTAAAAACCAAAAAACCACGGCCACAGGCACAGAAGCAAACAACAACACTGCCTTACGGCGTTCGCCCATGATAAAAAAGCCCGTAATTAAAAAGGCACTGGTGGCAATTAAAAAGCCGAACGGTTCAAGCATGGCGCTATAAGCAACCATTAAAACCAACAGTGCAAAGGTACGTAGTAAGTTGCCCTTACTGAGTAGCTCTGCTTTTTCTGCAGGCGCTTGCTTTAATAAGTTGGCACCAATCGATAGTACACACACCACGATACCGAATACTGCATACACTTTTGGTAAGGTTGCAGAAGTAACGCTTTCGTACTCTTCAAATGGCATAAGTGGAATTTGCCAAGCCACAAGGGCGTAGAGGGTAAAGAGGACCAAGAATAAACTTGGTCCTATTAGTTCACGGTTTAACATCGTCTAACCTTAGCCTCGGATAAAACCAAGTTCTTTCATTACAACGCGTAATTGCGCTTCTTGCTGCTCAAGCGATTTAATAAACGCTTCTTTTTCTTGAAATAGATTTAGCCAACCATTGCGGGCACGAACCGCTTCCCATTCAGGGGTTTGTTGCAACTTACGTAGCTTTTCTGTGTACTCTGCAAGTTTGTCTGCTGGTAAATCTGGGGTTGCAAAAAAGCCGCGCCAGTTTACGAACTCCATGTCGTAACCTAGCGACTTTAAGGTTGGAATTTCTGGGTAATCTGGCAATTTATCTGCAGAAGTCACCGCTAAAATACGTGCCTGACCACCATTAGCGACTTCGAGTGCTTCACTTAAG
The DNA here is from genome assembly GCF_015278155.1 of Pseudoalteromonas simplex. Taxonomy (NCBI): domain Bacteria; kingdom Pseudomonadati; phylum Pseudomonadota; class Gammaproteobacteria; order Alteromonadales; family Pseudoalteromonadaceae; genus Pseudoalteromonas; species Pseudoalteromonas simplex. Next base: position 68,046 of record NZ_JADILN010000006.1, read on the forward strand.
CCTGTTGAAAGTAAGTTGACCTCACCCGACAATAAACCAGCTTTCGCTTTACCACCGGCATCGTAAGGAATGTAACGTAATCGACGACCATCAAGACCCGCCGCTTTCACCGCTTGTGCAGCCACTAAGTGATCCATGCTGCCGCGCGCAGAGCCACCTGCTACTTTTACAGAGCCTGGGTCTTTTTTCATGGCATCAATAACGTCTTGCCATGTTTTAAATGGCGAGTCATTACGCACCACAAATGCACCATAATCAGCAATCATGCTGGCAACTGGTGTTAAATCGCGATAGCTGTAAGGAATTTTGCCTGATAATGCGCGCAGAACGATAGGCGTTGAGTTAACCATCAACATATCGCCTTTTTTAGTGCCCGACTCAATCAAGTAAGCAATTGCACGGCCACCGCCGCCGCCCGACATATTCTGAAACGATGCATTATCTTCAATGCCCGCTTTTACCATTGCTTCACCAACACCACGTGCTGTGGTATCCCAACCGCCGCCTGGGCCACCTGGTACCAAAAAGTGTAAGTTTGCCAATGCCAATGGGCTGGCTACTAATAATGAAGCTGCTAAAACAGATCTTTTTAATGATTTAAACATAGTCATAATGCACGACTCCTAAAATAAGTACTGCATACGAGCACTGATGCCCATACCTGAATCTTCATCACCTACCAGCGTAGAAGCACCGGCACCATCAACATCGCTGTAAATCAGGTTGCCCATAAATTTGATATCGCTGCTTAGGTAATATGATGTGCCTAATGTATAAGTGGTTACATCGGTACCTTGCTGTTTGCTGCTGGCGTTCATTTGTGACACACGTGCAACCAGCTCCCATGCATCTTTAATCCCTTTTGGTTGTACAAATAATGCTGAGCCTGCTTTGTAACGGCGCTGCTCACCGCCTAAGAAATAACTCGCCGAAACATGAAAGCCATCAAAACGCTCACCATCAAGTTCGTTGCTACTATCAACCGTATCGAGGTAACGGCTGGCATATTCAGCCTCTAGAGTGAATGCATTCGCTTGGTAGGCAAATTCAAGACCGCTTTGCGACATGCTATTTAGCGCTGCGGCTTCACCACCGACTGCGTAATCCACTAAGCGCACATTGGTTTCACGCACTTCACCACGGGCAAAACGAGCGCTCAAATCATTGTCGCCCATATCACGATAAGAATGCCAAGCACCTAAATGGATCACATCACCCGGCGCTGCACTTGACCAAGTTAAGCGACCTGTTACAGCCAATGTCAGTTTGTCATTTTCGTCATGGCCTGAAGCACCAAACGCATCGTTTTTGTAAACACCCACCGCGTAACGTAAGCCTGAATCTTTAAAGTATTGAGAAGCTGAGATACCCCAGCGGAAGAAAGGCGAGAAGGTGTTAGCAAGGGTGCTACGCTCAATGGTATTAATGTGTTTAGAACTGGTTAGCGCATTGAGCGACATGTCTTCACGGATTTTACCGGCTTTTACTTTTAAGCCGTTGTCGAATGCATAACGTACCCGCGCTAACACGATTTCAGCCGAGCCTTCAGAAAATTCGAGTAGTAATTTGTGATCCCAGTTACCATGTTCACTTTCAACATAAGTACGGATACGACGTGGGAAGAAGTCGCTGCCTCCAGCGCCATCATTGTCGGCATTGTAAGCACCGTCGAAATAGTTGTAATCAAGTTGCACGCGACCACCAAATTCTAGGTTGAAGCCGCTAGATGTTTTTAATGAATCCACTTCTTTTTGAAGTGCATCGAGTTGTTGCTGTAGTTGTTCAGTGTCGCTTTGTGCGAATGCTGATGTACTTGCTAACGCCGCTGCAACGGCTAAAGCGAGCTGTGTGTTACTTGCTTTCATGAATTACTCCACACCAGATTATAATTATTTGTTGTCGTTGATCGGCCTACTGCAAACGGCGATCTGGTTTGGAGCATAGTGTTAACGATAGATTAACGAAATGTTTAGGGGGTAAGTTGCATTGATGGTGATAAATGGCTTTTTGTTCATAAAACTCATGAACAAAAAGCACATTACTGGGGGTTAGTATAAAATCTAGGCAAATTAGCTGCTTAAAAGTCGCAAAACTAGCTAAAAGTCATCTCAGGAACGTCACCAGATACAATCAGCTTGCCCTGTGTTTTAGCAATAATCTCATCAACCGAAACACCCGGAGCACGCTCTAATAAATGAAATGCACCGTCTTTAATTTCTAAAAGTGCCAAATCGGTGATCACTTTATTGATACAACCAACGCCCGTTAACGGCAAACTACATTCGGTCAGCAGTTTTGATTCACCATGCTTGTTGGCATGGGTCATGGTACAAATAATGTTTTTAGCACCGGCCACTAAATCCATCGCACCGCCCATCCCTTTAACCAGCTTTTTCGGGATCATCCAACTGGCTATGTTGCCGTTTTGGTCTACTTCAAACGCGCCCAGCACGGTTAAATCAACGTGGCCGCCGCGGATCATGGCAAAGCTTTCTGCAGAGCTAAATATAGCCGCCCCCGTTGCAGCGGTGACCGTTTCTTTACCTGCGTTGATCATATCAGCATCAACTTGGTCTGCACTTGGGTATGGCCCCATACCGAGTAAACCATTTTCTGATTGCAGCATCACTTCGATGCCATCAGGGACATAATTAGCGACCAAGGTTGGAATACCTATACCTAAGTTAACGTAGTAACCATCCTGTAGTTCCATCGCCACGCGTTTAGCGATTTGTTCTCGTGATAATGCCATCAGCGTGCTCCTTATTGATTCTCTTGCTTAGTGGTAACTTTCTCGATGCGCTTTTCAAATTCACCTTTAATCACTCGGTCAATATAGATACCCGGCGTGTGAATTTGGCTTGGCTCTAGCTCCCCTGGCTCAACAATTTCTTCAACTTCAAGAACCGTAATTTTGCCAGCGGTTGCTGCCATCGGATTAAAGTTCATCGCCGTATGACGATAAATGCAGTTACCATAACGATCTGCTTTCCACGCTTTAACTATCGCAAAGTCGCCAGTAATGCTTGGCTCCAATAAATAGTCACGACCATTAATATTGCGGGTTTCTTTACCGTCAGCCACCGGTGTACCGACACCCGTTGCGGTATAAAATGCAGGAATACCCGCGCCGCCAGCACGCATTTTTTCAGCTAAGGTGCCTTGCGGTGTCAGCTCAACTTCTAGTTCACCATTTAATAGTTGCTGCTCAAATAACGCGTTTTCACCAACGTAAGAGGCAACCATCTTGCTGATTTGCTTGTCTTCAAGTAGCACCCCTAAACCAAAACCATCAACACCACAGTTATTCGATACCACGGTTAAATCTCGGGTGCCTTGACGTTTAATTTGCGCAATCAAGCCTTCAGGAATACCGCATAAGCCAAATCCACCGGCTATCACTGTCATGCCATCTTCAAGGCCAGCCATTGCTTCGCTATAACTTGTAACTACTTTATCAAAACCTGCCATTGGCTCCTCCTATTGTGCAGTCCAACCGCCATCAATGGCGATTGCTTGGGCGGTAATATTGCGTGCTGCATCGGCCATTAAAAAGCTAACGGTATGCAGGATCTCATCTAAGCCGATAAATGCTTTTTTCGGCATTGGTGCTAGCATAATTGTGTCGATCACTTGTTGCTCAGAAATGCCATGTTCTTTGGCTTGCGAGGCAATTTGTTGCTCCACAAGCGGCGTTTTTACATAGGCTGGGCACACAGTATTAATCGTGATGTTGGCATCACCAGTTTCGAGTGCCATGGTTTTAGCAAAGCCGATTAAGCCATGTTTTGCAGCGATATAAGCCGACTTATATTTAGACGCCACCATGGCATGAATTGAGCCAATATTAATGATGCGACCAAAATCTTGCTCACGCATGCGAGGGAGTACCGCCTTGGTCATCATCGCCGGGCCAACGAGCATAACTTGCTGTAAGAACTGCCATTTATCAGCAGGAAAATCTTCAAGCTTTGCCACGTGCTGAATACCTGCATTATTAATAAGTACATCAATTGGCTGATTAAGCTCAGTGAAAAACTGCTCAATTGCATCACTATCTGCCACATTAAGCGCATACCCTTCGGCGCTACCACCTTGCTCAACAATGCCTGCCGCCGCTTGTTGTGCTGCTTGCTGATTTAAATCAGTCACAATAATAGTGTGACCTTGCATCGCCAGTTGCTGGGCAACATATAGACCAATCCCACTGGCTGCACCGGTAATTAAAACTGTTTTGCTCATCGGGTTACTCCTCTAAAAACTCACTGATAAGCTGCGCTTTCGGGGCGATTGAGAAAATGCCATCAAGGTGTCCCCAGCCCCCTTCAATTTCTGAAATCTCAACGTCTTTACCTGCCGCTTTCATGGTGTCAAACACAGTACGCATGTTTTCAGGGCGAAGCAGTAAGTCGTTCGTTGCGGGTAGTAATAATGTTTTGGCAGAGACATTTTTAAGTGCCGTTGTTAAATCGCTTTGCATACCAGCGGTAAATAATTGTGATGCCCGGACCAAATAAAGTACATGGTTGGCATCTTGCGTTTTCGCTCGTGCCATTGCGCGCTGAGCGAGTACTTGGTTTAACTTAGGCAAGGTACGAATATCTTTTAATGCACCTTCATCCAATACATTAAAGTCAGGGAAGCTCGCGTTATAAATAATTGGATGCATCGCATCTTGCGTAATATTAAGCATGGTTGCCGCTAAACCATCTAACGGGCGCTCTTTGCCGTAGTAATTACCTTGCTGCCAGTTTTTATCTAGACGAATTGGTAACGCCCATTTTTCAAGTGCCGCGACTGTCCATGCATCCATCGTTGCAGCGCCAATCACATGAATTAAACGCTCTACTTTATCTGGGTAACGTGTTGCCCACTCAAGTGCTTGAAACGACCCCATTGATGCGCCCATCACAGCATGTAACTTAGTGATACCTAGGCTGTCGAGTAAACGCTTTTGCACATTCACAAAGTCAGTAATCGTAACCACAGGGAAATTCAAACCATAAGGTTTACCTGTTTTTGGATTAGTTGACGCAGGACCTGTGGTGATTACATTTTCATCATGCCAGTTGGCATTCACTAAGGTATCTGAGCTAATCACATAATATTTATTCGTATCGATAGCTTTACCTGGGCCGATAATCGCATCCCAATAACCCGGTAGGGCATCATCCGCTTTATATTTACCTGCGGCATGAGAAGTACCAGAGAAGTAATGAGTGATTAAAATCACGTTATCTTTATTGGCGTTTAGTTTTCCGTAACTTTCCCAACCAATATCCACTTGCTCTAACGTCACACCAGACACAGTGGTAAAATCTTTTGTCGTAAAATGCTGCTTTTCCACCAGCATGGTGTCGGCTTTGTTTGCAGCGCCAAACGCGGTGCTACTAAATACAACCAGCCATAGCAAAATTATTAATTTGGTTTTCATTGCTGTTCCTTAAAAGAAAATAAAGAGTCCGAGTGCCAATGCGACACCGATAAGCGGAATGACCGCAGTCAGCGCTGCCATTGACCAATACGCACGTTGGTGCGTTTCTTTACAGATAGCGCGTATTGTTGTGACCACATAACCATTATGCGGCAAGGTATCGAGGGCTCCAGAGCTAATTGCCACTACTCGGTGCAGTTGTTCAGGGTTTACACCCATGTCTAAATAACCTGGTGCGACAAGGGGTAATGCAATGGCTTGCCCGCCAGAAGCAGAGCCAGTTAAACCAGCAATTACACTAACCGCAACCGCAGCACCAACCAACTCATTCCCCGGCATATGGGTCATCACATCGACAGCGGCGGTAAATGCCGGTGATACTTTCGCCACAGCGCCAAAACCAACCACAGCAGCGGTATTACCGATTGCCACTAAAGCGCCGGTTGTACCAACATTAATAGCGTTACCCATATCGTGAAAATGCTTAAAATTGATAATCACAATACTCAGTACACCACCAAGCAAAGCGACAATAAGCGCGGTTTGCTGCAGTACATCATGTAGCGTAAATGATAAAAGCAGCACCACAATCAGTGGGATCACACCCGTAATTGGATGCGGACGACGACGCTCAATAATGACAGGATCATCATCACGCGCTTCAAAGGTTTCGCCATTAGCAACGGCTTTTTTGATCATCTTGTTCAACCAAAAGTAACCTGCTGTGGCCATGAAAATAGCGACCACTAAGCTCACTTCCCACGCTGCATAGGGTGACGTACCAAGGTGCTTAACCGGGATCCAGTTTTGAATTTCTGGCGAGCCTGCCGAAGTCATGGTAAAGGTCACCGAACCAAATGCCAGCGTTGCTGGAATAAAGCGGCGCGGTAAGTTTGCATCTTTAAACAGACTTAATGCCATTGGATAAACGGAAAACGCAACAATAAAGACGCTCACGCCACCGTAGGTTAAAACAGCACAGGCAATCACAACCGCAAGAACGGCATGCTTCATACCTAGTTTACCCACAATGTAGCTTGCAACACTGTCTGCAGCACCGGTGTCTTCCATGAATTTACCGAACAACGACCCCAGTAAGAACATAAAAAACCACGCACTTAAGAAGCCTGCAAAGCCATCCATATAGGCGTTAATAAAGTTTGTATCTGCCGATACAGGGAAAATGGCCATGCCACTACTAAGTGCAACTAACAGTGCACAGATTGGCGCAGCGATAAATAAATTTACCCCACGCAGCGTTAAAATGATCAGCAGTATTAAACCGCCTAACAGTCCTATCATGCTCAGCATAGACATTCCTATAATTATTGTTATTACACAGATGAGGTGACATCGGAATAATGCTTTCAGTCTTACCCTAAGCGCTCAAAAAATACATAACACTAAGGTACTATCTGCTTTAAAAATAGCTTAATTGCTTGATAAATAAAGGGCTGTGGCGGGTATAGCACTATGGTACTAATTCAATTTCTGCAACTATCTTCTACATTAACTGACAGGTGACACGGGCAAATCTTATTCAGTCTTCGGCAACATCGATGTGAGTGGCCATAAGACTAATGACAACAATAACAAGGAATACAACATGATAAAGCTTAACCCAAAAGTCGCGCCACTTACTCTGGCTGTATCACTTGCTTTGGCAGGTGTCAGTACTCAAGCGGCAGAACAAGCCGAACCTGCAGCAAAAAAAGGGGAACTTGAACGTATTCAGGTAACAGCACGTAAAACTGTTGAAAACCTGCAAGAAGTGCCAGTCGCAGTCACTTCAATTGGTGCTGAAGAGCTGGCTGAAAATGGCATTGTCGTTATGACCGAAGTTCAGCAGTTCTCGCCAAATACTACCTTGCAAGCAAGCCGTGGTACTAACTCTACAATTACTGCGTTTATTCGTGGTGTAGGTCAACAAGATCCACTTTGGGGGTATGAGCCAGGCGTAGGTATTTATATCGATGATGTTTATCTTGCTCGCCCTCAAGGTGCCGTGCTTGATCTACTTGATGTTCAACAAATCGAAGTATTACGCGGCCCGCAAGGGACGCTTTACGGTAAAAATACCATTGGTGGTGCCATTAAATACGTCACCAAAGAAATGAGCGGTGATGCAACATTAAATATTCAAGGCACTGTAGGTAGCTATAACCAAAAAGATTTAAAAATCACTGGCCAATTACCGATTGTTGACGAAAAACTTTACGTGGGTTTTGGTTTTGCAACGCTTAACCGTGATGGCTTTGGTGAGTTTTTAACATCGGCTCTTGATAACCAAGACCGCGAAAACTACAACAAAGACGTAACCGCAGCTCGTGTTACACTCGAATACACACCGACTGATGACTTATTCTTCCGCCTCGCGTGGGATAAAACAGAAGACAAATCAAACGCAAAAGGTGGTTACCGTTTACTACCAAGTATTCTTACTGATGCACCAGTTCCAGACAGCGTGTATGACTCTTACACCAGCTTACCAACATGGAATAAAGTTGAACTCGAAGGTTACAGCCTAACTGCTCGTTGGGATATGACTGACAGCACTAGCATTAAATATATCGGTTCAAGCCGTGAGAGCTACTCACCAACCAATATCGACTTTGATAACACGTCACTGCAAATTTTCGACGTACCTGCTATTTACGATGATGAGCAAACGACTCACGAGTTGCAGCTAAATCATCAAGGCGATAACTACAAATTGGTTTCAGGTATTTACTACTATGATGGTGAATCTTGCGGTCAATTTGAGGCTATTTTAGGTATCTTAGGTCAAAGTCTAGGTGCTCCGGGTCTGACTCGTGAAGTAAGCGGCTGTAGTAACTCAAACAGTAAAGCAGCGTATATCCAAAGCTCGATTGATTTAACAGATAAATGGTCAATGACACTCGGCGCACGTTACACCAAAGACAAAAAAGAAGCGCAGGTTAACAATGGCCTAATCTTTGACATTGTTTACCCTGAATCAGGTTGGGTACCAGGTTACACTCGCCCAGAAGGTCAGCTTGTACCAACGGTACTCGATGATGAAGAAGAATGGTCACGCTTCACACCACGTGCTGGCGTTGAATACCAGTACAATCGTGACATCATGTTCTTTGCAAGTTATGCGCAAGGCTTTAAGTCAGGTACTTTCAATCCACGTGCAACCACTGCAGAGCCAGCTGCAAAGCCAGAAATCGTCGATTCATTCGAAATCGGTATGAAGAGTGAGTGGAACAACAACTTACGTGCAAACGTCACGTTATTCACCCTTGACCATAAAGACCGTCAATATATTTCGGTATTACCGGGCGATAGCGCAGCAGATCTGAACCAACGTTTAGGTAACATTGGTGAGTCAACCTCAGATGGTATCGAGCTTGAACTAAACTATGTTGCATCAGAATCACTCAGCTTTGATGCGTCAGTGGGTTACATCGATAGTAACTTCGATAACGTAATTGATTACGACCCAGAAACCGGTGAAGCATTCGATAAATCAGACCGCTTTACGGTATCAAACACACCTGACTTAACCTTTAATCTGGGTGCAACGTACCGTATGTACACAGAAATGGGTGACTTCGTTATCAATGGTAACTACTACCACAGAGGCGACTACGCGCTATTCGAAGAAGATAGCCTACTAACGCAAGATGCTTACGGTATCTTTAATATGGGTATTACTTGGTACAGCACAGATGGTCACTGGACGGCAGGTCTTTACGGTAAAAACTTAACGGACGAAGAGTACATGATTGGTGGTTACCAGTTCGTGGCACCGGATCCAACAGACCCAACAGATACCAGCAAATACACCCCAGGTTTAGGTGGTGATAATACGCTAATTGGTTACTACGGCGACCCTCGCACTGTAGCCTTCACTGTTGGTTACCGTTTCTAAAATAGAATCTAAATCCTTGTGTGAGAAAGGTTTGTCTGAAACTTCCCCTCAGGCAAACCTTGTTTCAAAAGGCAAAATCACTTATAACATAACGCATTGGAGAATCGAGGGAATGTCTTTAGCTGTGAACACCATAATCGCCGATGATCACCCGTTATTTAGAAGTGCGCTGCGTCAAGCTGCCGCGACATCAGTGCCTGAAGAACATATTAAAGAAACCAGTGACATTGATGGTTTGTTTGCACTGTTAAGCGCTCATCCTGAGATTGAACTGATATTTTTAGACCTCACCATCCCAGGTGCAAATGGCCTGCAAGCCCTTTCGCAACTGCGTAACCACTACCCTGATATCTTGGTAATCATGGTCTCTGCCAATGAGACACCCGCCATAATCAAACAAGCGATGAGCCTTGGCGCTGCTGGCTATATTCCTAAGTCATCTTCTTTAGATGTTATTAGTGAAGCAATTAGTCATGTACTCAATGGCGACACTTGGTTACCACCTGAAGTGGATTTAACCGATGTGGTGATCAACGACGAACAAAGCGAATTTGCTCGTAACCTTGAAAAACTAACTCCGCAGCAATACCGCGTACTAGCGATGATTGCCGACGGTTTATTGAATAAACAAATCGCCTTTGAAATGTCGATTCAAGAAACCACAATAAAACAACATGTGTCAGCGATTTTACGCAAACTTAATGTCTATAACCGCACCCAAGCAGGCATTTTGTTTAACCAGCTTTCGCAGGTTGGCAAAATCGAAGAAAGCTAATTTAAGCATTCACTCCCAGTTTTAAAACTCGCTTTCCCAGTAGTGGGAAAAGCTCACGTTGCAAAAGATAAAAAGTTACTACTTTTCAACACCTTAACTTTTGGCACAAAACTCGCCTTAGCTATTCCATGATTATTTATTTTTCTCAGTATCATGGATTTAGACAGCACACTAAAACGCAAACCTCAGCAATCAAAAGCTAAAAAATGGCTGGCTGTTGCAGCCATTGGCGTATCGGCTCTTGGCGCTTTAATGGTGTATCAATGGACAACCCCCACAGTGGTTGCTGCAAGCCAGCTGCAAATAGCAACCGTAGAACAAGCCGATTTTGTGGTAAAAATACGTGGCTTTGGCCGTTTAAAGCCAAAGTATCAACGTTATTTAACCAATACCGACACCGCAATGGTCGAAGCTATCCATGTATACCCCGGCACTATCGTCAAAAAAGACACAGTGATTTTAAGCCTCGTCAACCCACAGCAAGCGCAGCGTTTATCGGTCGCTCGGCTAGAACTTGCTCGCCAAAAAGCCAGTGTTAATGAGCAAAGAATTAACCAGCAAAGTGAACTACTTGAGCGCCAAGCAAATCTCGCCATATTAAAAAGTGAGCTGCAAAGTGCAGAGCTTAGAGTCGATGCTGAAAGCAAACTGATCGAGCAAGGGATTGTTTCAAGCCTCGATTACAAACGAAGCATGCTAAACGTTGCACAGCTTACAGAACGCGTAAGTATCGAGCAACAACGCCTTGCACAGCTTAAAGAAATGCACTTACAACGTAGCAAAATACAGCAAGAACTATTAAGCCAATTTGAGCTTAATTATCAAGTTGAGCAACAGGCTTTTGATCAGCTGCAAATAACGTCAGGTATCGATGGCATGCTGCAAGAATTGAATGTTGAACTTGGCCAAAACCTCGTGCCCGGTACCCGCCTTGCGGTGGTTGGCTCAAATAAAGCACTCAAAGCAGAGCTAAGCGTTAAGCAAGCAGATGCCGAAAAAGTGGCACTCAATATGGCAGCGAAAGTAAATACTTTTAGCCAAGCAGACCACGGTGAAGTTGATGCCAAAGTCACCCGAATTGACCCTATTGTTACCGATGGTCGAGTTATTATCGAACTTGATTTACAAGGCACACTGCCCGCTAATGCTCGCCCCGATTTAAGCATCGAAGGCTATGTCGTTAGCAACATTATTCCCGATGCATTAACCATTAACGTGCCACAAAAAGCACAAGCACACAGCGAAGCCACGCTGTTTAAACTTAATCCAAATACCCAGTTAGCAACGCCAACCAATATCGAATTTGGTACACTTAGTGACAATCAAATTCAACTTTTGAGCGGTGCCACCGTGGGCGAACAGCTGATCATTTCAGACCTTTCTAAATGGCAGCATTTGGCAACAATAAAAATCGAACAGGACAGTTTATGAAAACCAATACGCTTATCTCATTAAACAAAATCGCCAAAGTTTATCGCGGCCAAAATGTTGAAACCTATGCATTAAAAGACATCAGCCTGAATATTAACCAAGGTGACTATATCTGCATTAGCGGCCCATCTGGCTGTGGTAAATCGACGTTACTGTCATTATTAGGCTTACTCGATAGCCCAACTGCTGGCGACTATTTCATTAAAGAAGTCGACACAAAAACCCTTGATATGGATCAGCAAGCTGAACTTAGAAACCTTCACATTGGTTTTATATTTCAGTCGTTTAACCTAATTGATGAATTATCGGTATTTGACAACGTAGCACTGCCGCTCACTTATCGAGAGCCAGCCATGAGCCCAAGCGAAATTGAGCTTGCTGTAAAACAAGCCCTTGATGAAGTTGAGATGGGCCATCGTGCTCAGCATAAACCAAACCAATTATCAGGTGGTCAGCAACAGCGTATTGCTATTGCCCGCGCACTGGCTGGCAAGCCAAGCATTTTATTGGTGGATGAGCCAACTGGTAACTTAGATTCAAAAAATGGTGATGCCGTCATGGACTTGCTTGATGAGCTGAATAAAAAAGGCACCACCATTTGTATGGTAACCCATGATTTACGTTATGCCGGACGTGCTAAAACGCAACTTAAATTGCTAGATGGTGAAATTGTTTCCTACTCTGAAGCTCGCCAAGCACCTAGCAGCGACAATACTGAGCATGCACTTGAAAGCGCTGAGGTGATGTAATGAAATTAACCAAAACACGCGCCCAATTTAGCTTAGCGTGGGCATCATTAATGAATGCTCCGGGCTTTGTAACAGCAGTTATCGCAACGCTTGCTTTAACTCTTGCCACCTTGTTTGTGGTGCTTAGCCTTGTTAACAGCTACTTTTTAAAGCCCCTTGATGTGTACGATGAAAGCCGTATGGTGGTGGTTGAGCAATCACTTACCTATGATGACTACGATGCTACCGGCTTTCAAAGCTATCAATCGATGGTGCATTGGCTTAAGCATAATCAAAGCTTTGAACAAAGTATGATGATCAATGCGGGTGAGCAAATCTTTGCAAACCTAGATGGCGAACCGAAAGAACCAGTGCTGTATGTTGGCGGCAACTATTTTGACTTATTAAACACACCATTTTTAATGGGACAAGGTTTTGACCTTGGAGAAACACTCGAAACTCCTGATGACCGCGTTGTTATCTCTGCTAACTTCTGGCGCAAGCATTACAACAGCGACCCGAACATTATTGGTAAAACACTTTCAGTCATGGCGGGTGAAACCGATTACGTTCACCGTATCGTCGGTGTTGTTGATGACTCATTCAGCCCACCCTACATGTTTAAAGCAAGTGACGTTGAAGTGTGGTTTCCATCCAGTGCGGACCGCCGTTTCTTTCACAATGACGATTGGCAAAGCCCGTGGACAAACACTTTCAAAAACCTAAAACTGATTGCAGTTTTAAAGCCTGGGGTCACCATAGATCAAGTTAAAGTCGATTTAAAACAGCAAATTGATACGGTTAAATCAGAGTGGCTAAACAACGGGGGGATCACCGATGTAAAACCTGAAGTAACCCCGTATCGTGACGTTGAGCTGGGTAATAACGATGACTTAAGCTTAATGATGTTAGCCGGTGCAGTAGGGCTACTGATTATTGCAGTACTTAATGTAAGCACGTTGTTTTTCTCACGCGCTCTTGCTCAACATAAAACCCTCGCTTTGCAGGCGGTATTAGGCGCTAAACGCAGCACATTATTTAAAAGTATCTTTTTACAGTCACTGATTTTAATGACCTTATCGGTAAGCATTGCGCTGTTTTTATCGGTATGGGGCATACGTTTATTTAAAGTACTAGCAGAAGGCCGACTGCCACTGGTTAATAGCTTGGCCGTGGATAGCACGTTGGTCATTGTTGCCATCATACTGTGTATTGCTCTTGCTTATATTTTCTCTGTAATTACAGCGCGTTTGGTGAATTACAAAACCCTAAATACGCAAATGCAGAACAGTGGTAAAGGCGGGGTTTCACAGGTATCTGGCCGTACAGTGCGTATTTTAATTGGTTCACAAATGTTTGTTGCCGCGCTGCTTGTGAGTTTTTCGGTGATGGTAGTGAGTAAAGCCATGGGCACGATTAACCGCCCACTCGGCAGTGATACCGAAAACCTATATTTTGCCAACCTTTTCCAGCCAAATAATCAGATGTCATTGGCTGAGCGCTACGAACATATGCTGCAATACAAGCAGGTTTTGCTTGATAGCCAAGGCATTGATGATGTTGCCCTGGGTCATAGCCCGGTTTCGCAAAGACAAAACGCCAACACCTTGACTGATGTAAACGGTAAAAGCTCCGTTTTCTTCCCTAGTCAGTGGGTAGGGCCTGATTACTTTGTGTTAGTTAACACCAAAATTCTCGCTGGCCGCACCTTTACTGAACAAGCAATACGCGGTGAAACTAACGAGATACTGGTATCGGTCAGCGTGGCTGAAAACTTATTACCAGGCCAAGACTATCGAAATATCATCGGCAAGAGCTACCAAGGCTTAGAAGAAAAGATGTATGAAGTGGTGGGTGTAACCGAAGATTTTAATCACCCTAAATACTACGATGAATCGTTTGGTCGTCACATTTGGTGGCCTGCGACACCGTATAGCTACATGTTTACTATCAAAGCTTCTGAAGGCGTTAAGCTGACTAATAAACAAATACTTAATACGCTAAAAGAAAAAAACAGCGACCTAACCATGTGGCAGTTTAATGACCTGCAACAAGAGTACGACAATTTACTGTACATGAGCCGACTGACCGTGGTTCTGTGTAGTACCTTAGCGCTATTTACTCTATTATTAGCAGCAATCGGTATTTTTGGGGTACTGAGCTACAACCTGGGTCTGCGCCGCTATGAGTTTGGTATTCGTATGGCATTAGGTGCGAAAAAAGCGCGCTTATTTAAGCTGATGAGTGTTGAAGCTATTATCCCTGTGCTCATTGGTTTTGCGGTTGCTCTCGCCGCAGTAATAGTGGGTTTTTACATGTTACAAGGACAGCTAATGTCTTGGCTGATACTTGATGTAAGACTGCAATTACTCGCTTGGAGTATTACCTTATGTATTGCGCTATTCGCTTGCTTTAGACCTTTGGTTTTACTGCTTAAAGCAAAACCTATGGCCGCACTACGTAACGATTAACAGCACAAAATGGTGGCTTAAATTTAAGCCACCTCAACAGGATAATAAGAAAACATCATGGACAAAATCTTAGTCATAGACGATCAAGCTGATGTGCGTCTGGCTGCTACTGTTGCATTACAACAACTGGGCTTACATTGCCTTGAGGCCGAAGGCCCTGAACATGCCCTTGAATTATTAAAATCGGAGCACATTAGCCTGATTTTGCTTGATATGAACTACAAGCTCGACACGACCTCAGGTGAAGAAGGGTTACGCTTTTTAAAGCAACTAAATCAATTAGGTTCGACCATACCTGTCATTGTCATGACCGCATGGGCCAGCATTGATGTCGCTGTTAAAGCCATGCAATTAGGGGCTGTCGACTTTGTTGAAAAGCCATGGAATAACTTACGCTTAACCGCCGTTGTGCAACAACAACTCAAGCTCAAGCAAAGTAATCACGACAACGCGTGCTTAAAGGCGCTAACCAGTGACACAGAAGCACATTACATAGCTCAATCAGAAATCATGCAGCTGTTGCTTGCCAAAGCTGAGCGCGCAGCTAAAACCGATGCCAGCATTTTAATTACCGGCGAAAATGGCACTGGCAAAAGCTTATTAGCACATTATATTCACCAGCATTCACTCAGAGCTGATAAACGCTATGTCAGCGTGAATGTTGGCGCCATTGCGCCAACGCTATTCGAAAGCGAATTATTTGGCCATAAGAAAGGTTCTTTTACTGATGCCAAAGAAGACCGCCTAGGGCGTTTTGAAATTGCCGAAGGCGGTACTTTATTTTTAGATGAAATTGCGACTTTAAGCCTTGAGCTGCAAAGTAAAATGCTCCGTGTGCTAGAAAGCAAAGAATTCGAAGTGCTAGGCTCAAGCCAAACCAAAACCGCGGATGTTCGGATTATTTCTGCCACCAATAGTGAATTAGCTACGACCATTGAGCAGGGTGAATTCCGCCGTGACTTATTATTTAGACTCAATACCATTGAACTACACATTCCACCGCTTCGCGACAGAAAAGACGACATCGCTCCCTTGGCAGAACACTTGTTGTTAGTGCATGGTAAAAAATACCAACGAGCGAATATGGCGCTAAGTCCTGATGCCCTAAACGCGCTAAAAAATTACAGCTGGCCTGGTAATATTCGTGAGCTAAGTCACTGCATTGAACGCGCGGTGATCATGAGCGATAACAACAATGTTCAAGCCAATGACCTCATTTTAGATCAACCAAGTTGCGAGCAAACAAATAGTAATGCAGAACAAGCTTTGCCACTATTGCCCCTTGAAGAGCTTGAAAAACAGATGATTCAAAAAGCACTGCTGCAATTTAATGGCAATGTTATCGCCGCAGGAGAGTTTTTAGGATTAAGTAAATCAGCTATTTATCGTCGCATTGATAAACATCAGCTCGATTTAAAAGAAGTAGAACGCTAAATGAGTAGCAAGTTGTCGTTAGAGCAGCGTGTTCGACGCTATTTTTATATGGTTATAGCGGTGCTATTAGCACTTGGTATTGCCCTTTCGCTCAGCTTAGAACTAGATTTGTTTGCCAGTATCAGCCTATTATTGCCGTTTATCGGGATAAGCGCTTTTGCTTTAATTAAAAGCTACCGTGCGATCACCGATGTGGTTGAACGCTTTGGCCTGCAACTAGATGCACTGGCAAATGACGAAAGTAATAGTTGGCATTTAGCGTCTTATCAAAGTGGACGAGTCGCAGCGCTTAAGCAAGATTTTGCCAAGCTCAGCAATAAAATAGCCAAGAACAAACGCCATTATATGCAAACAGAAGAGTTTGTTTTTGAGTTTGCCAGCATGCTGGACTTACCCATCGTTATACTAGACCCCCATGGCTTGATTTACTTTAGTAATAAGGCGTTTATCAACAGTATTAGTCATCGCCAGATTGAAGGTAAATCGGCCAGCGACTTAGGCATTGCACTGCATGATGGCGAATGGCAACAAAACAGTGACTCACTGTTTAAACAACGCTTTCAAATCTCATCGCAGACTTTTTGGCGGACCGGCAGAAACTTTGAATTACTAACCTTCTTTTCAATTGAGCAACAGCTTCGCGATAACGAACAACTTGTTTGGCAACGTTTAATTCGCGTGTTGAATCATGAAGTACGTAACTCACTCACGCCGATTTATTCAATGAGTCAATCATTGCAAACCCTCAAGCGCCAAGGACAAATTAGCAGTCACGATGATCTCGCCCAAGATATGCTGCAAGTAATAGAAAAACGCGCTCAACACTTGCTTGATTTTGTAGCCAGTTACAGTGCATTTGCCAAGCTACCACCCGCACAAAAACAAACAATCAGTAGCGAGCAACTAAACACACGTTTAAACGCTATCTTTCCTGAACTAGTAATAAATAGCAGCGAAGAGTTACATGTTAATGCCGACTTTGGTCAGCTAGAACAAGCATTGATCAACTTGATAAAAAATGCCTTTGAAGCAGGCAGCAATTCTGCCCCAACCCTCACTTGGTCAAGGCAAGGTGATAACTTAAATATTGCAATTAGCGACCAAGGTTGTGGTATTCAAAACCCCGATAACTTGTTCGTACCATTTTACTCAACCAAAGCAAATGGCACAGGCATCGGGCTTGTGATCACCCGAGAACTTGTGCGCAACCAAGGTTTTGAGTTATCGATAAATTCAAAACCCCAGCAAGGCACACAAGCTATAATTACTGTGCCCTGCTAACTTATTTTACAAATGTGGCTTTCACACGCTTAGATAAACCTAAATAAAAAGCAAAACTTCAGCGCCATTTTCTAGGCATTTATATGAGCCAAATTAAAAAAGCCCTAAATAGTGAATTTTATTTGGCTCATGCAGCGAAATTCAGTAATTTGTCATATAAAGCTAAACGTAATTAGAAAATAACAATGAAATGGATGCACTTACAACTTAAGCTACTGGCTGTTTTTTTATTCTTTGTGAGCTGCTTTGCAGCCGCAGAAGAGTATCAAGTTGCGCCCGCAGCTAACTGGGTAAAACAACATAAGTTACTCACCCCTGAGATTCCTCGAGACCAAATACGAGACGGGACTTTCTACCTGATGCTCGACACTCAGCTTCAGGTATCTGAGCAAGCCCCACAGCAACGCTTTAATCGTACTGTAATGCAAGCGGTCAATCAGTCTGGGGTTGATTATATTAGCCAGCTGAATATTGATTTTGACCCAAATTATCAATCTCTTACGCTCAATAGTTTAGGCATCATTCGTGACGGCCAATATATAGATAAACTAAATAGTGCCGAGCTACAGGTGTTACAACGCGAGACTGACTTAGCAAGTCGTATATACAATGGCACCTTAAGCCTAAATGTCATTATTGATGATATGCGGGTCATGGATATTTTAGATTACAGCTATACGGTTTCGGGGAGTAATCCGGTTTATCAACACTTCAGCACCATGCGCACACTAAACTGGTCGGTGCCGATAGTGCAGCAATTTATGCGGGTAAAGTGGCAAAAGCCTACGCCCTTATATATTAACTTTATGAATGGCGAGTCACCAGTTACTAAAACCAAGCTCGATACGGGTTTTGACTACCAAATTAGCCAACACAATGAGCCGACCCTTAGCTCTGCAAGCGAAGTACCGCATTGGTATTCACCTTACAAGGAAGTGTATTTCTCTGAAGTAAATAATTGGCAAGAGGTGATCAATTGGTCGTTACCTTTGTACCAGTCGGCCATCGAAGTAAGCCCTGCTATTGAAACAATTGCCCGTCAAATTAAGTTTCAACATATCGATTTAGAGTCTCAAATTGTTGCAGCCCTGCGCTTTAGCCAAGACGAAGTACGTTATTTAGGCCTAGAAATGGGCACCAACTCGCACCAGCCTACTCCTGCATCAGAAACCTTGGCACTGCGCTATGGCGACTGTAAAGACAAAACCGTCTTGCTCATTTCTTTACTTAAAGCGCTCGGCGTAGAGGCTCATCCAGCTTTAGTTAACACCGAAGACAGAAAACGTACTGCCAGCTTACCGGTCTCTCCTAGCTTGTTTGACCATGTCATTGTCACCTTAGAGCATCAAGGTAAACGATATTGGCTTGATCCGACCATTTCGTATCAACGCGGCGATTTAGAAAATTTAGCTCAACCGAACTACGATGTAGCGTTAATAATTAAACAAGGTGAAACAGGCTTTACGGATATGTTCACTGAGCCTGCCCTAAAACGCATACAGGTTTTTGATAATTATCAGATCCCAGAAGGTATTGATGAGCCAGTTAGTTTCTCAACTCAATATAAATACGGTGACTTTGAAGCAATTAGCCGCCGCAGTTCAATCGCTAAAAACAGCTTAAAAAGCATAGAAGATGATTACCGCGAATATTATCAAGATACCTACAAAGGCTTAAAAACTGCCAAACCTATGCTAGTTGAATCCCCAGAGGACACCGGTCAGCTAATTACCAATGAGCACTATACTATTGATAACTTTTGGCGACCTGAGGGTAATGATTTTCAAAACGACTTTTACGCCAGTGAAATTCAAAACTCAGTTTATAAGCCGGAGCAGCGAGAGCGAAACAATGCACCAATGTGGTTTCGTTACCCAAATAATATCGAAACAACCATAAAGGTTACGTTTACGGACTCTAATTGGCAGTTTGATGATGAGCAAGTCACGATCGACAACCCATTTTTTCATCTCGAAAAGCGCGTAACATTTAAAGACTCAGTGTTGACCTTATACTTTGATTACAGTGCTAAGCAGGATCATATTCCAGCCGATCAAATAGACCTTTACCTAAGCGAGCGCAAAAAACTCAATAACGCGACCCATTACGGCATCATTAAATACGGCACAAATAGGGCCACAACCACACCAGTAGATGACGAAACCAACTGGTATAGCGTTTTTATTTTAAGTTACTTAGCGGCAATCATCTTTTTCATCGCGGCTTGGCGTTTTGAAGTTCGAAAACGTCCAGAATTTGAAGGTGTGCAGTTTTACCCTGTAAGCAACAGTAAATTTTACCTTTATAGTTTATTCAGCTTGGGCATATTTATTAATTACTGGAGTTATCGCAATTGGAAGTTTATTAAGCAGCAACAAAACAGCCATATGATGCCCATTGCCCGAGGTATTTTTGCGCCTTTATTCTTTTTTGCACTGTTTCTTCAACTTATAAAACATAGCGAACAAACCTTTAACAAAAATAAAATATTACCAACTGCGGTTGCTTTTGTAATTTGGCTAATGATTATTGTATGTGAAATAGCAAGTTCACTAGGTGACTATGGTATGTGGCTATTCTTAATCATTCCTTTATTGTGGCTACCAATTGTTAACTACATTCAAAACCTTAACCAACCTAAAGATGCGTTAGAGTACAACTCAAAATGGCGTGCAAGACAGCTGCTAATTTCTGTATTCGCGACGCCTTTACTACTTTATGGGCTAATTGCTGAATTATACTTATTGCCTAATTCAACCATAGTTACAGGTGACAAACTTTGGTCTTATCAGGTTAACTTTTTAAAGCGTCAAGAGATTATGCCTAGTGATGAAAATGTGGAGTATTTTTATAGCGATGCATTTTTTGATTTCAGAGATGATGGCAATGGCATGACGAAAAATACGCTTTTTAGTTACTGGAAAAATGAACAAGGTGTAATTGAAAAAGATCTGCTCTACTTTAATGAAATAAAAGAAGTGAAAGCAGACTATGCAAAAAGTCCTCTAACAACATCTTCACTTACCGTTATTGATCATGACGGTAATGAGATGCTTTTATTCTTAAGCAATGAAGACGACCTAGATAGACGCTTTGTTGCCAAGGTTAAGCAACGCCTCAAAGAGTCAACCTTAGCAACTGAGCAAAACGCAGATTAAGTCAGTCGCTTAATCATGCGTTTTAAGGCGGGCGCTTTCAGAGGCTTATAAAGCAATGGATAGCCCGCATCGAGCACTAACTCGCGTATGCCTTCATCATGATTCGCGGTATTAACGATGGCTGGTAAGCGTGTTAGTGCCGCTTGCTCAATCACTTCAAGTCCCGTTACTCCATCATCAAGCTGATAATCAATAATCAACAATTGCGGCAGGGCTTGACTTGCCTTTAACTGCTCAAGCTCCGCTAAGTTAGTGGCTATTGAAATTTCACAGCCCCAATTTTCGAGTAGCTGCTTTAATGCCTCTAACACGTTGCGGTCGTTATCAAGCAACCAAATACGCAATTGCCCCAGCTCTGTTTCTTGTGATGCCTCAGCGCCTTTCGCTTGCGCAGGCGCAGTACTCACTCTACAAGGCAGGGTAAGGGTAAATTGCGTGCCTTTACCAAGTTCAGACCCCATCACTAAGGGTATTTTAAGTAAGTCACATATACGTTTAGTGATTGCCAACCCTAAGCCTAACCCCTCGGCGCTTGGCTTTGCACCAAGCTGTTTAAACTCTTGGAAAATAGTTTGTTGATCGCTCGATGCAATCCCAATCCCTGTGTCTTCAACAATAAAGGATACATGATCATCGTCGTACTGCATTTTTAAGCGCACTTCACCTTGCTCAGTATAACGAATCGCATTACTCAAAAGGTTACGCAGCACTCGTCGCAGCAGTGCTTTGTCGGTATGCAAGCGCACATCGCAGGTTTCAATAATAAACTTTAAGCCTTTTTCGCGGGCAAGGGCTTCGTAGTCATTACGCAATGGTTCAACCAACGAGCTGGCAGCAAACTCGCTCATTTGTACTTTAAACGAGCCCGAATCGAGCTTAGTTAACTCTAAAATACTCGATAATAACTCTTCGGCGCTGCCCAATGAATTCTTAATATTCATCGCCAGCTCTTTAAGTTCGGTGTCTTGGGCTTTTTCATTCATTAAAGAACAAAACAAGCTCGCAGCATTGAAAGGTTGCAGTAAATCATGGCTAGCAGCGGCAAAAAAGCGCGTTTTACTGACCGTTGCTTGCTCCGCCACTTGCTTTGCCATCGACAACTCTTGGTTTGCTTGAGTCAATGCTAAGGTGCGTGCTGCGACTTTTTCTTCAAGGCTAACATTGGCTTCGGTTAACGCTTTTTGTTGTTTTACGAACTCGGTGATGTCGGTATAGGTTGTTACAAAGCCGCCACCTGGCAGTGGGTTACCTTGCATTTCAAACACGCGACCATCATTGTGCGAGCGCTGGTATTTATAAGCGCTGCCTTGGCGTAAATAGGCTAAGCGTTTTTCAACTTCGCTGGTCATGCTCTCGCCGCTAAATAAACCGCGTTCGGCATTAAAACGAATAATGTCGGCAACCGGGCGGCCTATGTAAAGCGCATCATCTGGGTAGGCGAACATGTTTTTGTAGCCTTGGTTCCAAGCTACCAAGCGCAGCTCACTATCAACTACACTGATCCCTTGTTGAATATTTTCGATTGTTGATTGCAGTAAGTCACGATTAAATTTAAGCACTTGGCTTGCTTCGTCAACAAACTCAGCAACCTGCTCTAGAGGCTGGCGCTGCTCATTCTTAGCCACATCTAAAATAAGCCGTGCCGATGCGCCGCCGATCACCGCAGACATCTCACGCTCAACTAATAGTTCTAACTCAACATTGGCAGGACGTTTCCACTTACTTTTATCATCCGGAAAGTAATGATTTACCAAAGACTGTGCCGCTTCTTTTTCGGCAAATCGTTGCAATAGTGCACCTAGATCATGGTAACTCAAAGGCTGTAGATGATTACTCACTCGAGAATCACTAAGCTGCGACACAAACTTATTGCTCTGCAAGCGTTCAGCTAAGGTTGCTCGACTAAATAACGGTACTAAGAAATACACTAAACAGTTCGCACCTAGCGATAGCAATAAAGCTTGGCTAATGCTTTCCATGCCTAATGAGAATAAGTCGGTTGGCGCTAACCAGCTTATTCCCCAAGGTCCATTTACAAGCCATAAACTATCGCTTCCTAAACCTCCGGCGATATTCGGTAGTAAAAGTGTATAACCCCAAATAATAAAACCGCTTAAAATCCCTAATTGCGCACCGCGACACGATGCTTGTCGCCACCATAAGCCTATAATCATGGCTGGCGAAAATTGCGCGACTAAGGTGAACGACATCAAACCCACATTGGCAAGGGTTGTACTTTCGCCCAGCACTCGGTGAGTGAAATAGCTTAGCAATAAAATCAATACGATAACGATTTTACGTGCATGTAATAGGTTATTTTTATCAAGCCCGCGACTGCTCGATGTAAGTTGCGAGCGGCGTAAAATAAATTGGTTAATAAAGTCATTAGTGATCATCACTGAAAGCACAATTGATGACACTATTACCATACTTGTTGCCGCTGAAAAGCCACCTAAAAAGGCTAATAACGCCACAAAGGCATCATCAGCTGCCATAGGTAAAGCCAATACAAAGGTGTCGTAGCCGACTTTTTGACCTTGAAAGTAAATTAATCCGGCGTATGCAATCGGTAGAATAAACAGGTTAATAAGTAAGAGGTAAATCGGAAATAGCCAACGCGCCGAGGCCAGCTCTTTATCGTTATTTTTTTCGATAAAGCTCATGTGGAATTGTCTTGGCAAACATAAGGTCGCCAAAATACCAAGCAAAGTATGAGCAACATACACATAGGTTGGACTTTGTGTGGCAGCCACTTGCTGATCAATATTTAGGTCATGCGCTTTTTCAAACAGTGCCACAGGGCTGTCGAATAAAGCAAAGCACACATACAAACCCACCGCTAAAAACGCCAATAATTTAACCACAGATTCAAAGGCTATACTGGCAATCAAACCAGGATTATGTTCGCTGGGCTTTAACCGCCTCGCGCCGAATAAAATAGCAAACAGTGCCAATACAATCGTGATGTAAAAAGTACTGTCGGCCCATACTTCATGGCTTTGTGTGGCAGCACGGTCGGTAAGTAAGTTGATACTTTGTGCAGTTGCACTTAGCTGTAAAGAGATATAGGGCACAATGGCAATCACTGAAATCAATGAAATGAGCCCAGACAAACTCGACGATTGACCATATCGGGTCGCAATAAAATCTGCCATTGAGGTTATTTTTTGCTGCCGACAAATATGCGCTATGCGGCAATAGACTTGCCAGCCAAAAATGAATAACAAGATAGTGCCTGCATAGGTCGGAGCCAACCACCAACCGTTGTATGCAGCTTGTGCTGTGGTGCCAAAGAACGCCCAAGAGGTGCAATACACCCCAAGTGATAAACCATAGGTTAAGCCTTTAAAAGGCAATACTTTTCTTTTATCAGCCCAGCCTGCAACCGCAAATAAAATTGCCAGGTATACAATTGCAAGAAGGCTTATTGACCAAATTGAGAACATCGCATGTGATTATTTTAATTGTTATAGCCCCAGCATAGTTTTTATTGCACGTAATTTACAGCCTAACTTTAGTGCTAATGCATTGTATTACGGAAGTTTAAAAAACAAACACAAAGAAATGAGAATTATTTTCAATTGAGTGTTGACAGACATGTAAATCTAATTGATAATCACTATCAACAAGACGATAAAGTACTTGTTCGGAATAAACTGATTTGTTTCTCGACCCTGAAACACGTGTGGCCC
Source organism: Pseudoalteromonas simplex (assembly GCF_015278155.1). Lineage (NCBI taxonomy): Bacteria > Pseudomonadati > Pseudomonadota > Gammaproteobacteria > Alteromonadales > Pseudoalteromonadaceae > Pseudoalteromonas > Pseudoalteromonas simplex. The sequence continues at coordinate 92,348 of NZ_JADILN010000006.1, forward strand.
ACGATAAAGCTAAGATCGCCTGTTGCTAATCGCAACGCCCCTTGATATTGGCAACAGGTGATCGCCCTACTATTTTACTTGCTACATTGCTCATATCGGTGACGGTAGATATGAAACTCAAAAAGCCCTTACAGGGCTTTTTTTATGTCTGAAATTCGTACAAAACCTGCAATAAAACTAAATGAGAATTATTTTCAAAAAAGTATTGACAGCATCACAAACCTAATTGATAATTAATCTCAACAAGCCAAGCGAAGTATGATGACTTGTTGAGATTGAATTTGTTTCTCCCCAGAAACGCGTGTCGCCACGTTAAAGCTTTAGCTTATATGTTGCTAATCGCAACGCCCCTTGATATTGGCGACATATAAGCGACCCTACTTATTTTACTTGCTACATTGCTCATATCGGTGACGGTAGATATGAAACTAAAAAAGCCCTTGCAGGGCTTTTTTTATGTCTAAAAGTTAATGCGTTAACTTTATCGACGGTTCTTACGTGCACGTGCACGGCGTTGTTTTTTCTCTTCTTCTTTAGCGGCTTTTTTCGCCTCTGCAGCAGCGCGAAGCTGTGCAACCATTTGCTCTTCTTCTTCACGCATGGCCGGTGTTTCCATGGTAATACGACCAATAATGCCATCGCGTAATTCGTTGATAAGAATTTCAGACATTTTGTAAGTATCGATTTGATTACCACCGCGGATACAACCACGCTTTTTACCTGCCATTTCAACAAACTCCCAGTCAGACTCTGGTAGCTCATCAATTTTATAGCGGCTTTTTAAAAGCTCTGGGTATGCATGCAGTAAATATTCAGCGGTGTAACTTGCCACTTCTTCGTAGTCGATAGCGGTATCACGAATTGCACCAGTTGCCCCTAAACGATAACCAGAGTTTTCGTTCTCTACTTTAGGCCATAACATACCTGGCGTGTCGTAAAGCATAATGCCATCGTCAAGCTTAATACGTTGCTGCGCTTTGGTTACCGCAGGTTCATTACCTGTTTTTGCCACGATACGGCCGGCCAAGGTATTAATAAGAGTTGATTTACCAACGTTTGGAATACCCATGATCATGGCTTTAATTTGTTTATCAGCGCCTACTTTATGCGGCACTAACTTTTTACAAAGCTCATTAATACGGTGCACTTCACCCGCTTTATCATTACCAAAATCAATCGCTTTCACACCACTTTGCTGCTCAAAGTAGTCTTTCCAAGCTTGCGTTAACTTAGGATCAGCCAAGTCCGCCTTGTTCATGATTTTGATCACCGGCTTGTCGCCACGCAGCGCAGTAACCATTGGGTTTTCACTACTGTAAGGAATACGGGCATCAAGTACCTCAATGATCACATCCATCTGTGGCATGATTTCTTTAATTTCGTTTCGGGCTTTGTTCATGTGACCCGGGAACCACTGTATTCCTGCTCTACTCATTTGATTTATATTACCTTTATTTTCAGGCCCTTGGCCATGGGTACTAATGTGGGTACTAAAAGTAAAGATATGCTATTAGTACTTAGCTAATATGGGTAGTTTACTACATTGAGTAGGATTATTTAAAAGTTTACTTTACTCCTAAACCTAACAATCAAGAGTAAATACGAACAAATAAAAATATCATTTAAATTTTAAGAGGGGCAAAAATGAGTTTATATAAACAAGAATTTGGTCGAGACTTTGATTTAGGCTTTGATTTAAAAGAGCATCCATACCTAATAGATAAAAGCTGGCACAATGATGTTTGTCCAAGCTTTTATTTTAATGTAGGTGAACAGTATTATGTACTTTGGGTTGATTATGCTGATGAAGAGCAAAGAGAAGAGAATACAACGCGATATACAGTTATTGAAGCTATTAATGAAGGGAGTGCGGAAGAGCCTGAAATTTATAATAGTACCAGAGCCAAACTTCTAGAGTATGACAACTTTCATGAGTTAGGAGTACTTTTTCTATCACTGGGTGTAATCTCAACTTCAAATTAAATATTTTCCCGAGAAGACTTTAGAAGCAATAACTTGTAGTATCAATTTTAATCAAAGGATTTTGCTGGATTTTTATGACTACATTAACAAAAAGTATAAGGCCTGCTGCTCGCTTATTAAGAACCATTGGCCAAGATTTAGTAAAAGATAGTTATGCAGCTATTGTAGAGCTCGTTAAAAATGCATATGACGCAGACTCACCGGATGCGAGTATTAAATTTAACTATGACAATGAAAAGGCAAACCTCATTATTGAGGTAATTGATCAAGGTCATGGCATGAGCTTAGACACCATCGTAAATAAATGGTTAGTCCCAGCAACAGATGATAAATTATTAAGAAAAAAGAGCTCAAAGAATCGAGCTTTACAAGGAAGAAAAGGTATTGGTCGATTTGCTGCCTCTATCTTAGGAGACATAATAATCCTAAGCTCAGTTCAAGACGGTAAAAAAACATACCTCAAGCTTGATATGAAAAAGCTAGCTGAAGTTGAGTTTTTGGACCAATTTAAACTTGAAGTTAAAGAAACTGATACGGACAAAAAAAACGGAACATCTATAAAAGTTATCAAAAAGAATGTTACTGAAAAGGTTGTTAACGACATTTGGAATGATAAACAAATACAAAAGCTCCTTACTGAACTTAGAAACCTTTTATCACCTGAAGAGGTCTATAAAGCAGCTGAACAACAGGGTTACGAAATATCTCATGATAGTTTCTCGATGACTCTTGAATTCCTAAACTTCCCGAATCCTCGGTACGCATCAAGAACTATTAACTTAAAACCCTTCCCAATTCTCTCAGTTTATGACTATAAAATTTCAGGTAAAATTAGTTCAAAGGGAAACGCTACTCTATATTTTGAAAATCAGAATTTACCAAACTTAGGCCTAGAAAAAATAGAAGTTAACATTCCAATCTCTAGAAAAGAAAACCAAAATAGGCCCGGTGAAATATTTATTGACCTTAGAGTTTATGACAGAGACCCAAGCAATATTGACAATATCATAAAGCGGGGCTTAAAAGATCCTGATACTGGAGAGTTTGTTGGCAAACAAGATGCTCGTAAAATTTTAGACGAAACATACGGCGTTGGCCTTTACAGAGAACAATTTCGGATCAGACCATACGGCGATCCTTCATTTGATTGGCTAGACTTAGATAAGCGAAGAGTACAGCAATCAAATAAAGTCGGGCATAATCAAATCATTGGTTTGGTATATATCCGTTCTGAAGAAAGCTCTGGTTTAGAAGAGAAAAGTGCACGAGATGGGCTTGTAGAAAACAATTACTATTTTGGCCTTATCCACTCTGTAAAAGTAGTTTTAAATGAATTAGAAGCAAGACGAAGTCAGTATAGGCGTCTAACATCTAAGTATTTCAAAACAGGTGCTGTTGATGCCGAGCTCGAGGAGCTTTTCGACTTTTCATCAATTAAAAAGCGAATATCCACTCAATTATTAAAGCATGGCTTATCTCATGGAAACCTTTTAACTGTCGAAAAAGTTGTAAGCAAAGAACTAGAATCGGATAGTGAGAAAAAGTCAGAATATCTTAGAAAAATCAAAGAGACTATTGCAACTTATCAAGGACAAGCATCTCTAGGTAAAATTACTCACGTTCTTCTACATGAAGGCCGGAAACATATTAAATATATTTCCGAGACAGTTCCTAGAATAACAAGTTGGGCACACAAGTTAGGACAGGAACATGATAATATTCTTGAGGAGAAGCTCAGAAAACGTTCACAGTCTGTTAAAGAACACACTAAAGGACTTACAAAACTATTTAAGCGAATAGAGCCTTTGGCAAGAGTAAGAAAAGGCTCTGTAAAAAGCTATAACTTAGTTGATCAAGTATCTGAATGCTTTGATATTTTTCAATCAGAGCTTAAGTCTGAAAATATTGTCTATAAAATCAACTCACCAAGTAATGATATTGAAATAAAAGGCTATGACTTTGATATCATGACTGTTTTCTCAAATTTATTAGAAAATAGTATTTATTGGTTAAAAGACCAAGATGAAAAGCTAATATCTGTCGATATTTATCAAGAACATAACAAAGTTTTTGTTGAGTTTATTGATAATGGCCCTGGGTTTGAAGGTAATAATTTAGAGCTTATTTTTGAGCCTAACTACAGTATGCGGCCAGACCAAAAGGGCACAGGCTTAGGCTTAGCCCTAGCAGGTGAGTCAATGAAAAGAATGGGCGGTAGCATTTCTGCTCAAAGTTTAGAACGTGGGGCATGTTTTGAACTAACATTCAACTTGGAAGAATAATTATGATACAAAAATTAAAGCTTTTAATCGTGGAAGATGATAATGATCAATATGACTTATACACAGATGCAATCGAAGAACTAAATGAAGACGATACTGATAAAATAAGAATAGAGATCACTAGAGAGAAAAATTCCGATAATGCGCTTCAACAAATATCTTCTGAAAAGTTTGATGGTGCAATAATCGACTTAAACCTTGAAGGTGAAGAAAATAATCAAGCATCAGGGAACAAAGTAATTAGAAGAGTTTTAGAGCAGCATAGATTTCCTATTTTTATCGTGTCCGGTAATTTAGGCAACCTAGATGATGACATAGTAAATTATCCTAGCCCATTCATTACCTCATACAATCGTGATGACGATGTTCAATATGCTGAAATATTGAAAGAATTAAAAGAAATTTTTAAAACTGGGATTACTAAAATTCTTGGTGGAAGAGGTTTGATCGAAGAGCATTTAAAAAAGATTTTTTGGGAGCACCTTGCAAATGACTACAAGAATATCGCCTCAACAACCGAACAAAGTTCAGAAAAAACCCTTTTAAGGTATGCTTTGAGTCATTTGAGTGAGTATTTGGCAGAGTATAGTGATGGGGAGTCAAGGTATTTCCACCCAGCAGAGTATTACATTAAACCTCCTATACAAAAACATATAGCTACTGGTGATATTATTAGCCAAAACAATAAGCATTTTATTAATATCTCACCAGCATGTGATGTTGCCGTAAGAAAAGTTAATGAAGATGGCACGTTAAAAATAAACGCTAACAAAGTAATACTAGCTCCATTAATACCTGTTTTGAGAGAATCATTTTTAGAAAAGGGAATTATTAAAGCACATGATCCAGCAAAAACGATTGAAAAAATCATAGGGGAAATAGTCAAAGGGCAAAGAGATAAATATGCTCTTTTACCAGAGTATAGTGATCTAAATGCCAAATTAATTGACTTCCAAAATATCGAAACCATTGAAGTTAACGAATATCAAGAGTTCAATAGGGAAGCTACAGTGGCAGGTATTTTTTTGAAAGATATTCAGTCTAGGTTTTCATCGTACATGGCGAGGCAAGGACAACCGGATCTCGATAAGAGCATTTTAATAGGTAAATACAAAAATATATTAAAGCCTGAATAAAATCCATAAACAGCTACGGTACATTAGAAGTGTACCGTAGCTGTTAATTAATGTATCTATCTGATATGTATATCGATAGAATTTTTGTTGGGCAGTGAAAAAGACAAGAGATCACAGGATATTCATCAAGCAAGTTTTCCTCTTGAATCTCGCACTTAGTTGGCTCAGCCATTTGTGCAGATTCAATTGGTCCATTCTTACCAGGGAAAATAAACATATTAGAGACATTGCTCTCAGGATATATTGATTTCACAGCCCTAGCGTAGAAAAATTGCTTAACTAAATCAGGCCATCCTGGAGCCGTCTCAATGCTTTTTGCAGAGTAATATTTAGCATCAATAACAGTGAAGTCACCAGTTTTAGGATCTCTAAGCACTATATCGGTTCTTTGTCCTTTCCTACTAGCTAGCTTCAATTCACCATTTATTTTATATACAGGCTTAGCTAGCTTTTTGTTAATAGGAAATACGTCTTTCAGTGTTTTTGACAGCATATGTTCCCACATGCCTTCAAACCTTTTTACACCAATAGAAAAGTCACTTTGCTGAGACATACTTTCTAATTTAAGATAACTTATTAACTGTTTAATGAGATAAATATCGCGATCTGAATATGCTCTTGTTAGCTCATTATTCAGGTGATAAAGCTTAGCATCATTATTCAGTAATGAGGCAGGAACATCGATAAGCTGTCTAGTTATAGCTCCATCAACATTAATTAACCACCCAATTTTTTGATCTAACTTGCGTAAGATTTCAGCATGGATCCTCGCAGTTTCACAATTAGAGTATACGCGTTTGATAGAACCAGCTAACTCTAAATAAACAGGACTGTCACCTGACATATATGGTATAGATTGCTTAATAGTACGGTTCCAATCTATTTTACCTGAGTTTACCTTCCTCTCGGTTACTCGACGTGTAAATAGACCATTGTTGAAGTAGTCTTCAAATAAGGCAAATATTAAACCTAAGTACTCTTTTCCATATACCCCTTCATCAATTAATTCATCAGCATTTATAGCGTTGTCTTTGTTATCTAAATAACGCTTCAGTGCCTTCAAAAGTGTCGCACATACCTCCTTTTGACTTAATTCATCAGCTTCTACAAAATCACTGTTCCGTGGAAGGAACACTGCAATTTGATCATCAAAGCTAATTAAGCCACAAAACATTACTTTTTGCTTATTACTGTAAAGAAGCCCTAGTTGATCCAGTTTTTGAACTAACTTCTTGGGCATTGCTTTTACAATACTTTGCCTGTCTTCAAATAGGTGTAATTTACGCATTTTTAATTACATCTATTCTGCTTGTTCATCTGCGGCCACTTCTTGGGCTTTTTGTGCGCTGTTTAACTTCTCTTGTAGTTTAGTTTCAAATGTTTCGGAGAAAATAGGATCACCTTCTCCAAATTTATGCGACAACTGACCAAAAGTGCTTACTTCTGATGTATTAAAAATCACATCACGCTTTCCATGACGAAGTACATCATCCCAGAGGTAAACTAATATTTTACCTTTTAATGTATTATTGGCTTCCTCAATGCTCGTAAGCTCATCATCAGATACAAAGCGGTGCCCTAGTAGGCGATCTTCAGGTACTTGTAAGGAAGACAAAGTATCATTAACAACTTCTGCAAATACTTTCCAAGGCACTTCTATCTTCTCACCATCAGAAAGTGCAATCTCAAAATTACCATCACCTGCTTTAGTAAAATCTATTGGTAAATATTCGAATAACCAACGTCTCTTAAAGGCTGTATCCATTGGCATGACTGATTGATCGCTACTATTCATAGTTGCTAGAATTGAGAAGTTTGAAGGTAAGTAAAGCTTATGAAACTTATCAGGCTCATTTAGATGCTCCTTGATATGGAGTAACATATCGGGATCTGATACCTCTATCTTATATTGGCTTTCGCCCTGCGCATTTCTATCTAATAGTTGGAATACCTCACCAAAAACAGCTGCTGCAGGTGCTCTATTAAGTTCTTCAATTACAAGATAAACATGTTTATTAGTATCATTTAGAGCCTCTATAAGCGCCTTAGTGAAGGGCCCTGGCCTAAACTTATAAGAAATCTTCTTTTCACCATTGGCATCGACCATAACAGGCTTTAAAACACCTACAAGATCACTATATTGCGTGTCTGGGTGAAATACTGTTACATAACGGGAGTGGTTTTCTGTTACTTCATCTATACAGTGGCTTTTTCCTGTACCTGGAGCGCCGTAATAAACCTTATTACTACCTTTACCAGCATTAGATTTATATTGAAATAAGCTTTTATCTTCTACGGATTTGGTATTTCTTAGAACCTCGCCATCAGGGATGGTATTCTTTTTTTCTAGGAATTTTCTTAGGCTTGGCTTTTCACTCAATAACTCAATAAGTAACTCTATTTTTCCAGAATTCTCTTGGATGAGAGAACAAACTTTGATCACACTTGAGGCAATTATTTCATCATTTCTTCGTGACAGCTTTCGACCTTGTAACTCTCCCTTCTCTTCATTCTTAACTTCTAGCCAGCTACGCCCCTCTAAGAAGTCTTCAAAAAATGATATATCTTCTTCATTCAAGTTATTATTCAGAAAAATATATAGCTTATCTAACTCATCATTTGTAAATTTTGACTTCCAATTTAGAGAAGGTAGCGATTCAAATACTTTATGATCAATGCCAGAGTCGTTTTTAATTTCATCTAAAACAGCTAGGTACTCAATTAACCCTTCAATAAAACCAACACATTGCTGTAAACGAGCAAACCAACTAAAGGGAATGTATGCTGTCTGTTTGCTCTTATTTACGAGTTTTATAGAGTCAGATAAGAGACTTGTATTCAAGTTATTAAAATAGCTAATAAACTCTAAATAGATTTTTTCTTTATCTGTACTTGATAAACTAATTTCATTAAAAATATTAGCTTGTACCTTCTCTATTGCTTCAATACGTAATGTAGAAAGATCTTTTAACATTGTTTCCCTTGCCTGATCATTTATACAGTGCTATATTCACCGGGGTTAAAACCGGACAAGTTTAATAGCATCATGAGTAAAGTTTTAATGAATAACGATATAGCAAGTCAAATCAAAAGTATACGAGAAAGCTTAGGTTTAGGCCGGACTGAATTTGCGAACTTACTTGGTATGGCCTCTACTGGCGAACGAACAGTTAGAGGGTGGGAAACAGGTGAACACAAACCGACTTCAAAAAAGCTTGTCGATATTCTCAATCTAGAGTCAGAATTAAAATCACATCTAGATAACGCGCCATTTAAACAGAAACCTTTATCTCGGTCTGAATTTTCATTCATAGACTTATTCGCAGGGATTGGGGGTATAAGGTTGCCTTTCCAAAAACTCGGTGGGCACTGTGTTTTTACTTCTGAGTGGGATAAGTTTGCTCAAAAAACATATTTAACTAACTTTGGTGAAATGCCCAACGGTGATATCACTCAAATTGCTGCATCAGATATTCCAGATCATGACATACTTTTAGGTGGTTTCCCTTGCCAAGCTTTCTCTCAAGCTGGCCTAAAGCAAGGTTTTAATGATACCCGTGGAACAATGTTCTTCGAAATTCAAAGAATTCTTACTGAAAAAAAACCCAAAGCTTTTGTACTTGAGAATGTTAAACAGCTTCAAGGGCATGATAAAGGCCGTACTTTAAAAACTATTTTAGATATTTTAAAAGGTAATTTTGACCTAGAAATACCTGATGACGTACCTCTAAGTGAAGAAACACGACATGCGTTATCAGAGAAACTAAATTATTGGGTTGATTATAAAGTACTTAGAGCTGGTGACTTTGGTGCCCCACAAAATAGAGAGCGGGTATTTATAGTTGGATTTGATAAGAATCAATTTGATGGATGTGATTTTGATGAGTTATTTAAATGGCCTACGCCTCCTAAAACACCAACTAAAGTAGGTGATATTTTAGAAGATTTAAGTGAAATAGCACCGAGTGATGATAAATTCACGATATCTGAAAAGCTTTGGGCTGGCCACCAGCGGAGAAAAGAAGAACATAAAACGAAAGGAAATGGCTTTGGTTATTCACTTTTCAATGCTGAAAGTGAATATACAAATACAATAAGTGCGCGCTACTATAAAGATGGTTCTGAGATACTAATTGATCAATCTGAGCTAGGTAAACGCCCTAGGAAGTTAACACCTAGAGAATGCGCTCGATTACAAGGCTTCCCTGAAGAGTATATTGTAGATGCGGTATCTCAAGGCCAGATTTACAAACAATTTGGCAATTCCGTTTGCATGAAAGTCGTAGATGCTTTAGCACTACAAGTCACTCTCGCTCTGAGAAGTGCTAGGGATTATTGTGAAGTTCAGAAAGCCTCTTAAATAAGCCTATAAGTGAGGAGCTTTGAAGCTCCTCACGTAATTTGAATTATAATTATGAAAGAGCGTCCTAGCTTTTTAAATTCTATGTCCAGATAAGGATGCTGAAATGAAGCTTACCGACTAAAACTTATCTAAATTCAGCAATCTCAAACGTTTGACATCACAGGACTATTTACCACAAGACACCTAATTACAGTAACTAGGCTGTTCAAACTCATCAACATTAAAATGGTAAAGTGTACTTTCGTCACATTCGCCATCTTTTTCACACAGTTGATAGAAATATTTATTTTCACGAGTATTGATGTCGCTTAAGATAAAATTCACATCTGATGTTGTTAATAATGTTCGAGTGTTCGTATCAGAGATTTCTTCACTCATAGGTGCGCTCATGATACGAAACGCTGTTTTACCATCATCAAAATGAGGTGTGATAGTAAACTCTGATGATGCACATAAGCGATCAAGAATACCCGTTGCCGTTGCAAACAATTCATCATCACATTTCTCATTTGATAATAAAGCGGGTGCAATTGCACCAAAGCCATTTTCTTGTAGATCAATGGCAGCCTCAGTAAACGCTTTTGCATCAAGCAAACCAGCACCACAACCTTTCAGTGAGCACTCAGGTCCAGTAAGCTCTCGCGCCGTACTTTCTGATAGTTTACGCAATGTTGAACCCGATAATGACGGAGCGTGAGATTTAGCTAAAGCATACGCACCCGCCACAATTGGTGCAGAGAATGACGTACCCGACCAATTTGCCACAAGTGAACTCGCATTTTTGTAAAAAGACGGGACAGATACGCCTTTTGCTGATAATGATACGGTTTCACCATAAGATGATGTTGTGTATAAATCACCCGTATAATCATCAATATTAGAGACAGAGACAACGCCTTTACAATTTGAAGGTGTCATGTTTTTGATGTCGTTAGCGTCATTACCTGATGATGTCACAATTGTAATACCTTTAGCAGTCGCAGCATCAATAGCATCTTGCATGTAATAAGGACATTCGAGTTCTGCACCTGAAGATATATTGATAATATCAACAGGTTCGCTCAAGCCTTGGATATTAAAGTAATCAATACCAGCGAGCCAATAGATTGCTTTAGAGACAATATACAAGCTACTATTCCCGCATAAATGGCTTTGGGCCATAACCATATCTGCATTGGCGAGTCCTGAGATGCCATCATTGTTATTGCTCACGGCACCAATAACACCATATACCGCTGCACCATGACCATTTTCACAACTCATATCTTCTTCGGTGTTCCACGCAGTTTGTCCGAGACGATCATGTGTTAATGATTTTTCTGCAACAGGAAGGCGCATATCAGGAAAAAAGCCTTCCGTTAAGAATCCACCGTCAATAATACCTACACGCGCTTTGCTACGTGGTTCACCTAACCCCCAAGCTCCAACAAAGTTGTTGCCCACAAGGTTGTCTTCGTTAAATGGGTGTAGGTGTGTTTGACTGTCGAAGTAAGGGTCGTTATAAGTAACTGTTTGTGTGACGGCTTGCCCTTCAGTTAGTGCAGATAGTGTTTTATTGCTAACTTTAGCAAGTGAGTTAAAGTCAGGTTTACCCTCAGGGTAAATAGGATGATCGATAGCGACTTTGAAGCCTTGGCTTTTAAGCAACTCGATTTGGTATTCCACATCAGATTTAGGAGCATCAATCAAAGATAGCTTTTCTGATTGTGAACTGTTGCGCTCAGCGCTGATCATGCTAATACCCTGTACGGACTGAGAGTAATTTTTTGCGGTTGACTCTAGTCGTGAGTTAGCATCTTTCACAACAACGAGTGTCACTACGTCTGAATTTGCTTGGATGGCAAAGCTAGTTGCAAGCATGACTGTCAGTGCAAAAATATGTTTATAACGTGTTTTCATGTTTGTGGCCTTTTTCGCGATTATAAATTTAAAGAACACTGTCCATAGCGAACAGTTAGCGATGATAGGAATTCAAATTCACTATCAAACAGCCATACGCCAGTACCATTTTCGTAACTGCCAAATTTCGGGTTGCCGATAAAGAAAGAGAATGAATCACCATTAAAAGTCGGTTTTTCAACGCGTAATTCAGGCATGTAGCCTTGTGATATCAAAGAATAAACATCAAGCGAATCAAATGCGGTCTCTGTGAACTCTACGATAACACTGTCAAATTCAGCCATTAATGCGTCAACACTGTTTTCACTCAGCGATTCATTACTTTTAAGCTCATTAAGACCATTACGTACTTCATATATCGACATATACGTATTGTCGTTGTTGTCACTAATGATTTTACTTGATTCAATGACTAACTGTTGCGCTTCGCTTGCTGTCGCAAGTCCAGCACGATAAGTAAGAACAGAGAAAAAATCAGTGATATTAATCAATTCATAAGAAGGTTGAGTGAACTCACCATCAGTATAAAGAGCAATATCGTCTTCTAATTGACTGATTTTGTCATCAAGTGAAGTGTTGTTTAGTTGCACAGTTAACGTTGCTGAGCTTGATACATCGCCATCACTCACAGTAATTGTGTAGTCAGTTGGCATATACCATTTAGCTAAGTCATCCACATCAAGAGTCACTGTACTGTCTTCAAATGTTGCATTGATAGGCGCTGCCATTGAGGTTGTGTAAGTAAGCTCTTTACTGCCTGTGTAATCAACAGTCATTGCTAATGAGTACGAATCTAACTCGTCAATTTCAACCGTTTCTGTAGCAAGCGTTAAAGTGATTGTTTCTGGCTCCGGTCTAGGCTCTGGCTCTGGCTCTGGCTCTGGCTCTGGCTCTGGCTCTGGCTCTGGCTCTGGCTCTGGCTCTGGCAGATTATTATCATCAGGGGCTTGAGCAACATCTTTTGATGTATCCGAAGATTCACTTGCTCCTCCGCAAGCAACTAGTGAAAGCAATACAAACTGTATTGCTATTAATTTTATTAGTTTCATTGTTCGAGACCTTTTTAATACCAATTTTGTGGAAAATCATATTTTTCAGGCAATAAAAAGCCCTACCGATTAATGAAAACATAATCAGAACAATGCTTTTTATTGCGAGAAGAGATGAAAGATTGTAGAAGCGTATTAATGTAAACAGCGACAATACACACTTCGATCAAGCAGGGTTTTGCTTACCTAAATACCTTTGGGAACCCAAACTTTACGTATTTCGAAACCATTCCAAAGATCATGCATTTTCTTTTGCATTTGCATACTTGATTCCACACCTAAAGACGTTAATACTCCACTGCGAAAAGCATGCTTATGTTCTTCAATAAACAACATATTTCGTTTTACTAGCTTTTCAAAAAACTGAGGCGGCGGCCGGCTATCAAATTTACCGTTGGCTCCTCTATTACATGCTTTACATGCAATTACTAAGTTCCAAATACCGTCTTTATTTATAGATAAAGCTCTTTTATTTCCCTCCGTCTTGAGTCCTGAAATGTAGGAGTGAGCAAAGAAATGATCTACATCGGGAAATAAATCTTCACTACTCTGACTAGTTTTATCAACCAGAGCATCACAGTAGAAGCATCGCCCTTTCTGGTAGGGTAATAGGGCTCCTAAAGCGCTACGAAGGCTAACTCTTTTACTGCCATTTTGAGACGAGATTACAAGTCCTTCTGCTTCTGAGTGAGTCACAAGATTTGTAGATACACCATAAGCCCAAGCTGATTGCACAATTGACCAACGAGCTAATATTTCATTAATCATTATTTCTTTTTCAAATGAACTTTCTCGCAGTTCAAGTAGCCTATCCGTGAGTACTAGAGACTTGTTATTAGAGTCATGCTCGAATAGCCACCACTTATCATCAATAGTACCCCCTCCAACATTATGAAATGCATCAAAAACATAGTTATGCCATAGAGCAGCGGTACTCTCTTTAAGAACTTCAAAAGCTGAATGCGTTTTCCCTGCTTTAATATAAAGATCACAAGCTTCTGTAATTCTGGTTGGTTTTCCGCTACTAAATTGCTGAGGAACTTCTTCATAATGAAGGAGAAATTCTTTCAAGAAGCTTTCTTGAAGATCTGCGAATTTCATTGTGGATTGATTTGACTCTACCTTTAGAAGAGCAAGAGCTAAAGCAAATTTATACGTCGCCACATTCTTTCCAAACAAAGTAATAGTTCTTAAACTTCTCAAACTTTCACTATGGTTTTTGTCGCCGATGTATTCAGCAATGCTAGCTTTCTTGATACCTTGCTTCATAAATAAATCTCCTACACTTTATATAAAATAATATTTAGCCAAGCTGGGCGCTCTTCCCCACGTACATCTTTAGTTATCCAGAGCTCTTTTAACTTTAAATTTATTAACTTCTTTATTATTTTTCTTAAGCGTACTTCAGTCATATCAAGAAATAGACGATCCCCATCTTGGCGTTCACCATCACCAAGTTTAAAGGATAGGTAAAATACTCCTTGTTTCTTTAGGAATAGTGCTAAGTGATTAATAGTTCCTTCTATCTCACTTTCTTTTACATGTAATAAAGAAGCGCATGCCCAAATTCCATCAAAATTACTCTTTGTATTAAACTGTAAGAAAGAAGTAGTTCTGACCTGAATTCCACTGTATTCTGACGCATACAAAGCCATTTTTTCTGAGGCATCAAAAGCTTCAACTTCATAGCCTTTGCTTCGAAAAGCACAAATATCTCTACCAGCTCCACACCCTGCATCTAAAATTAACCCTTGCGGCCTAATATGTCGTAAAAAACGGCTATATATTTCACTCATATCAAGAGCTTTTGTCTGCTCTATAAATGCTCCTGAATTATTCTCGTAGTACGAGATGGAATTAACGTTAGTGCAGCCTTTGCGCATAAACACTGTCTCCTTGTTTTTCGAGTTCGATAAAATTTAATGAAGATTCGAGAATATAATCGTCATTTAAGAGCATATCAGTAACTTGCTCTATTCCCTTTTTATATTTATTAACTAAGCTCTTTGCTTCTTGATAAGCAGTATTGACAACTTTATTCGCTTCTTGGTCAACTTTTCCTTCAAATGTTCTAAGCTGACTGACATCAACGCCCTCGCACTGACTAATTGCTCCGAGGCTAACCAAAACCTGCTTTGCCATACTGGTAGCGCGCTTCATATCATCCGATGACCCATGGCTGACTTGCTCTTCTCCATACATCACTTCCTCAGCAGCTCTTCCTCCTAACAGAATAATCAACTCTTTATTGAGTCTCTCTTTCGTGAAGATATCTAAACTATCGAGCTCGTCAGACACTGTTACACCATATTTCCCTGAAATCATTCTGACGCTAGCACTAGGAAATTGCGATTTAATAGCAATAAAATGCCCAGCCTCATGGGTTGCTTTTACATGTAATAGCTTTTTACTTTTAAAGTCATGCTCATTAGTAGAACCAGAGCTTAAATTTGTTAGCAGTGTGACCAACAGCAGGTTAAAGATACTTTTTTGGCTAGTATCATTTGAGTAAACAACGACATCTCGAAAAATATTTTGAATCGCTTTATGGGTTTGTCCAGCAGTCAAACTTGCTAATACTCTGCACTCTTCTTGTGACAGCCTAGTCTCAAAAAGCTCTGATTGGACTTGAATGGTTTGTAAACGCTCGTCTTCTGTAGGGTAAGTGAAACGCACTTCACGCTCAAAACGACCAGCTCGTAAAAGAGCTGGATCAAGTAACTCAGGATGATTAGTCGCCGCTATAAAAATACAGCTATTATTACTAGATGTAACACCATCCATTTGAGCTAGTAAGGTATTTACAGCTAAGCTATGGACAGGGTTATTTTCATTTCTAGCTCTACATAAGCTATCTGCTTCATCAAAAAAGACTAAACAAGGTGATATTTTATTTATTACCTCAAATAACTTCTTAATATTGGTAACCGCGCACCCTTGCGAAACCACGTCGGCTCCATTAATTACAATAAATGACAACCCCAATTCATGGGCAAATGCCTCTGCCATGAATGTTTTACCTGTCCCTGGAGGACCTGAAAATAACAACCCCTTAGGAATATTATCTTGGCTAATATTTTTACTTTTAAATTGCTCTCTAATAAGACGCATTTGGCTTTTTAGTTTTTCATTTCCGACAACTTTAGAAAAGCCAAATCTAGCTTGGTGGAGACCCATGAAAGGCACATCAAAATCATTAGGATCAAATGATGTTTGAAACTCTGGTGCAGGCACTTCAACTACAGCAACACCATTGTCAAACTTTACGCTAGGATTATATATAGTTTGTAAAAAGCGACGTCTTCTATCATTTAGATTTCTTAAGACATCTGTTCTATGGTTTGCACATAAACTTAATTCGCCAATATCTACGTTATTAGATTCGATCAATTTAACGCCAATACATGCTAGTTGTTTATATTCCTCTGCTCCACCCAAATGGGTAAAACCGACTACACCTAAGCGGTTCAAATCAATTTTATCCAGCTCTGTAAGCCAATATTCAGGGTCTGCGCTATTCAAATCTAGTAATAAAGAAGAACATTTCACTTCTTCCAACATAAAATTTTGTACATGATGAAATGCGCTTATTTCTAAACTTAAATATTCTATAAACCAATCGTTTGGTTGTGTGCTCAAAATATAAGTTGTTTCGTTTAATACAGGCACCGCTCTTTTAATTTTAATAATGTCAACTAACTCATCCACTTCGTCATAGACAAGAGATTCATACCTAAGCACCATCTTTTCAAATTCTGAATCAATATTTCTGGCGTAACAGTCTTTGCCAAGACTCTCTATGACAAACTCAGACATATTTAAAGGTAATGAGACATGCTCTTTATTTTCTTTAGTAAAGATTTGAACTCGCTGATCAGCGATTTGCAGTAACTCAAGAGGCTTAAGAGGCGAAAAAACAGCAACATGACCCGCCATCAACCGCTCAGAAAGCTCTACTGAAATTCCATTTTTACCTTTTAATAAAGACTTCGCATCAATCATAATTACACCCCAACTTGTTCAATAGCTGAAAACTGAGAAGAGCCCACCGAAGTAGTAAACAAAAAAAAGCATTGTTTAAAATTAACCAGTCTATTTGATGTGTTATCTGGTAGCTCACCAGAGTCTAAAAGAGTTAGTAATGCTTCCTGAACAACAGAATGAGCTTTCTCAAAGTTTTCAAAAACAAAACACATTCGCGGATTTAACTCAGCAGCTAATGTTAAGTAGCCAAGTGCAGAGTCTACATATTGAGAACCTGAACCAATTAACTTCAAAACACTTTTTGAATCAGAATAGCTTTCCATTGGTAGAAATAATGACTCATACCCTACCCCTTCATCGATAAAATTCAGAGCCTCCGAAAAACTATCTGCGAGTAGACTTTTTCCAGATTGAGACGCTCCTAAAAGAATCAATGATTCAACTTTTAAACTCGATGAAGATTGATTTGGATGAATTGAACCAAAGTAAAGATCAGCTGCGATATCTATTGCACACTTCTGGCCAATAACCTTTTCAGCAAGAAAGTTTTTTAATCGATTTGATTTTTTCCTAGCAAGCTGAGCACTCAGTGGCTTTTGATATTCTTGTAGCCATTTAATAATCAATGAATAGTTAATGGTTACTGGTGCGTGAGGTGCCTTTTGTAAAAATAATTCATTAAGTTCATTGTCAGTATTATCTATCTGAATTTCACTTTTAAAGCTCTGAGCATGATGAAAGAATGTTGCCTCAACCCCACAATGATGAAAGCTTTTATTCATCATTGGAGTCTCTTTAAGAGCTTGCCTCGCTAGAATTACATCCCTCGGAAACCTTATTTGTCGGGTAGGTACTCCCATTTCCAAGGCGATTTTTTCCATGACAATAGGTGAACCATAAACGCCCGCAAGAAGAAGCTCTTTATTGATTTTTGGTAATTTAGAGTTATCTTTTTTTATTTCAACTAGAGAGGGGAATTTATTAAACCTATTCGTTTGAAACCCCTTCCCTAAAGACATAAAAGTTAACTGCTCTAATAGCTGCTTTGCATCTGAGGCATCACTGTTAGTGAGATCTGCTAACTTAATGAAAATTGGATCAGCCCTTGAGGGCTCAAGCTCAAGTATTGATTGATTATCAGCTAGTTTTTTTGCCCCTTCTTCAAGCCAATCATCATCTAGATAATATTCAAGTGTTCCCTGTATCTGGTTTGCATCAGAAGAGTTAAGCAAATCTGTTGAGCTGCAATCTTTTAAACTATCAAGTATTGAGCTTGTTAGTTCGTCATCAAGGTCCCAGTTTTTACTTTTTAAATCCTCATTAATCAACAAGCTTACAAACTTACCTAATAGCTCACTGAAGTCTGAAAAGTATCCTATTTCGAACTGATGTCTAAGAGAATCAGCAAACTCCCTCACATGTTGGAAAAATAAACGTTGATCATAGACCTTGTAATGCTGTGCCACTATTTTGGTAAGAGATTTAGTATTGATGATAATTTCAGCTTGTAAGCTTCGACTATTAGAAAGCCCCCTTTCATTGATGTACCAGCTTTCAAGATTTTTTACTCCCAATAGAATGAATGCCTCTACACCTCTCATATCCATATTTGTGAAAGGTATGCTGACGGAAGCATGGAGGTGCTCCTCACCTGCTTTTGAAAAAAAAGTATAAGCTTCATCAAGTGCATTCTCTACCCAGTCAGGCATATACTTTCTACCCAATGAATCAAAAAAACACGTAAATAGATCTGAGCTTTGTTTACTTTTAGGCATAGAGATCCCCTTGCTACCTTAATTGATAACATCCAAAATAGAAAAGTTAAGAAATTTATATAAGCTCTTTCGGTTAACTGAGAGCTAGAAGACTTTAATACGCTTAAGTCAAGCCGTACTTAGGCGGCCAGATTCCAACAGGGTAAAGTATGAGAGCAATCTCTTTCCCAAATTTCTAATAATTTAGAAAAGTTCAATTCATGTTTTTTGGTAAGTAGCTGATAATTTGCAAGTGCAATATCAAGGAGCCCTTCAATACACTCAATGCTGAAGCCTTCTTGAGTATTTACCTGCATAACTAAGCGCACATAGTTACTATTAGTTGTATAGGAAAGTTGGTTCATCATACTCTTACCTCACATCAATAAATTTAGCCAAAGACTCACTGGATCCGCATGGTTGCGGTTGATGTAAACAGGTTAGGCTCTAAAAATGAGCATGACAACATAAAATTAAATTTATGCGCAATATAAAACTTCAATTATCGTAGAAGCTAGTTATGCACAAAAAGAAACCAGTTTATGCACAAAAAGATGCATCACCATTAAATTTGACTCCTCACAAAGATTTCTTTGAATCAAAATATTTATAAGTATAACTAATAATAATTGTCTGGCTCTGTAAACTCTCTAAAACCAGAGAGCGAAATCGTAATTTGATAATTGGCTTGGTGAATTTCATAAATAATAAGCTCTGATAGAGGAAACAAAGTATTTCTGCTACTATCAATAACTTGGATAATTATAAATTTAACCCTCATACAAAGAGCCAAGCCGATATATTCTTTTCTAGACACTGATTCTAATGCATCTAACCAATGCGCATGTTCTGACTTTTCGTTTGTAATATCAGCGATAAAGCATGCTGCTAATTTTTCGAATTGTTCATCCAAAACCATAAGGTCACATTTCACAGTAAAGTCGGTACCTTTTATTTTTTGTGCGTAATCACTGATAAGGTGATCATCAGGGTATTTAAAATTTTCTGTTAGTTCCCTTCTTAGGCGAGATTTGGAAATAGTCTTATCTAGAATATCACCGGGTTCAAACGACTGTTCCAAACGTCTTTCCGCGCATAAAACGTGTATACTTATTGCTAACTTACAGCCGATAAGATCTATTTTAAAGCTCCTGTAAGATTGACTCTCTCGTTTTTTTCTCTTCTCACTAATAATTCTCGATATTGTTGATTGATTAACATGAAGCCTTTCAGCAAGTAGCGACTGATTCGTTATAGCAACATCTTTGTTTAGCTCTTTAGAAAAAAATGTAATAGGTGACGGCCCTGGCGCCATAATTATTTTTAACATTTCTGGGTACGTATAGTTCATCACCTCTTCAAATACATGCGAGCAATCTTCACACGTAACTACATAAGGCTCTTCAGTATCTATTTCATCAGCATAGACTTCTCGAGAAGCACCTTCGGGATAGTTTTTCATTCGGTGTAGATTGATGATAAAACACTCTGTTTTTTTACCATCAAGAATCGTTTGACATACTGCACACCGATGATTTTGTTTATTCAAAGTAAGTTGTTCAATAGGCACCTCCTCATAGTCATCGGTAAAGTGCCATGTAAGTGTTTCTCCTAACTTAAACTCCTCCTTACTATATACTCCCAGCACTTTCTCTAACTTTTGCATTATTTTAGAGCTTGGAAATCGATAATCATACAACTTCAACCTATACAATGTAGACACCGACACAGATGACTTTCTAGCTAACCCAGCTACTGTTAAGTTGTTTTCTTTTAAGCCTTTTTCTAACCACAACCGAATAGACATTTCAAAATCCCTGTAAAATTACCGAAACTAATATATCAACACTTATAGCCTTAAGTTAAAAGATAAATCCCTTTTGGAAAAGGCTAAAAATTACCTTTTCTCAATTTTTTCCATTATCCAATCATCCACTTCTGACTCAACCCAAGCCACTGACTTAGCACCTAACGATACTTGCTTAGGAAAAGTACCCTCAGAAATATATTTATAGATACTCGAATGACCCAGTGATGTCTTTGCCATTACTTCTTTCAATTTAATTAAACGCATGGAGTTTCTCCGGTTGGTTATTAGTACATAACCTTTCCGGGGGCAGTATTTTTTTATGCCTCTCAAATGAAAAACTTACACATATACATCACTAACTTGCATAAACCACTCAAGAGGAATTAATAATGCAAGGTCAACAGTCGTTATATGAATTTAAGCATCCAGTAAATGATAAACAGATACTAGAAGCTGCTGCCTACATCATCGCTCAGAAGCAGTTTAGAGATGGTGTACTAAATAGCCCTAATGATTGCGAAGAGTACTTAAAACATAAGCTAGCAATACATGAGCACGAAGTATTTGCCGTGCTTTTCTTAGATAGCCAAAATCGCATACTAGAGTTTAAAGAACTCTTCAGAGGCACTATTAACGCTGCTAGCGTTTACCCAAGAGAAGTTGTCAAAGAGGTTTTAGAGCTTAATGCTGCATCCGTTATCCTAGCGCATAACCACCCTTCCGGCGTTACTACCCCATCTCAAGCAGACAAGCTTATTACTACCAAGCTTCAACAGGCACTTAACCTAATTGATGTATCAGTGCTTGATCACATCATCATTGGCGAGAGCACGTATTCATATGCTGAACATGGTTTAATTTAAAAGGAGTTAAATATGGCGTTAAAAATAGAGCAAGTAGCAGGCTTAAAAGTGCCTGACTCTTTTATTGGTGTGATTGTAAGCGCTGTTGCTAATGGAGGTGATTCTGTAGGAACAGCTAAGGCGGTTACACTTAACTTTAGAGATCCAGATTACAGCCCTGAAGCTGGAGGCTTTCACCCTGTAGAGGTTAGGTTAGAAAAGAAGGCCACCAGCTGGCAGCTTATTTATATTACTGACTTTTCGTATCAGGGCCGTCATACCCCTGAACTGATAAAAGAAATTGATGTGTGCTTCAGCATTAAGCAGGTTTATCACTTTTTAGCTGGTTGGTTGAACGCTAAGGAAGGTAAAGAGCTATTAGACCTATTCATTTCAAACTTTGTTGAGTACTACAACACAGGTTGTTATCAGGTAACTGTTACTACTGAGTAGAGGGAGGTTTTTATGGCTGAAGTACAAGCAGTTAAAGATCTTGATACTGTAAGGCTCGTTAGCTATTTACTAGAAAAGCGTTGCTCAAGACAAATGAGCCAGATATGGAATATTGGCTTAAATCTCGCACTTAGAATATCTGACTTACTTGCAGTGAAGTTTACTGACATAAGTAACAATAGATTGATTATTTATGAGTCAAAGACCTCGAAATTAGCTGAAATAAAGCTAAATGATAAGGCGCTTACCTTGATCAACGAAATTAAACTAACTCATCCACATCACATCTACTTATTTCAATCATACCGCAATCAACAAGCAATCAATTCAAAGCCTAGACCGCTATCACGCAGAGCTGTCACAAAAGCATTTGCGCTAGTAGGTGAAGAACTAAATATTCATTTGGGGACTCACTCGATGCGTAAAACACGCGGTTATCACTTGTATCAGAAAACCCATGACATAGCCCGAGTAATGAAAATGCTCCGCCATAGCTCCGAAGCAACCACACTTCGTTACATAGGCATAACACAGGAGGAAATAGACAAAGACTTTGAAGAACTAGAGCTATAAACCCTAACAGCGCCATTCTGGTGCTCGTGATACTTAACTAAAAGGAAAACATTATGTCTTTAAATAAAGCCGTTTCGTGCGGCTTAGTCGGTAATGAGTTATCAAAACAGATAACTGGCAGTAGTGACTCTAGCGTAAGCAGAACAGCTGTGGCTATAGGTTCCGGAGCAGCCGCTGGAGCACTTACATCTGGCGCAATAGTAATTGGTGCTGGTGTTGCGTCTGCGCCTGTTACAGTCCCTCTAGCTGTTGCTGGAGGGATAGTTGCTGGCATTGCTAGTTTGTTTGATTAGTCAAATGCGAGTGCTCTAAATGAGCACTCTTTTAAAGTGTAATAACACCGTTTATTTTTAGGTTCTCATAATGGTATTTTGAGAACTTGCCAGCCCTTATATACTAAGGGTTTAAGCTTACTTAGCTAGTTGAAGGTCTCAAAACCTCGTTAAAGCAAATTATGAGAAGCACAGGTCTTAATTTGAATATTACCTCAGACTAGAGCCAAAACAACGCTGCCCTGAACCATATTGCTTAGTATTGAGCTTTGCGAGGTAACTCAGCCGATAAAACAGAGCATCGAAGTCTTGAATAAAGTTAGGGTTATTAGCGTCAAGGTAGTAATGAGCATTTTGAGGCAAATGAACTAATTGCATAGTTTCATCTACAGGTAAGCTCAATGCACTTGCCCAAGCCTTAACTATTCGAGTAAACAGATTATCACTCTCTGCATTTATTTTACCCGTACAGTGATACCGGTCCTTGTTAAAAAATAGAACAAGATGATAATGCTGATGATGAGCAGTGCTCTGTTCTCTTGCCCAAATATACCTAACATTGCAAGGGTGTGGCGTTCTACCTTCACGAGTTTTACGGTTTGTATCAGCTTTAATCTGCGCCGCAAGAGAAGCAATGAATCGTTTAATAACTTTATTACAATCTAAATCAATTGTATTTGAATGAGCAGGTAACCTTAAATCAATTCTCACTGCAAACGTTCTTTTATGCTCAGCACATGCAGCAAGCATGACTTTCTCAATAGCATCTAAGTAGGGAATAACTAGAGGCTGATTGTCTCTAGCGAGTGTTTGATATTGCTTGTAGGTAGGATTGGCAGTTACAGGGTATTGTGTTGGATTATTCATTCTCTTTGTCCTGATAAGCATTAGTTCATATCAGGTGGATGAATAGTATTTTTTAATTTGTATTTGTTGTGATGATTACTTCGTTACTATTAAATCTAATTAATATTACCAAACCGAAATTTACACTAATAATGCCACCTTAATTTACAACGGCTAACTTCACTAAAGCATTACTTAGGGCTGCTTTAAAAATTTAAATTAACTCTGAAGTTATAATTTAGCCAAAAATCGCCTGCCCCCCATATAAAACATAGCACCTAACGCATCTGAGCCACATGAAAATCACTGCAAGGAAACTATATAACTACCATAACGTCACTAAACAAACTACACTGAAGACTACTTTAAATACTACTTAGTAACAGAGCATAATTATGACTAAATTTAAGGGTGTGAGCCAAATAGAGGGAAAAGAAAGACGTTTCATTGAGTCGTGCTTCCGTGTACTCCAACGTGAAGGCGTACAACTCCCTATGAGGTTTGAGACTCCCATAGAAGGTGCAAAAATTATTAATCAAATTATTGCATCAAGAGAGGCTAGCTCAGAAGAAAAAGACCAAATGGCTTTATCTTTAATTGATGAAGCCAAGCAGGAGCTATTGCCTTTAGATGAATTTAATTGGTTTAAAGATGATGAGCGTGCATGTTACTTTGTCTGGGCTTCCATCTATTTATGTAGATATTTATCTACCCCTCATCATCCAATCAACAAATCACCAAATCACCCACTTATATTCGCTGTTCATTACAACCAACTAGGTTTAAAAAACAACCCATCAAACTCACAGGAAAGATTTGATGAGGTTGTAAAATACTTTGATTACATCCCGCAACATAAACAATGGAAGTTAGATTTAATTACTTATCTAAAAGATACTTGGAGTCAAGTATTTAAAAGCCGAAAGCCATTTTCTTGGTTAAAGAAGGATAACGATGAACAGTGCCTCTGGGCATGGGAGTACATGCAAAGAGTAGATATTAATCGCTCCAAACCTATGATTTACCAATTTTCACCTACAAATACAGCTGAAAGATACCTAGCTATATATGCTGCATTTGATACGTGGAAAACAACAGTTGAAGCTAAGAGACTTTTTTCAATCGATTTTAATAAGGCGTGGCAACAAAAAAAGCACCGCGATAGCAGACAAGGAAAAAAAGCATGCAGTTTAGTGTTACACGAAGAAACTAAGTTAAAACTAGACGAATTAGCTCAAGCTAAAAACGTAACCCTAAGTCAGCTAGTTGAGCAATTAATTAACAAAGAACATTCAAAGCAACTTGGCTAAGGTAGATCAACTACCCTCAAAGACCGCTCTAAGCCATCACTCCACCACTTCATTATTGGCCTGCGTTGCTCTAAATAATCTGAGCGGTTATATGCCGCTCTAGTTTCATTTTCATCTGCGTGTGCTAAGCACGCTTCAATTAAGAGGCTATCGTAGCCTCGCTCATGTAGTGCTGTAGACGCAACAGAACGAAGGCCATGAGCCACAAGCTTATCTTTTATAGCCCAAGCTACGCTTTATGGCTGCATTCACTGTATAAGTACTTGCATGGCCATTAGGATCACGTTCATTAGGGAAAATATATTGATGATGCCCGCTGAGTGGCTTCATTTTCTCTAATATTGCTATCGTAGCAGGTGTTAAAGGTACTCTATGCGTTCTTCTGCGCTTCATTTCTTCAGCTGGAATTATCCAAACTTTATCATCAAAGTAAATATCTTCCCATTTAGCCCTAGCAGCTTCTTTTGGGCGAGTCATGGTGTGTAGCTGCCAAAGAATCAATAACCTAGTCTTATTTTGAATATTTGGCGCACCCCATAAAGCTTTTAAGAAGTCAGGTAATTCACCTGGCTTAATAGTTGCCATATGTTCTACTACATTCTTAGAAAATACCTTAATAATTTTGGCTAATGGGTTAGCTTGTATATAGCCATGATTAACAGAGTAATCCATAATCTGATTAAGGCTCTGGCATATACGCTTAACTGTTGAGTGTTTCCCGTCAGATTCTAAAGGCCTAAGAACTTCAATCGTCTCTGGTGCTGTAATGCTCTCCAAAGGCATATTTTTCATTTTTGGAAATACATACTTTTCTAATGTCTTCCACTCACGAGACGCGTGCTGCTCAGTGACAGTAGGCTTTTTACGCTCAAACCAAAGCTCTGCAGCTGCGATAAAAGTATTATTATGCTTACGGACTTCCTCTTTCTTCTTCTCTAACTTATGTGTTTTTGGATCAATGCCATTGGCTAGTAGCTTTCTTTTATCAGCGGCATCATCCCTTGCGTCTGAAAGGGATTTATCTGGGTAAATACCTAAAGGCATTTTGTTGTATTTACCCGTAACTGGATTTTTGTACTTAAACTGCCAGGATTTTGTACCGCTGGGTAAGACACGCAATTGCAAACCGCCACCGTCTGAAAGAGTTTGCTCTTTCTCTTGCGGCTTTGCTGCTTTAACTTTCTTATCTGTTAGTTTAGTTACTGGCCTAGGCATATAAACTCCTGCTTAATTTAGGTCAGTATATACGCTTTTAGAACCCATGGGTACTTTAGTGGGTACTAAAGCATCTGGCAGCTGGTGGAAGACCGCGGAAAAGAATGGCAATAAAAACATTTAATTTCAATAAATTAACTTTGTTTAGAAATGAGCATGGAAAGTAATGGAAGCTAAGACTGTAGACCCGGGAACCACTGGATGGCCATTTTTAACTCCTACAAGATAATTTCACGGTATTTTAACTGGCTCGGCAACGAATTGCGCTATAATGACGCAAATTTTTTCAAGTAAGCAGTTATGGCTCTTAAATCAACCATTATTAAAGCGCAATTATCGTTAAGCGATATGGATCGCCACATTTATCAAGATTTCAATTTAACTCTGGCACAACACCCATCAGAAACCGAACAACGCTTGATGATCCGCTTGTTGGCTTTTGCACTAAATGCCCGTGAAGGCTTAGAGTTTACTAAAGGCTTATGCGCCGATGATGAACCTGAGCTTTGGCACATTAACTATAGCGAAGAAATTGAATTATGGGTTGAGCTTGGTTTACCTGATGAAAAACGCCTGAAAAAAGCCTGCAATAAGTCGAAGCAAGTTGTTTTATATACCTATGGTGAAAATAACCAAGCGATTTGGTGGCAAAAACATCAACCTAAGTTGTATGATTTTAAAAACTTA
The DNA here is from genome assembly GCF_015278155.1 of Pseudoalteromonas simplex. NCBI lineage: Bacteria > Pseudomonadati > Pseudomonadota > Gammaproteobacteria > Alteromonadales > Pseudoalteromonadaceae > Pseudoalteromonas > Pseudoalteromonas simplex. The sequence continues at coordinate 118,806 of NZ_JADILN010000006.1, forward strand.
AGTATTTTTAGTCTCGATTATGCTGCGACTCAGGCATTAGCCGACTTAGCTGATCGTAATATTAAGCTCACTATTACCATTCAAGACGGTGAAGTATGGGTTAGCTCAGACACAGCAAATATCGAAATTAAACCGCAACAGTTAATGTAAGGAATGCGATGGCTATTAGGCAAGTTGTAGTATTACACGGACTATATATGTCAGGCTTTGTGATGCGCCCACTGTGCGCGCGTCTTGAAAAGTCAGGACTAAAAATACTCAATTTGACCTATAACACGCTCTCTCCCGATAGAGCGGCGATTTTCGATAAGATTGATCGCTTTATTGGTGGTAAACCTACCGCCTTAGTTTGCCACTCAATGGGCGGCTTGGTTGCTCGCGCTTACTTAGAGGCCAATTCTCTTCAAAGCCGCCATGTCGAAAAGGTGATCACCTTAGGCACCCCGCATAAAGGCAGCCATATTGCCAAACAAATGCAGCTGAAGGGCTTTGAAATGCTGTTAAAAAATAGCGTGGAGTTTCTATTATCTGAGAATGGCAATTGGCCGTTTAATGCCAAGCTTTATAGTATTGCTGGTGACTTACCCATAGGGCTAATGCCACTGATTGCTAAAGGCAGTGTCTCTGATGGTACAGTTTTGATAGATGAAACCAAGCTCAATGGCATGGCAGAACATAAGGTGTTTCATTTGAGTCACACCAGTATGATCTACTCACGCCAAGTGATGGATTACATCATTAAGCTTATAAATCAAAGTGAGTGATACTTTAATCTTCAGCACTTGCAGCCACTTTATATGAGATTAAAACAATGATCCCTAAGATCAATGGTACAGGTGCTGCAATATAGCCAAAGGTATCAAAGTTTGCGAAGCTAGCACCTGCTAGATGACCTACCAAACCGATAACAAATGCAAGTAATGCGATCACGACAACGACTATTTCAGCTTTGTTTTCTTTAACTGTTTTACCGTCCATTTTTCTTCTCCTGGTTAAATGCGGTAAAGTCATTATGCGCTTCTGGTTCGTTGTTTTTTTGACCTAAATCAAGTTCTAAATCAGCGTGTTTCTCAGCAGGTGCAAACCTTGTTTTAGATCATACTTTCTGCCTAATTTTAAAATATTCGTAAAATAAGGTAGATTTTTTGCTCAGTTGCCCCAAGTCTATTAAAAGTAATTCAAAGTTATATTGATAGTGCATAAATGGACAAAACCAACCTTTGATAGGTAAAACCTATCACTGTGTTCGAATTAAACCATTTTACAGATTAACCAAGATGGCTAATACTTAACACCAAGCACTAGCAAGTAAACACTTAACGGTTTTTTTAAGGAGCAATCTATGTCACAGGTAAATGCAATTGGTTTAAACAGCGCAAAAAGTGAAGATATCGTAAATTCACTAAACTCTTTACTAAGCTGCTACCAAATTCAATATATGAACGCACGCGGCTTTCATTGGAATATCAAAGGTCGTAACTTTTTTGAATTACACCTTAAATTTGAAGAAATTTATAACTTACTACTTGAGAAAGTAGACGAGATTGCAGAGCGTATTTTAACGTTAGGTGGTACACCGGTACATGCATTCTCTGAATACATTGAAGCAAGTAAGATCAGTGAAGCTAAAAATATCACTGAAGGCACTGCTGCAGTAGAAAACCTTTTAGCAGGTTACAGCACGCTTATTCAAATGCAGCGTGAAATCTTAGCACAAGCTGGTGATGCAGATGACGAAGGTACAGCATCATTAATGGGCGACTACATTAAAGAACAAGAGAAACTTGTTTGGATGTTAAAAGCTTACCTAGGTTAATATTCAGAATTGACACGGAAAAGCCCTCTCTTGAGGGCTTTTTTATATTCAGAAGGTATTATTTTAACCACTTTCTTAAATTATCGTACTCGGGTCTTATTTGAAAAAAGCTTTCAGCGTCTTGGTGAAAGTTAATATCCATTTCGACACCAGACCAAACTGTTTCTAATAAATTGCGGGCAATGATATTCGCTTTGATGTAATCAACGCGTTTGTAGCCTCGTGCTTTGACAGCCTGAAAGTAAACCTTAGCAGTTTCAATACTATCGGCAGTTGCTAATTCAAATTGTTCCAAATTAACCACAGCATACTGAATTGAAAACTCTGGGTACTTCATGATTTCTTGAGCAACTTCAATACTAAATGAAGCAACGGCTTCTTTATTAAAACTGCCACTCATTTCCACATAAATCACCGGCGGCTCAACAAAATAACGCCAATCACCATGGGCTTTAAACATGCTTACCCCTTTGAAATACAACTTAAGTTTACGCTTATAAAATTTATTTACCTATTTATCTAAGCCTTTATTCGATAATAAAGCAATAAAAAAGGCCATTTCTAATGCCTTTTCTTCAAGGCTTTTAAAGCGACCCGATGCACCACCATGACCTGCATCCATGTCGGTTTTAAATACCAAAATGTTGTCATCGGTTTTAAGCTCACGTAGCTTAGCAACCCACTTCATTGGCTCCCAGTATTGCACTTGAGAGTCATGAAACCCTGTTGTAACAAGAATATTAGGGTAAGCCTGTGGCTTAATATTATCGTACGGTGAGTAAGCCTGAATCACATCATAAAACGCAGGATCATTTGGATTACCCCATTCGTCGTATTCATTGGTCGTCAGTGGAATACTCTCATCTAGCATAGTAGTTAGCACATCCAAAAATGGCACATGACAACCAATACCTAAATAAAGCTCAGGTGCTTGGTTAACCACAGCGCCCATTAATAAGCCACCAGCACTGCCACCAGACGCGAATACTTTCTCTGGGTGTGCATAGCCTTGCTCAGTAAGCGCATGCGTAACATCAATAAAATCGCTAAAGCTATTTTGCTTATATTGCTTTTTACCTTGCTCATACCAGTGACGCCCTAGCATTTCACCACCACGAATATGTGCAATCGCATAAACAAAACCGCGGTCAAGCAAGCTTAGTGAGCTACTTGAAAAACTAGGATCGATGGTAATACCATACGCGCCATAGCCATATTGCAACAGCGGATTACTTCCATCTTTATTAAATTGGTCGATACGATAAACCAAAGATACCGGCACTTGCTCGCCATCTCTTGCAGTAACCATTAAACGTTCTGAGCGATAATGCTCTGGGTTAAAATCACCCAATACTTGCTGTTGTTTTAATAAGGTTTTGTTACCTGTTTTTAAATCAACATCATACAAAGAACCTGGCGTCGTTAAGCTTGAATAGTAAATACGCGCAGAGCTCACATTCGGCTCAGGGTTCATGGCAATAGCAGCATAATAGCAAGGGTCATCAAACTCTAAAGTAAGACGCCCTGCTTGCTGATCCACCACCACAAAACGTGTTTGGCCAAGCTCTCGTTCGGTGAGGATAAGGTAGTCATTGAAAATTTCGACCCCTTCTAACAATACGTTCTCGCGATGTGGTGTATGCTCCTGCCAACGATTTTTATCGGCAATGGTGCTTTGCGTCGCGGTCATTAAGCGAAAGTTTTTCGCTTGCCAGTTGGTAACAATGTAAAAGGTATCACCTAGCTTATCGACATCGAACTCATGACCTTCTTCGCGTGGCATTAAGGCGCTAAATTCACCCTCTGGGTTATTGGCATCAAGCACCCAAGTATCGTTTGTTTCTGTGGTCGCAAGGTCAATTATGATCAGGCTTTCATCGCGGCTTTTGCCAAGCCCCATAAAGAAGCTTTTATCTTGCTCTTCATAAACCAGTACATCATCAGCTTGCGGGGTGCCTAAAACATGGCGGTAAACCTGAAAACCCAATAAGGTTTGCAGGTCTTTTTTCACATAAAACACCGTTTTATTATCATTAGCCCACACCACTTGGCCTTCGGTGTTTTCCAGCACATCACTAAACATCTCGCCGCTGGCAATATTTTTAAAACGCACGGTATAAATACGACGACCTTCAGTGTCTTCAGAGTATGCAAGTAGCTGCTCGTCAGGGCTAATTGCAACTTCGCCTAATTCATAAAATTCGTAATCGCCAGCTAATTGATTTACATCTAACAGCAAGTGCTTGTCGCGTGCCTCTATTGAGCTACTGCGATAATGGCGTGCATATTCATCGTCGCCACGTACTTCTGAGTGATACCAATATTGGCCATCTTTCACGGGTACCGTGTTGTCGTCTTTTACAATGCGGTCTTTTAGTTCATTAAATAATTGTTCGCGCAGTGGTTTTATATCGGCGAGTTGCTCATCGCAATAATCGTTTTCGGCGTTTAAGTGCGCTAATACATCTTTATTTTCACGCTCATCATCACGCATCCAATAATAGTTATCGGTGCGAGTTAGTTGATGAGTAGTTAATGGATGAGGCTGTTTTTTTGCAACAGGAGGATGCGCTAATAAAGACAAAGAATACGAATTTGACGACACAAGAAAAAACCAAAATAAAAAACGAATTGCTGGCAGTTTATCACAGAATTATACCAATCAGCTTAATTAAGTAGTCTATTTTGAGGCAATAAAACCTCGTTGATAACAAGGCAAAAATTTCGTTATTTAGTTGTTCTAAATGAGAAATTTTTAACGCAGTTAACGACAGGTTTAATCCCTCAAAATGATTAAGTATTATTGCGGGTTGGTATTTAAAAAAGCCCACTCAAATTGAGTGGGCTAAGCAATGCTAAAATAGCATTTAGGGGGAAACTCTTAATGTGAAACTTGCTGCCAAGCCATAGCCCAGCTTTTTCCTACACCTGGTTCAAATAGCGGGTTGTGTGAATCTTTAACACGACAAAACTCGCTAAATGGCCATGGTTTACACATATAAATATGGCCTGTTTTAGGTTGTAAAACCTTAATTCCTGCACTGTAATAGTTGCATGCTTGAGGATAAATATAGTCATAATCTTGCAGACTATCTTTTACTCGCTCTTCACACTTGGCGATACAATTAAACGCCACTTTTACATGCGTAATACCCGAGCCTTCTAGGGCATAAATTTGGTTTGAGCGATAGGCTACCACTAAACCTTGATCAGTCATTTTTCCAGCTTTTACTAGCGGAATATGCACATTAATATGCTCAGCAACGGAGCGCGGCCAATTATGAGGCTCACCTTGATCCGTACTGACTATTGGATATTCGAATGATAAATCGACTAGCTCTCCTTGCATGTCATAAAAGGTCACAATCACCCTATCACCAACAAATAGTTGGGTATGATGATTCAAGCAACCAATCGGCAACCACTTCCCGGAGGCCATTGACGTATGCATAAACAAAGTATCACCCTAAGAACAACTAATAGGCATTATCTAACAACCGTACAAAATAAATACTTTTTAGTTTGAGGCAAAAGATCCAAAGCACTAGATTATGTGCTTATCAGCGGTCCCGCTATCATAGTTTAAAACCTTAGACCGGAAACTTTGCGTCCTAACTTTTCAGTTAGTTTGCCAAAAACAAGACTGAGTATAATCGCGACCGAATCACAAATCAAACAAAAGAATGTAACCAAAGGTCTTATATAGCAAATAGTTACTAGCAAAAGATGCAGAAACAAAAAAGCCAACCGCTCGGTTGGCTTTAAAACAGAAAGAGCTTTAGTCTTTCACCAGCTTTCTTCTGGTCGTTACTCGGTGACCAGAACGGAATATATTCAAAAAGCCATTACCTACATCACTCATGATAATGTACAAACAAGGTACTAGCACTAAAGTGATTAGAGTTGCAAACATAACCGCAAAACCAAGTGCAACCGCCATTGGAATTACAAACTTAGCTTGCAAGCTGGTTTCGAACATAATCGGTAGTACACCGGCAAAGGTTGTAATTGATGTCAGGGTGATTGCTCTAAAGCGCGCACAACCTGCTTCAATAACCGCTTGGCGAGTTGAAATACCTTCGCGGCGTGCTTGGTTTACAAAGTCGGTCATAACTAACGAGTCGTTAATTACAACACCAGCCGCAGCAATCAAACCAAAGCCCGACATCAAGCTAATATCTAAACCAAACCAGAAGTGACCCCAAATAGCACCGGTTAAGCTAAATGGAATAACCGACATAACAATTAGAGGCTGCGAATAGCTCTTAAGCGGAACAGCAAGCAAGATATACACTAAAATCATACCGCCGATGAAGAACATGATTTGCTCATTAGCTTGCGCCTGCTGCTCTTCAATTGAACCACCTAGCTCAGTTTTAACTGACGGGTATTCTTCTTTTAACTGTGGCAACAAGTTCTCGTCAACTTGCTTAACCACTTCACCCGGTTCAATCGCTTCTTCATCGATACTGCCGTAGATATACACAGTACGATAGCCACCTTCACGGCGAATATAGCTAATACCTGGTTTTTCGTTCAGTTCAACAACATCACCCAGCATCACCTCTTGACCTGCAGGCGTTGTGATAACAGCATGCTTTAATGATGCAAACGCTTCACGTGTTAGTTTCGGGTAACGAACCATAACACGCACTTCTTCACCGCGACGAATAACACGCTGAGCTTCACCACCGTAGAAACTTGCACCTACTTGGTTAGCAATGTTGGCAAGGTCTAAACCTAGATCATATGCCACTGGTTTTAAGCTTAATTGCACTTCTTTACTCGCCGGATCGATAGTCGAGCTAATATCAAACAAGCCTTTTTGCTGTTGTAATAGTTGGATGAAACGACGACCTGCCTCATTTAAGGTATCGATATCTGGGCCATAAAGTAAGTAACCAAACTCACCATCCATACCACCGCCATTTACATCATCATAAATTTGCAGTGATTTCACACCTGGGATGCTTGGCATTTGTTCACGCCAACGACGAGATAGTTCGAATGCGTTATAAGGGCGAAGCTCTTCATCTACCAGCGGAGCAAGTAATTGTGCTTCAGTACGACCTTGGTTGAACACTAAGATATCGCGAATTAGCTTTTGGCCAAATTCACGTTCTGTTTCTTGGTCTACCTTGTTAACCATGGCTTCGATTTCACGAATAGCATTAATTGTTTGCATATCCGAGGCATTTTCATTCATTTCTAAACGAATTTGCGGAAAGTCCTGAGGTACTTTTGGTGTTGGTACCACACGCACTTGGTTTGAAGAAATTAAGCCAAACGTCAAAATTAATAAACCGATAAACGCAAATAGCACAAACCAACGCCATTCAACACATAGCTCAATAAAACGCTTATATGGGCCATTTACAAACTCAAAGAAACGTTTGTTAAAACGCGCTCGCCAGCTATTAGGATTAATTGGCGGAAACTTAGTATGGGCAATGTGTGCGGGTAAAATAAGTTTCGATTCAATCAAACTAAATATCAAACACAGAATTACCACCACTGCGATACCAAAGAAGAATGCGCTCTCTGGGCCACTTGATAGTGTAAACGGTGCAAATACAGCAATTGTTGTTAGAACACCAAATGTTGCTGGAGTAGCAACGCGTTTTGCGCCATTTACCACGTTTACAACACCACCGCCTTTTTTCTCGATTTCGGTGTAGGCGCTCTCCCCTATGACTATGGCATCGTCGACCACGATCCCGAGTACCATAATAAAGGCAAATAACGACACGATATTAATACTGATACCAAATAATGGCATCATCATCATTGCACCTAAGAAACACACAGGTAAACCAATCATTACCCAAAGTGCTAGCTTAAAGCGTAAGAAGATAGACAGCATAATGGCCACCAAGATAGCCCCTTGGAAGAGGTTGGTTTTCATCATGTCTAAACGGGCATTGAGGTAATAAGTCATGTCCATCAGTGGCACAAGACGAAGACCGGCTGGTAGCTCTTTATTCTTTTGTTCAATAAAGGCTTTAACTGAATCAGCAACCGGGATCATATTTTGCTCTTTGGTTGCTTTTACTGATAAATAAACGGCATTTTCACCATTAAATTTAAAGTAGCGTTCACCTTCAGTGAATTGGTCTTTGATCACAGCAATGTCGTTTAAAAGCACTTTCGCGCCATTAGCACCAATTTTTACTGGGATCTGGCGGAACTCATCACCGCTGTAATATTGATTTTCAACACGTACCGAGATAATACCTGCGTCAGTACGTAATTGACCTGCTGAAATATTTGCAGAGTAACGACGTACAGCACTGGCCACCTCACTTAAAGTAAGGTTGTATTGACGAAGTGAATCTGGGTCAATTTCAATCGCAATCTCATCAAGTGGTACATCGTTTTGTACCAGCGACACATTAGATAATTGCAGTAACTCATCTTCAATTTTATTTGCAACAGGCTTTAACTCAGTAAGTGGAATATCACCTACTAGGGTCATACCAATCACGTCTTGGCGAAACTCAACCTGACTAATCGTCACCGGCTCCATGCCGGCAGGGAAAGTCGCAATACTGTCTACTCGTAGCTTCACTTTATCGAGTACATCAGTGAGCTCTGCATCTGTGTTGATCTCTAAACTTGCAGTGCCACTATTTCGGAACGAACGATATACACCACGTTTAATTTCGGTGACATCTTTTAGTGACTCTTCAATTTTGATTAGAATACTTTCTTCAATTTCCTGTGGTGAGGCACCCGGATAATTGGCCTGTACCTCGATATAGTTAATTTCAATATTCGGGAACATCTGACGCTGAATAGTGAAATAACTAATGATCCCCATGATGATGATAAACACCATCATTAAGTTAGCAGCGACCGAGTTATTGGCAAAATAGGCAATAAGGCCAGACTGTTTTTCTGTGTTTGTATCAGTCATAGTGCTACCTTAAAGCTTTTCAACCGCTGCAGTTTCTGCATCGCTTGTCATTTCTTTCATTCCAGCAATCTTCACTTCCATACCCTCTTGCGGATACTCAGGTAGCGTCAGAACCAACTGGTCATTCACTTCAAGGCCATCACTGATATAGAAGTACTCACCTTCTTCACGCACTACGGTTACTTTACGTGGTTCAAGTTTATTCTCGCCGTTCACAATCCACACCGTTTGGTTATTCACTAAAGACTGCGGTAAACGGTAGATGTTTTGTAATGTTGCACCGGCAAAGTTCACTTGAACGTAAGCACCAAATTTAATAGGTTGTACGTCGTGCTTTAAGCCGTATGGGTCATCAACACGAACAACTAAGTTGCTCATACGCGTCGCGTTATCAACAACGCCTAGGTCACGGTCAATTTCGGCTTCACGAGTAAAGCTGTTTAAGCCTTTATTGATAATGGTCGCTTTAACGCCTTTTAAGCGTTTTGGTAAAAATACACTATCGAAACCAGCAATTGGTACAATGATTTCTGCACTTTCAATATTATTAATTTCAGCAACTTGGCTGCCTACATTAATGTATTGACCAACACCAATTTCACGGCTGATCACCAGTGCATCGTAAGGTGCTTTCACCTCACAGCGAGCAAGGTCACGCTCGGCACGTTTTAATGCCGCTTGAGCTGATTTAACAGCTGCTTGTGCACTTAAAACTTGAGGTTTACGTAGGAATAAGTCGGTGCGCTCACGCTCTGGGTAACGTCTTGCTTCATCCTCTGCCACTTTAGCCTGTGCTTGCTCTTCGATCAGTGCCGCTTGAGCACTGGCAAGTGACGCTTCAGCTTGTAGTACAGCTGCTTCGTAGTTATCTTTTTCGATGGTAAATAACACTTCACCACGCGCTACGATGCCACCAGCAACAAAATTTGGATGCCAGCTTGTAACTTCACCTGCCACTTGCGAGGCAAGTAAGGTACTTTCAAGCGGTTTCACTTCGCCGTAACTATTAATAATCACTTGATGATCATCACTTGCTACTGGCTCAACCTGTACTAAAGGACGCACATCAACTACATCCTTGTCTTTAGGCTCTTGAGCAATCGCGTTTATTGCCTTAAAACCAGCAACACCAACGATTAATGCAACAAACGGTAAGATCCATTTTAATAAACTTGTGCGCATAACTTACACCTATAATATTTTCACTGGCCCTATCATACCAAAGCTGACAGAAACATTAATGTGACATTTGTAAGGAACTGTTACAAAAACAGATAAATTGGCAACACAAAAACCAAAACTTATCTAAGAACAATTTGTTACAAACAAAAACCACTTAATATCAGAGGCTTACAACACTACTTTCACACTTGTTAACAAACAGCCTTTTATCAAAGGGTTAATTCATTAAACTTGATTGAGAAATAATTAAAGGAACGAGTTAACAATGAAAATAACAAACATTGCGCTGGCACTAAGCTTAGCGTTTGCCATGAATGGCCACGCCGCCGAAGCGAAAAAAGAAGAAAAGAAGCCAAAAACACTGGCTGAAATGATCAAAGATAAAAGCGAGTTTGCCGGTGTTTTCAGCATTTACCAAGATGCGAAAACCGGCGATAACTTAATGGTGATCGACCAATCTCAACTTGATACACCATTTGTGTACTTTGCTCACACCGTTGATGGTGTTACTGACGCAGGTCACTTCAGAGGGGCATATCGCGAGACAAAGCTAATTGAGTTTCGTAAATACTTTGACCGCATTGATATTATTAGCAAAACACCGCGCTATAAATTTGATGAAAACTCAGCCCTAGCACGCTCTGCCGATGCCAACATCAGCGAAGCTGTCCTTGCGAGTATTAAAATCGAAAAAGAAGAAGACGGTAAAATTGCTTTTAAAGTTGATAAGCTCTTTTTAAGTGAAGCACTGCATAAAGTGTCACCTTGGGCAAACCCAAAAGATAAAAATGCCAGCAAACGCTTTAAACTTGGTAAGTTAAACGACAAAAAATCGCGAATCGTTAAACAGCGCCCTTACCCAAATAACCTAGATGTTGTGGTGGATTATGTATTTTCTAATGCTAACCCAACAGTACGAGGTTCAAAAGCCGTAAGCGATCCTCGTAACGTTTCAATTAAAGTACAGCATTCATTTGTCGCGCTACCGAAAAATGATTATCAAGCTCGCCAAGATGACGCACGTATTGGTTATTTTACTAACGAATTCGACAATATGACATCAGCGGATTGGGCACCATATGAAGATGTCATCAAGCGCTGGGACTTACAAAAGAAAGACCCAACAGCGGCACTGTCTGAGCCAGTTAAACCAATTACTTGGTGGATTGAAAATACCACGCCAGTTGAGTGGCGAGACACTATTCGTGATGCAGTACTAGCATGGAATAGCTCATTTGAAAAAGCAGGCTTTAAAAATGCCATCGAAGTAAAAGTACAACCTGATGACGCTGATTGGGATGCAGGCGATATTAACTACAACGTGTTACGTTGGACTGCATCACCACGCCCTCCATTTGGTGGTTATGGTCCTGCCCTTGCGAACCCATTAACCGGTGAGATCTTAGGCTCTGACATCATGTTAGAGTATGTTTTCATGAAAAACCGTTGGATGTATGACACTTTATACACCCAAGGTGCAACCGCACTTGAAACTAACCAAAGCAGCACCGATTTACATTGCTCATTGGGCCACAGCATTCAAGAAAACATGCTACTTGCTAAAGGCTTAGGCACAGGTGCGAGCATTGAAGACAAAGAGATTTTACGCCAAGGCTTAACTCAGCTAGTTTTACACGAAGTGGGCCATACCCTTGGTCTTAACCACAATATGAAATCATCTATCTTGTGGGATGAAAAAGAAGTTCACGATAAGAGTAAAACGCAAGGTATCGTAACGGGTTCTGTTATGGACTATGCACCAGCAAACATTGCCCCTATTGGTATGCAGCAAGGTGATATCTTCCAAACCAAACCAGGTCCTTACGATGATTGGGCAATTGAATACGGCTACAGCCAAGCATTAGCAGATAAAGCCGCTGAGCAGCAGCGACTTGAGAAAATTCTCGCTCGCTCATCTGAGCATGCTTTAGCGTTTGGTAATGATGCTGATGATATGCGTGCTCCAGGCCGCCATATTGACCCACGTGTAATGATTGGCGATATGTCATCTAACCCTGCCGCATATGCTGATGATCGTATGGAGCTTATCAATAAGCTGCTTACTGAACTTAAAGACAAAGCCACGGTTAATGGTGAGTCATACCAACAGCTGGTTACCTCAGCGAACATTTTATTTAGAAGCTACAGAACACAAGCAGGCGTGGTATCTCGTCAAATTGGTGGTGTTTATGTAGAACGTAATGTGGTGGGCGATGACAAAAATGGTGCACCATTTACGCCTGTGCCACTTGAGCGCCAGCAACATGCAATGCAAGTGTTAGCCGACAAAGTATTCTCGCCAAATGTGCTTTCGAGCATGCAGCCACTGTATAACTACCTGCTACAGCAGCGTCGTGGTTTTAATCATTACGGTAAGAACGAAGACCCTAAACCACACGGCATGATTTTAGGTATGCAGAAGCTGGTACTTGCTCAGTTATTACACCCGGCTGTCATGCTGCGTATTTCAGACAGCGCAATGTATGGCAACGAGTATTCACTTAACCAATTTATGAATGACTTAACAGCAAGCATTTTTGTAGACAGCAAAAAAGCAAACACCCTAAGTCACAATCTACAAGTTGAATATGTGAATCAGCTAATCACGATCGCTGGTTTAGGCAAAGCGAGCAAGCACGATAACCTAGCCAAAGCTGCCGCGCTTTATCAGTTAAATCAAATTGCTGATATGAGCGTACCATGGGGTGCAGACACCGCAGCTAAAGCGCATAAGCAATATATCGATCGCTTAATTAGTAAAGCCCTCGAAGCATAATCTTAGCAACACAAAAAAGGCTGCCACTTGGCAGCCTTTTGTTTTTAGTTTAAGCCATTGCTGGGCGCGATTTATAATACTGAATACACCCTAGTTGCGCTGCATTAGTCAGTAGAATCATTACAAAGGTCAGTATGTGAGACACACTCGGTGTCGTCATAGCAAGCTCGGCAGCAAGGCCGCAGCTTCCAGCAACAAACTGTAGGCTAAAGTAGCGCGCACTTAAATTACTAATATCACCACTTTTAATGGTTTTATAAGTCTGCGGCATAACACGAATAGAGCTCATGACTAAACCTACATAGGTTAGCCAGTTAAGCACCGTTGCTGTTTCATAATGAGGGTTAAGCAACAAACCAAAAGGCACGACCGAGATAGCTAATAACCCAGCTAGCTGCATGCGTTGCTTTCGTTCAGCATTGTAACGAACAAAGTAGTAAAGAATCACACCACTTAGCATGCCGGTAACAACAAACGGCAAAACCATGTAAAAACGCTGAAAAAACAAATTAAAGGTGATGAAATACACACTTTGCGCAACACCAAAGCTCATCATTAACAGCGAAACGCCCGACACACTGCGATTTTTACGGATCTTATTTAAAAGCGGATAAAAGCTAAACGCTAAAATAAAGCATGAAATAATCGGCAAAAAGTGCGCCAAAACAGACCTCTCTCGTTACAATTTAGTTAATAAGTTAGCAATTTATAAATCGCCCATGAAAGTGCAGTAAACAACTGTTTTTAAAGCGATTTAAAAGAGCGCGGCATTGTAATGAGAGAGTATTAGAATGCAATAAAGAATAAAAAATATACAACTGACTATTGGCAAGATATCCGTACAAGCTGTTTACAGCTGATGACACTAACGACTGACTTGAATAGTCACTGCAATATGGGTACATTGAGCGGATAGTATTCAGGAGAGAAAAGCTATGAAGCCAATTTTATATGTAATTGTTTTATTTTCCTTTTTGGCTGGATGCGAGAGTACAAGCCAACAGTCAGCCCCCCCTCCTAGCGTTGCCAGCTTACTAAACAATGAACATTTTCAACAAGTTGAACTAAAAGACCCTGAACTTTTTACCTTACCAGCCGAGGAACAAAAACGCTTCCTTAACTATTTCACAAGACACCAAGGTGACTATTTAAGAGATGATCAAGTTCTTTATCAATACTTAGAAAATAAGCTCAGTAATTTTAATTATTTTAGCGCCACCTTAAATGCCCAACAGGCATTACAAAATGAGCAAGGCAATTGCATCAGTTTAGCAATTTTAACTCACGCATACGCGCAACTAGTCGGGCTCAAAACTGGTTTCCAAGCGGTCTCAAGTGAGCCTGTTTATAGTAAGCAAAATAATATAGTGTATGTGTCAGGCCATTTTCGCACCAAAGTCTATGCCCCTTTAAGTGAAGAAGATAATTATTTGGTACCGCCAGGTACTGTCATTGACTACTTTCCTGCTCGTGGTAGTTTTTATTCCGGCCGCGCTGAACTAAAAGATTTAATTAGCCGTTATTACAGCAACCTAGCAAGCGACGCACTTATTGCTAACCAATTTGATTTGAGCTACAGCTATATTTTAAAAGCCAATGAATATACACCAAATTCTGCTGCGCTTTACAATTTAGCTGCCGTATTACATCGTCAATCGGGTGATTTAGCTGGAGCAAAACATATTTATCAAACAGCGATGCAGCATGGCTTTAAAGATACGAATTTACTACATAATTACGCAGTGCTGGCCGAGCAACTGAATGATCAGGTTTTGGCAGAGCAGCTCAATTCTCAACTTGCTATGCTTAGACAAGACCCATTCGAGTTACTCGCTACAGCGATTAACGCTCGTAACAATGGCCAATTTTACAAAGCAAAACAACAACTCGAGGAGGCTATCGCATTAGCTCCGTATTTATCTGAACCATATATAGAGTTAGCGATTGTAAGTTATCAGCAAGGTAATGAACAAAGCAGCAAAGAATGGCTAGAAAAAGCCATTGAGATAGAAAATAAAGACGAAAAACTAGCACTTTATCACGCCAAGCTTTTCGCCTTAAAAGGTCAACACTAGTTTATAACGAGTAATAAAAGCTTAGCCAAGCGCGTAAATCATTTTCAAAGTCGTCGCCTTCTACTCGGGCGACGCCAAAATCAAGGTTTACATCATTTAAACCTGCAGGCCCCATGCCAAAGCTAAAGTCTCCTTGCCACTTGAGACCGTAACTTTGTGCATAAACTCGGTTATCGACCTGATGCTGTTGGTAATAAAGCCAAGGTAATGAATCTTTGTAACTAATACCCCCGCCATAGCCTTTATAGCGGTTACCTAATTGACTAATAAACGGCAGCTCAGGGGCAACAACAAAGCCACTTTGCGTGTCATTATTAATTAAGTTTGACTCATAACCGCCAAGCGCAAGGCTACTGTCATCGCGATATTGCTGAGCAAAATTAACATAAACGGGAATATCATAGGCATAACCGCTTAATACGGTAGCAAAGTTATAGCCCTGCCAATTATTCGGGTCAGCATCACCGGATAGCCACTGGGCACTTACGGACTGAGCAAAACCATATTGCTGTCTATCATGTTGCCATTTTTGTTCAAGGCCAAGCGTTAACCATTGATCATCCCCATTACTAAAGTCACTGTAGTTATAGCTCAAACTCGGCGTAATACTAAGCTGCTGAAACTGCAACGGGTAACTCAAAGCTAAATGCGCCCCTGTGTTACTAATGTTTAGTGGCATTTGTGAGTGGTACTGTTTTGCTGATTCAAGGTCGTAATCAAATAACAGCGCTTTAAATTTTAAATCAAACGCTGAGTACTTAACGGCCGCGAACACCCCTTCTAATGCTTTGTCATGTAAATCAGCACTATAGCCTGCCTGTAAATCGAGCTGCTTTAAAAAGTCATTGCTTTTTACGCCAAGGGTAAGCAGTGAAGATGAAGCTGAATAGTACTGAGATGCCAACGAAAAGGTTGGTTTTTGCTGCCAAATATCATAATCGGCTGGCTCAGTTGGGCTTTGCGGGTAGATTTTCGCCTCAGGTAATACTTCGCTCGTTACTTGCCCTCGTGGTGGCGCCGCACTTTTAGCAAATTCAACAACCTCTAATCCTTGTGGTTGCTCAGCAAAATGCTTGATATTCGGCCCTTCAGCAGTGATCGATAAATACAAAAGTTCACCATTATTCATTGCCATTGGGTGTGCAACAGCTTCTTGGCCTTGCGTTAATTGGCGTAGTGAATTGCTTTGTAGATCATAATGATATAAATCGAGAGCTTTCTTTTTACCGGCAACAAAATATAGCCCTTTGCCATCTGCTTGCCAATTAGGTTGTGACAGATACTGATAGCCCTCAGGCATTGGCACAGTAAGTGATTTTTGAGAGCTTAAATCTTGTATATACAACTCCCAGTTGGCATTCAATGTCGCTTTTAAATAAGCAAGTTGAGCTTTATTAGGGCTTAGTAATGGATAGTCATAAACCGTTTCTAGGCTTTTCTCAAATAAAGGGGTAGAAACACCCGTATTGAGGTCAAGGCGCACTAGCTCAGAGAAACCATGCTGAGTTTGCTCAGCATAAACAGTTTGCCCGTTATCACTAATACTAAAGCGGCGCAGCCCTGCATGATGCGTCAAAGCGCTCACTTTACCAGTGTCGATATCATAGCGGTATAAATCAGAAATACCTTGAATGGAGCCTTTAGCAACTGTTGTTGTGGCAGTGAAAAACAAAGTATTTTCGTCTAACCACTGCGGGTTTTTTATACCCTGCCTATTAATTTGTTGAAGCACATGTTTTTGCTTACGCTTAAAGACATTGGGGGCTTTATCTGCGATATCGACAGGATCATTATCAAGTAACGCTTGTTGCTGCTTTGCAAAATCATCGGCAGCCTGTTGATTGTCATCAGTGCTATAAATGACTAAACGGGTTTCGTCATCTTTGTTGCGCTCAACAATCGCAAGTTTACTGTTATCTAAACTTAAAACAGGGTTCGAAGCGTATAAATCAAGCTCTAACCAAAGCTTACTTGTAAGTGTTTGCTCACTTACCTCTTTAGCCATTGCTTTATAAGTATATTCGGCAATAAAACGACGATATAGGCGCTCAGGTGAGTCGCCAAATACCCCGCTAAAGGCCTCATCAAAATCACGTGCTTTAACCGCTTGCATGCGTGTCCAAACTGCATCAAGAGTTTGCGCTGAATAGTTCTCTTCGAGCCATGCAAGAAAGCGAGAACCCATTAAATACGCCATTGAGCCAGCTAAATAGCCTCCTTCGGTACTACTCAATTGGTTATATTGTGGCAGCGCACCTTGCTGGGCAAATTCAACCAGTATTGCTTCTGAAAGGTTATCGTATAAACGGCCTCGGCCTGTCATTTTCGACTCAAGCAGCGTTGCATAGCCTTCGGCAGCCCAGCGCGGCATTTCGCCATCAACTAAATCGTAAATATCCCAACTATTACGAATAGCTTGGCGCACGTCACTTCGAGTAGGCTGAGCAAGGTGCACCAAATGAATATATTCGTGCAAAATTAATAACTGCTGCCAACCATCGGTGTTAGAAATCACCGTGTCGGATTGTGGAGGCGTGGTAAACAAAGCCATTAGAGGTTTGTTAGTCACCGGCAAAGCAAAGCCATTGGAGGCGTTAAACGGGTCGAAAACTAGTACATCGACCACTTCATCAAGGGCACGGTTTTGCTGTTTTAAAACCTTATCACGAACAATTTCAAGCTCTGTTGCTGCTGAACGGGCCCATTGCTGATTCTCAGTACTAAAATGCACATTAAAGTGCTCGGTATGAATAGTTTGCCAAGTCTCTTGGCTTGAAGCGTGGCTAGCAGCAAGTAGTGCCGCAGTTAACAGGGCTTTTTTCATCACAATCCTTGATTAGCAAGTTATTTAATTTAAGGATTAGTATGCGATGCTTTTTAAAAAGGCTGAAGTTAAAAAGTGTAAGAAATTACTCGATTTTAAGTGGGCGAACCAAGCCTAGTAATTGATAAACAATAAATATTGTTGCTGCAAACATAATACTGCTTCTCAATGCACCAAGACCCGCAAGAGCCATCGCGCCAGTCACAAGCAAAGCAATACAAGTCACTGCACAACTTACGCAAAGACCTTTACACTCCTTCTTATTGCGAGCATAGCAAAGCAATCCGACAACACCTGAAATAGCTAAAATAGGTAGTAAATAAATCATTGCGAACCTCCATCTGTAGCTTTTGAGAAAGTATACTCAAAAACCCAAACAGGTCAATGATATTGAGAATTATTTTCATTTAAAACCAATTCCGCTCGACGCCTTCTATTTCATATAGGGCGAAATCAGCAAACTGCTCAGCCAGCTCTGCTTTTAAATAAGGCATTGATACTGAACCAGAAGCAAGTTGTATATACAAACTTTTAAGCTGTGATCGGCGCATTAAATAAGTGCTTATTGTGGTGACACTTTGTGCTTTATAGATTTCAAAAACACGATACTGCACACCCAGCATGCCGGTTTTAAATACGGCAAAAAAGCGGCCGTCATGTTGATACATAGCCACACCCGTTTTTTGATAATTCAAAAACACACCGATCATCAAAACTAAGCCCACGACAATGCTCCACAGCATCGTAGCAGCATCAAATAAGGCATTGAAAATTAAAGCAGAAAATATAGTAGGTAGGAGCACATATAAAAACGTATTCTTATAAAGTAAAGCGCGCTCAGGCTTAACAAAGTTAAGCTCTGTTAAATCAACAAACCATGGAAATAACCAGCCACACACGGCTTGCACTTGCTCTTTGGTGATTACTGGCATCACTAACGTTTGTTTATTTTTATGTGCCGCAACCCCAGCAGCCATACCACCACTACTCACTTGTGGGCAAATTAAGGTATAGCGATTAAGCAGCCGAGCAATAATATTTTGCTTGATTTGCACACTTTGAATTTTCGACACGCTGATCGAGAGTTGCTGGCGCTCAAATAAACCTGCCACACGCTTAAACTTATCGTCCTGAAAATACAGCTGAAAGTTAAAAAAGCGCACCAAGGCCATGACAACAGAAAGTAAAATAGCACATAAAACAATGGCAACAACCATGATTAACACAGCGATTGCAGCGGCACTACCAACGAACGCAGCTTGCTCATTCAGTATGGCCTCTAGGCGGTTTATAATGGTTTTTTCGAGGTACTCAAAAATCACATTCATAAATGGAGCAAGTGCAGCCAATGCCAATATTGCCATGTTCGACATCAAACCAAACTTAGCAATTTCAGCATTGCTGATAGTTAATGTTTTCGGTTTATCTGTTGCTTCGCTCTGCTCAATAGACGGCTGTTCTTGCTGTTGTAACTGAGCCTTAAATTCCATAACTTGTTCACGAACTTGCTCGGCATAGCTAAGCTTAACTCCCGGGATCACAGCTTCTTGAGCACTACTACCGGCGGCATCGAAAATACAATTAACTAAATTAACTGGCTGAAAATAAAAAGGTTCGGCAATGTTTACGTTCTGTACTCGAGCAAATTTTAGGGTTAGCCGCTCTTTTTTAAATACCCCTTTATTGAGCAGTATTTCGTGACCATCCGTTATGCGGTATTTAAAATTACGATAATAAGCAAAGGCATACAGCACTAAAACTAAAGAGGCCACGGCAACAGCTATTTGCCCCCAAAACAGCTTTTGCTCAACTTGCGTAACAAATAACACCAAAATAGGCAGTAAATTAAGCAGCCCATCTTTTATGAAGCGCAGTGCAAAGTGAACAATAAAATACAGTAGCGCCCATGGCGACACGCGTTGCCATTGTTGATCACTCATCGGCAAGCTCATTTTCTTGAGTTGCTGCATTATCACCATAACTTTGCACGAACTGGCGAACATCATTGCATTGTTCGTCCGTTAACCCACTGATATGTAAATCAGCACTCATGCCACCGGCACTGTAAAGCCTGAGTGTTGCGAGTCCTAACTTTCGCTCAATTGGGCCGCGATGAATTTCGGTGTGTTGCACACGAGAAATAGGCAATAAGGTGATTTGTTGCCAAATTAAACCTCGCTTAAAGGCAATATCATGCTCTCTTACTGCCACCCCTTTGGCGCGAACGCTGTAAAGGTTGTAAACCATTGACAGTATTACCAACAATGGCAAAACCAAAAGCCAAGGTGTAGCAATAGCTTGGCTAATGGCTGGATTAAAGTGCCGTACTGTAATGATCACGGCCATTAAAGGCACATAAAACAACAACCAATTTAGTTGTACATGCCATATCGCATTATCTGCAAGTGGTTGGAATTGAATCGTTTGATGCTTTGGTAGGGTTTCTATTTGTTGATTACTAAACACGGTAATTCCTTGTAAAGGCCAGCGGTGCCGGCCTTACGTGCTAACACTGAGTTATTATATGTTATAAATTATACCCAGCGTAGTTTTGTTGCAAGTGTGTGGCTTGCTCCTGGTGCAAGTTCAACACTATCATCAAGGACATTAGCCGCTTCTAAACACAGCATGACGTGATATTCGTCATCAGCAAAATTTGAAAGACGTTTTGATTTATCAATCCATGGGTTCCAAAGTACACACGATGTTGAATTTTCGCGGCCTACTTCAATAATGCCATCAGGTGTAATGATACGCTGAGTGTCTTTTGCTTCGGTGTAAACCATGTCTGTTTCACGCGCGAACGACACTAACTCATTTTGCTCAAATGGACCTTCAGCAAATTCGATGTATTTCGCGCCTTGCAGGCCATCTACTTTTGTTTCTTCAATTGCTGGTGTTGGGAAATACGTGTGCAGTGCTTGAGTGAATTGTACAGTTTGGTTATCTAAGTTTGTGGTTGTTAAACGTAGCTCTAAGCTAGAGGTTAAAATAAACTCGGCCAATAACTTAGTTTTATAAGGCCAATACTTTTCATCAACTTGCGTCATCGGTAATGACAAGCTGATATAAATAGAATCGTCTTGTTCTTTCACTTCTTCTGCGCGCCATAAACTTGTGCGAGCAACACCATGAGCTGGCCAGCCTTCATGTTGGCTTACTCCGAACCATGGCCAACAAATCGGAATACCGCCTCGCACACCTTTGCCTTCTTGGTAATCTTCTAATTCTGAGACCCATAATAGTGGCTTTTTATCGGTTGGCGTGAACTCAGTGATCTGCGCACCTTGCAGAAAAATAGTAGCGCTACAAAACTCACTAGCAACTTTAATAAATTCAAGCCCGGTTTCACTTTGCTCAATCGTAACTGATGGCGATAACTTCATAATTCGTCCCATTTAATGAATGAAAAATCCACCTTACCCAATGCAGTGGCTTTTAGTAAATAATATTTAGTTATTTGTATAAATTGTTTTACTACAAAGTGATGGTGTCACCTCGTAGTTGCATTTTAAGTGTTAACAACAATTACTCCATCTAAATTTCAACTTTTATGTTTTAATTTCTACTCTAATTAATAAATAAACACGATAACAACCTTTATGGCCACAAATTATAAGCCACATAGTTATTATTTATTTGAACTCAATTTATTAGATGTGTAATATTTTGCGATTGCGGTTGTTCCACGCCGCCTTATTTAAGAGACAGAAACATGCAAAAGTATGACGAGCTACTAGTGTCGCTGCGCAAAGTGATCAGAGCCATCGACCTTCATTCAAAACAGCTCAATAAAACCTCAGGCTTAACAGGCCCACAATTACTGATTATGAACGAGGTTGCACAAACCGATGGCATCACCGCTAGTCGCATTGCACAAAATGTAAATCTAAGCCCGGCTACGGTTACCAATATCTTAGACCGTATAGAAAACCGTAACCTGATCACTCGTGTACGTAGCCAATTAGATAAACGCCGAGTTAGTTTGCATCTAACAGAAGCGGGTAAACAGCTACTAGATCAAGCACCTCAGCCTCTGCAAGAACACTTCATTGAAAAGTTCTCTGCACTTGAAGAGTGGGAGCAAAGCTTATTACTTTCATCAATGCAACGTATTGCCGCAATGATGGATGCAGATCAGCTTGATGCTTCACCCCTGCTTGAAGTTGGCGCAATCACCAAGACATTAGAACCACAGTAAAAATTAAAACTGATTGATTAATATTAATTTTCTGTGGCTAGTCTTGGGTTCAGCATGAATATCAACTATGCTTGGTAGTACCCATTCCAACACTAGCGAAAATTCATGCTTAAACTATCAAAGTTAGCCCTCGCAATAGCCTTGGGCACAACTTCAAGTCTTAGTCAGGCATCTGAAATTGATGACCTTCAAAAACAGCTGCAGTTACTGAAACAGCAAATGCAGCAACTGCAAAGCAAACTTGATGCTGCAGAAGAAAAATCACAGCAACAAGCCGAGAAACAAGCGCAAATTGATGCACAAGTAGCAAAGCAACAAAAGCAACTTGAGCAGCAAACAGCGGCTGTTGAAGCTCCTAAAAAAGAATCTGGCATTAAGGTTGGGGGTGCAGTACGTACCAACTTCAGCCATACATCCTATGACGATGGTAATAAAAACCGCGGTGGCGACTTCGACTTTGACATCTTCAGACTAAATTTTGCAGGCGATGTCGGTGATGTACAGCTTAACGCTGAGATCCGTTTTTTCGATTACATGACTGCAGTTAAATATGCCTATGCAGCCTATGACTTTGCTGAAGACTGGCAGGTGCAGGCAGGTATTACCAAAGTGCCTTTTGGTAACTGGCCTTACAACTCGCACAACTATTTCTTTGGCACTACTTATTATATAGGTCTTGAAGATGATCATGATTTAGGTGTTCTATTCAAGCGCAAAATTGCTGATAACTGGCAAATTGATCTTGGCTTTTTCAAAAATGATGAGCTAGGTGGTGTTGATGGTTACGTAAGCGACAGAAGCGACCGCTACTCATATGATGTTGTCGGTTTCCGCTCTGCTGATGAAGGTGTTTATGCCGAACCAACCAATCCGATTGGTGAGTACAATACCTTCTCTGGCCGTTATGGCTATCATTTTGAGCATGACGGCGGCACCACCGAGCTAGGTGTTTCTGCGTTATCAGGTGGTTTGCATGACGGCGAAGACAAAGCCGGCGATTACTACGCTTGGGCACTGCACTTAAACAGTACTATTGGCCCATGGAATTTCCAGCTTCAGCATGGTGAGTATAACTACGATATCGACAACGTCGACCGTATGGCTGTGGGTGCTTATGCGTTTTACGATAGCATTGCCGCAGAAGCAACCATGACTAATGCCAATATCGCTTACAGCCTGCCTGTAGAGTGGGGTCCGGTAACAAACCTGCAGTTTTATAATGACTACGGCATTATTTATGACAAGTCAGATAACAGCGAAGATACATGGATGAATGTAACAGGGGTATCTGTTGCCGCAGGTGGCTTATTCACTTATTTTGATTTTGTACAAGCGAAAAACCAACCATTTGTTGGCGGCTCAATTGCTGGCGACAGCGACGACACTGAAACTCGCTTCAATATCAATATTGGTTATTATTTCTAGAAATAGCCAAAAATAAGACCTACAAGCCCAGTTTAAACTGGGCTTTTCATTTGTTTGAAGTAAGTTTACCTATAGTGTTAGCTAATAATATTAAGCTGAGCTAAAGTTAAATAAACAACATGGTGTAGACTATGTTGCTAAAACCAATAAATACAAACCACCTTGATCATAGGTATCGAGCAAGCACTACAACGATTTAAGTTTTATCAGGCCCAACTTTATTGATGAATGTGAGAGCGGCGTTTAACGCCTATAAAAATGGCTGCTATCAATTACTCGGGTTATTGATGGTGGGTTTAGGTATCATAGGTATTGCATTACCTGTGATGCCTACGACTATCTTTTTTATACTAGCATTGGCGTGCTTTACCCGCTCATCACCCAAGCTTTCTGCCTGGCTGCTAAACCACCCAAGATACGGCCAACCGTTAAGGTTTTGGCAAGAGCATAAGGTTGTCCCTAACCGCGCTAAGTTATTAGCAGGTTTTGGTATGGCTATCGGATATGCTTTTTTACTACAAAGTACCGCGCCAATTTGGGTGATATATCTTGTGGCAGTGATTGAATTGAGCGTATTAGCCTATTTAATTAACCGCCCATCTGCGCCCAATAAACCAACCCTAATTCAAGTTAATATAACCACACAGATGCGCTTGATGTTGTTTGCCTGTTTTCTCAGCTCGCAGCTAGCAGTTATGGCTTATCTCGCTATTCATTTCTAGCACAAAGAAATGTAAAGAACGTAAACCTGCTTGTTATCAGTAATACAAATCATTATCATATTTGTATCTTTAACGAATAAACCGCATTATGTTCTCATTTAACAAACGCAACTTTTATAGCGTTAGCCGTGCCTTACATATATACCTTTCAACGGCCTTATTCTTTTTACTTATTTTATTTTGTGTCAGCGGCATCATCCTTAACCACGTTAGTTGGCTCGAAAATGATAAACATAATGGTCAGAACCAACTACTTGTTTCTGCTGAGTTATTTGAAAAAGCGCAAACAAACCTCGACACATTGCCAAGCCTTTACCCTGAAATAGAACAATACATGCAACAGCAGTTTTCACTCAGCAATGTAAAAAGTATTGAGTGGGAAAAAGAAGATGCCTTGGTAATGCTCGACTACCCGCTTCCGGCTGGCTTTGCCTACGCCGAAATCGATTTTCAAACCGGTGAACTTAATATTGATTATCAAACCGGTGGCTTTATGAGTCTGATCGGCGACTTACACAAGGGTCGTCATACAGGTGAAGCATGGAGCTGGGTGATTGATATTTCAGCTGTTTTGATGATTCTGTTTGCTATTACCGGATTATTTATCCTCTTTCAAAACCGTAAAAAACGTGCCGCAGGTCTATGGTTAACGCTTCTTGGTGTTGCCACGCCTTTGGTTATTTATCTAGTTTGGGTGCCTCAACTTAAAGGAGTATCTTAATGAAACAAGCCCACTTACTCGTTGCTCTACTAATTAGCTGTTTATTCAGCCCTCTGAGCTTTGCAAAAGATCCCAACCTCACCGTTGAATTTACCTTACCTGAGCTAGATGTTTCTCCATATCATCGCCCTTACGTGGCGTTATGGCTAGAAACACCTGAACGTAAACACGTTACCACGATTGCACTTTGGGTCGAAAAAGCTGAATGGTTTAAAGACTTACGTCAGTGGTGGCGAAAAGCCGGTCGTAGCAACGACAACTTTGATGGTGTGACAGGTGCAACAAAACGCCCAGGTACTTATACGATTGAATGGCAAGGTAAAGATTTAAAAGGTAATCCAGTTAAACCTGGCAGCTACCTACTTAATGTTGAAGTTGTACGTGAAGAAGGTGGCCGAGATTACACCCGCGTTGAAATCGACTTAACAAAAGACGGCAAAGTCACAATTAAAGGCGAAAAAGAGTTCGCGACTAGCTTTGTTACCATTACCAGTAATTAAGGACAAACAATGAAATTAAAATTATTAAAAACAGCGCTGATCGGCGCTGTGACCTTCACAGCACTTGCATCTGGCTACGCACAAGCACATGCCCGTTGGTTAATGCCATCTCACACTTCTTTATCTGGTGAGAAAACTCACTACGTGATGATCGATGCCAGTATTTCTAATGAGTTATTTAGCCCAGATAAAGCATACCGCCCAAAACAAAAAGGCGCAGAGTATGACGACAACTTATTAGTTGCCCTTGCACCAAATGGTAAGCCGGTCGAAGAAACGATTCGCGCATACTATTTAAAACGCAAAAACTCAGCGGCAGTGAGCTTAACGCAAGACGGTACTTACCACATTGCTATGCAGCAAAAGCCAATGCTAATGACTTTCTATAAAGACAAAGATGGCAACCGTGGCCGTGTGTTCGCAGGTAAAAAAGAAGCAGACCTACCAGCAGGCGCAACCGACGTGCGCACTGTAAAATCAATCGCAACTGTTGATACTTTTGTAAGCCGTAATGGTACTTCTAAGCCAACATTGCTTGGTCAAGGCTTAGAAATTTCAGGACCTACTCACCCGAACGATCTATTTGCTGGTGAAGAAGCTAAGTTCCAATTATTAATGGATGGCAAACCAGCCGCTGACGTTGAGCTTGCGATTGTTCGTGGTAGTGCACGCTACCGTAATGAACGCGACGAAGTGAAAGTAACAACCGATAAAAAAGGCTTCTTTACGGTGACATTCGCTCACGCCGATATGTATCTAATTGAAGCATCTGTTGATCAAAAACCAACTGAAGCCGATATCGATAACGTACGCTACTCATTATTCACAACACTTGAAGTAGCGCCTGAATAATAAGCTGATTAGGCCTCAATAAAGGCCTAATTCAACTTTCGAGGAAGACTGTAGTCAACCGTGTGATCGCAGCTACCGTCTTTCTCGCAATCATTTACCCCATCACCATCGACATCCCAGCTTGGGTGCATGCCTCTTAATGTACTTTTTACGACGCTAATATCGACAGTAAATTCACTTTGCTCATCACGGCGCGCAGCATTGCGCATCAAAAACACTCGAATCACATAATCGCCATTATCAGGAATTTTAATCTCGGCATGATCACCTTTTGCCGGGCCAACAAACAAAGCTGTTGGGTTGCCTTTTGGTAAAATATTAAAGTAGCTGCTTGAATTTGATGGAGCAAAATCAACCTTTAAAGTAGTGCCTTTATTAAGGTTAATTTGATATTCCAGCAACTCATAACCTTTGATTGCGTCTTTAACTTGCCAGCTTTGCTGCACAGCAATATCTGAAGCTAGCAACTCATAATGACGACTATTTGGTAAATTTTGTTCAGCAAACACCAAGCTACTTTTAGCCACCGAAAAACAAAACCCTATTAATAACAACAACTTCATATTTTACCTCCTTTTAAATTCTCTTTTAGAGAATGATAAACGCTAATTTTACAATTTTTAATTCTTTTAAAGTGAACCTATAGTTACTCCATCGCAGACACACTGCTCAACTAAACAGGATACCTACTATGAAACTTTTTACTTTAATCTCAGCTCAACCACACTTACAAAATATTAGCACTTTATTGGCGCGTATTGGTTTATCGGCCATCTTTTTACTAACTGGCTTTAGCAAAATAGAATTCTTTGATGCAACTGCTCAATACATGAGCAGTGTTGGTTTACCAGAGTTCTTACTACCGTTTGTGATTGCTTTTGAAATTGTTGGCGGGTTATTTATTTTACTAGGCTTTTTAACACAACTAACCGCTATCGCTTTTGCTGGTTTCAGCTTAGTCAGCGCTTTGCTATTCCACTTTCAACTTGATGATCAAATGCAATTTTTAATGTTCTACAAAAACATTGCGATGGCAGGCGGCTTTTTAGCATTAGCCAGTGTTGGTGCAGGCAAAATCAGCCTAGATCAACTAGTGTTAAAACGTAGTCAGGCGTAATATTTCTACCAGCCAATAACCTAGGTTGTTGGCTGAATTTGTTTTTAAGGGAGCGCGAAAATGGCAACGTTATTAACAGCAACCAGCCACGATATTGGTGGGCTAGATGTAAAACGCATCTTGCCGCATTTTGACAAAAAAATGGTTGGCCCATTTATCTTTTTTGACCACATGGGGCCGAATCACTTTCCTCGCGGTGAAGGCATAAATGTGAGGCCTCACCCTCATATTGGCCTATCAACGCTCACTTATTTATTTACTGGCAGTATTTACCATCGCGATTCGCTAGGTAATAGCCTGCAAATAGAACCCGGCGATGTTAACTGGATGACCGCAGGTCGCGGTATAGTGCACTCAGAAAGAGAAAGCCTTGAAGTGCGGGCGAGCGAGCACGACATTAATGGTCTGCAATGCTGGGTTGCTTTACCTGAGAGTATGACCGAAATAGCACCGCGTTTTGAACATATCAAAAAACAGCAATTGCCTGAGAAAATCGAAAAAGGCGTGCTGATGCGACTCATTGTCGGTGATGCCTATGGCTTAAGCTCCCCAGTGAAAAACTACTCACCGATGTTTTATGTCGATACAGTCGCCGAGCAAGGTAGTCATATTACTAAACCGCACCCTCATCATGAAACCGCCGTGTATGTTATTTACGGTGAAATTAGTGTGGGTGATACTCGCTATACCCAAGGTGACTTTGTGCTACTTGATGACAGCGAACACGAAATAACGACTTTGCTGCACAGCCGTTTTATTTTACTCGGTGGCAGTAAATTCAATAAAGTCCCGTATTTACACTGGAATTTTGTTGCTTACAGCAAAGAGCGCATCGAGCAAGCAAAACAAGATTGGCAAGCACAGCGTTTTGCTAAAATCCCCGGTGATGATCTTGAGTATATTGAGTTGCCCTCATCTAAAAAGTAAACTTTTTCAGCATTTACAGGTACTATTAGGTAGTTAAGTAAGCAAAGGAACATCATGCTAAGAATTACGCTAGAACAGTGGCGCATGTTTCGTGCTGTTGTTGAATTTGGAGGCTTTAACCAAGCCTCACAAGGTATTCATAAAAGCCAATCGAGTATTCATAACGCAGTTGGCAAAATTGAATCTGCGCTCGATGTAAAATTATTCAGCATTCAAGGCCGTAAAACCGTGCTCACTGAAGCCGGCGAGATGATGCTGCGCCGTGCTAATTACTTACTTGATGAAGCCGCTAAAGTTGAGGCAATTGGGCAAACTTTGGGTGAAGGTATCGAAAGTAAGTTACGCATTGCCGTTGATGCTATTTTCCCACAACAATTACTTTATAAGGTACTTAACGACACGTCATCGCAATACCCGCAACTGCGTATTGAGCTGCATGAGTCTGTACTAATGGGGGGCAATGAACTGCTCGAAAACGATCAGGTTGATATTGCTATTACCGGCTTTCCAATTGCGGCAAGCTTTCACGAAGAGTTATGTGATATCGAGTTTATTGCCGTCGCCCACCCAGATCATCCCTTGCATGCGATAGAGCGTGAAATTACCCTCGAAGATTTAAAATCACACCGCCAAATTGTTGTTCGCGATTCAGCGAATAAGCACAAACAAGATGGTGGCTGGTTAGGTGCCGATCAGCGCTGGACCGTCACTCATATGCGCACTTCGATTGATATGATCAGTAATGGATTGGGCTTTGCGTGGTTACCAAAAGTCGCGATAGAAACACAACTTGCGACAGGGCAAATGAAAGCACTTAATTTAACTCATAACAGCAGTCGCAGCGCTAAGTTACATTTGCTCTTTAAAGACGGTGACAAACTGGGTCCTGCAGCACGCTCGTTTATTGGCGAGTTGCGTTATCAAGTAATGAAAAACCTATAGCTTCAAGGGCGTTTCAGCAATACCTTTAACGCCCGGCTCAAGAATAAACACGCCACCACTGTGCGGGTAATCAGCGAGCACGGAGTCTTCGAGCCCTACTGCCGCTGTTGTCACCGCCAGATGCGTGAGCTCTTCACCTACAAATGCGACACTCGTAACACGCGGTGCGGGTAAGCGAATAAACTGTACTTGCTCACCGCTTGGAGCAAAACGATACACGCCATAACCATTCCATGCAGCAACCCACAAATGATCTTCGCTATCAACGGTCATGCCATCAGGAAAACCCATATTGTCAGTAAAGCGAATAAACTCGTGTTTATCAGCAAGCTCGCCATGCTCATTCAGAGTAAAGCGGTAGATTGTTTGTTTATCTGAGTCTGTAGAATATAAAAACTGACCATTTTTACTTACCGCAGGGCCATTACTAATTATGTAGTCATGATCAACCGCTGTCGGAGCCTGACCATGACCAAAACGGTATAACTTGCCACTATCGGTTTGCTCTTGAGAGTCCATTGAGCCAAAAAAGCCAAAGCCTTGGCGAGACGTTTTACCATCGTTTAAGCGGTTTTGTGAGGGTTCGTGGTCGATTGAGTAAAGGAGTTCGCGGCTAAAGTCTTCACTATTTAGTTTATAAATGCCTTTGGCAAAGCCTGCGATTAATTCAGCTTGCTCGGTTTCCATCACCCAGCAAATCGGTTCTGGCATAGTAAACTGGCTAACTCGCATCGATTGACACTGCAAACGAAACAAACGCTGCCCTAAAATATCGACCCAAAATAAACAGTTATGTGCCTTAGCAAAATAGGCACCTTCGCCCAATTGGCATTGGCTAGAAATGATTATTTTAATGGTGTCATCGAGCATTGGCTTCATTACACAAAAAGCTGAACTATTCTCATTCTATCTGTGTATGAAAATAAGTGCTAGACCAGATAAACCCGCAACCAGCAAGATGATGCCGCGAATGGCCTTTTCATTGAGGTTATTGTTGATCACAAACGATAAGCCCCAGCCAATTAAAATGGCGGGTAAGCAAAAAAAGAACAGCTTTACATCGGCCATATCGGCAGAGCCTGTTAGCATCAATACAATAATGCCAAATAAGTTTATAAATACAAAAAAGGCACTTAGGTTTGCTTTAATTTTGTCTTTATCTTCAGCTTGATAGAGTAGCCCCATTGGCGCGCCACCGGCTGACGTTGTGGTACCTAAAAAGCCTGACGACATTGACGCAAGTAAGCTTGTAATAGTGGAAATTTTCGGTTTCATACCTATGATAGACAACGCCACCACTATCAAAATACTCACTCCTAGCAAGAGTTGATACTGCTTCGCATTGACATACCACATCACCACAGCAGCAAGAATAACTCCCACTGCACCACCAATAATGGAAATGCCCGTCTGTTTCATGTCTATCGCACCGCGGTGTTTAATCATTAACACCGACGTTAAAAACAGCGCATTCAAAATCATTGGCCCAGGCACCAGCTCTGGCATAAGCCAGTAAAGCACAGGCACACATAGCATGCCTAAACCAAAGCCAATAACACTTTGCAGGCAAGCGCCAATAATCAGAATTAAATAAACAAGTACAAAGTCGGTCAAACTTTCTTACCACCTTCCTAACTATTAGATTCAAATGTTTAAAATAATTATTTATTATTATAGTACTATTTGGATCGTGTAAAATTTTTTCTTTGGTTTAATTTAAGTTAAAGCAACTAACAATTTAATTAAGTCCAACCTGCATCCACTATCAGTGATTGTGCTGTCATCATGCGGCTGTCATCAGCAGCTAAAAATAACGCGGCATTCACTATATGGTCTGGTTGTATTGTTTCGTTAATACACTGACTTAAACGAACATCTTCAATCATTTCTGGGGTTAGCCAATGAGTCATTTGGCGCTCTGTCATCACCCAACCCGGAACCAGTGAATTCACACGAATATTGTCTTTACCGTATGAAGCAGCTAATGAACGGGTTAAACCTTCAATTCCCGCTTTTGCGGTTGTGTAGGCTGGCATGCCTGTTTGCTTAATACGCCAACTTACCGACCCCATATTGATAATGCTACCGCCGCCCAAGCGCTGCATGTGTTCAACTACAGCTTGCGATGAAAAGAAACACGGGCGCAAGTTAACAGCAAACTTATCTTCCCAATATTTCACATCCATATTCTCAGCGGCATGGCGGGTGTCATCGGCTGCGTTATTAATTAACACACCAATGTCACCCTGTTGCTGACGCGTTTGCTCAATAGCCGCTTTTAAGGCTTCTACATCACGAATATCGCAATGGATAAACTGCGGGTCAAACTCATATTTACCAGCTAATTTAGCGCATAACGCATCGCTTTGATCAGTTGCAATATCAACAAAGGTGACTTTCGCGCCCTGCTCGCAGAACCGCGTTACCATTACTTCACCAATTCCCGATGCACCGCCAGTAATAAACACACTCTTACCAGCAAGGCTTGGGTAAACTGTTTTTAGCTCGTTTGAATTTGGCATGATAACCTTTTGTTTTAAAGTAATTACAACGTCAAGAAGCGATACTTATTGAGCCGCTTCTTTATCAGCGATTTCTTTTTCAATAAACGCCATTGCTTCATCAATCATGTACGTCATCATGTTTTTAGCACGTTCAGGATCGCCGCTTGCAATCGCGTTATACACTTTAAAGTGCTCTTCAGCGATCGCCTTTTTATTACCCTTAGCAGGTGTAGTATGTTGAATACTTACGTGTAATGCGGTGCGAATAAAGTCACGTAATTGATAGAAAAAACGGTTACCACTGGCATGTAAAATTGCTGTGTGGAAGGCAAGATCTGGCTCATGCATTACGCCTTCTGGCTCTTCTGCTGCCGCTTGCATTTTATCGAGTGCCATTTTAATTTCTGCAATGGCTGCTTGGTCGCCTTTTCTTGCTGCAAGTGCTGCTGCTTGTGGCTCAATCGCCAAGCGCACTTGTAGAAATTCTTTAAGTACGTAAAGTGATGGGCTGCTTTCTAACAACCATTTTAATACGCTTGTGTCGTATAAGTTCCAGTTCTCCGCCGACTCAACACGAATACCTTGTCGTGGACGAGAAGAAATCAGTCCTTTTGCAGCAAGCATTTTCACTGCTTCACGAACAGCTGTGCGGCTAATACCATACACTTCACAAAGTTGTGCTTCGGTTGGTAGCCCCGTTTCAGTGTTATAATCACCAACAATTATTGCTTTACCAAGCTCATTGGTAACTTGTTGTGATAGGTTTAAATTTTCTAAACGCGCCATGTGTGTTCCTCAAAAGATCTGAGTAATATGATACATCTATAAAGCTATTCCGTCATCCTGGAAATAATTGATTAAAATCAATAACAAGCAAAAAACAGCCTAATACAAGTGTCTATATTTCAAACAATACAGTCACCATTTTACCTACAGACTGTCACCTTATTTTAACAAATCTCTTTCACTTACCTTATTTATAATATAATATTTTTATTCAACAACTAAAAAAGCAAAATTCTCTTTCAAAATTAGGTGGAACACACGATGGTCGAACTAAGTACCTTAGACTGGGCAGTGCTAGCAGGATTTTTTGTCCTGTTACTAGGCGTTGTCGTGATGTCTATGCGACAAAAAGAAGAAGACACCGCTGATTACTTTTTAGCGGGTCGTAATGCAAGTTGGTTAGTGATTGGTGCCTCTATTTTCGCATCGAACATTGGCTCGGAACATTTAGTGGGCCTTTCAGGTTCAGGCGCACAATCGGGTATGGCACTGGCTCACTGGGAAATGCAATCGTGGATCATTCTACTACTCGGTTGGATTTTCGTGCCTTTCTATTGGAGTAGTAAAGTCTACACCATGCCTGAATTCTTAGAGCGCCGTTTTAACTCTAAATCACGTACCTTCTTATCTGTTATCTCATTGATTAGTTATGTATTAACCAAGGTTGCGGTAACGGTTTATGCCGGCGGTATCGCATTTAAAACAATCTTGGGTATTGAGAGCATTTGGGGTATCGACTTCTTCTGGATTTCAGCAATTGGCCTTGTCGTGATCACCGGTATTTATACGGTACTTGGCGGTATGAAAGCCATTATGTGGACCTCGGTGTTGCAAACTCCGGTGCTCATTATTGGCTCCTTGGTCATATTAGTTGTTGGACTAGATAAAGTAGGTGGCTGGGCAGAAGTTGAGCGTATCAACGATGCTAATATGCACCTTATTCGCAGTGCTTCAGATGCTGAATTCCCTTGGCCTGGCATTGTATTTGGTTCATTCATTATTGGTTTTTGGTATTGGTGTACCGACCAATACATCGTACAACGTGTTTTATCTGCAAAAGGCATTAAAGAAGCGCGTCGCGGTACCATGTTTGCTGGTTACTTAAAATTACTTCCTGTATTTATCTTCTTAGTACCAGGTATGATTGCATACGCATTGAATGTTAAAGGTATTATTAGCTATGAAAGTGCTGACCAAGCTTTCCCAACTTTAGTTGCTGAGCTATTACCAGCCGGCGTTAAGGGGATTGTAATTGGTGGTTTAGTAGCGGCTCTTATGAGCTCTTTAGCATCATTATTTAACTCATCAGCAACCTTATTTACCATTGATTTTTATAAGAAATTCAAACCTGAATCATCTGAGAAGCACCTTCTGAAAGTAGGCCGTATTGCCACTATCGTGATTGTTGTATTAGGTCTTCTGTGGATACCCGTCATGAGCTTAATTGCCGATGTGCTTTATGAATATCTGCAAAGTGTGCAGTCTCTTATTGCACCAGGTATTGCTGCGGTATTTTTACTAGGTTTATGTAGTAAACGCATCACTCCAACAGCGGGTTTTGTGGGCTTAGTATCAGGTTTTGTGCTTGGTATGATCCGCTTAGTATTACTGCCATTTAAAGATGATTTAACAGGTTCATCATTTGCGTGGATCACCACAATGAACTGGTTATATTACTGTATTCTGCTATTTGTCGTGGTCGTTGCGATTATGATTGTGGTAAGTATTTTCACCAAACAAGCAGACGAAGAACAATTGAAAGGTCTTACTTTCTCAAGCCTAGATAAAGCAACTATGAAAGAAGTAGCTGCCGGCTTAGATAAGTGGGACTACATTCATACTGCGGGTATTATTGGTATTACTGCCTTTATTTACTACCGCTTCTGGTAATCGTTCGTTCCCAAAGTTGTAGGGCGCCAATTGGCGCCCTTTTTTAATCAGCGAGTTCTGGTGAAAACACAGGAAAACCGTTTTTATCCCACGTAATAATGCGTGCTCGCGCATGGCGATTTGGGTCTGTAAGCGGTGTGCCTTTCAACTCTTTATAGTCACGACTGTGATAAATCATTAAATCGGTTACACCATCTTCAGCTTTTACAAAACTGTTATGCCCAGGGCCAAAACGACCTAGCTCAACATTGGTGGTGAACACCGGCTCAGCCTTTTTATGCCAACTAGCAGGATCAAGTAAATCAGCATTCACATCTGCCCATAGCAAGCCCATCGCATATCGATGATCGGTGGCACTGGCTGAATAAGTGACAAATATTTTATCGCCATGGGTAATGACTGCAGCACCTTCGTTCACCTTGTAGCCTTGCACTTCCCAATCAAGGGTTGGCTCAGTAATCGCGATAATGGGTTCTTTAATTGATGTTGGTGAGTCCATTTCAGCTAACCATAAAGCTGAGTTATAAGTTGCAGGCTGGTTCTGCTGCGCCCAAATCATGTAACGCTTCCCCTTGTGCGTAAAACTTGTGGCATCAAGCGAAAAACTATCAAGGTGGCTAGTTACTTGCCCCATTTCTTGCCACTCACCTTGCATCGGATTAGCACTGTCGTTTTTAAGTGCATACATGCGAATACTGAACGGTTTTTCGATATCACCTGCAGCGAAGTAGATATACCAACTGCCATCAATCTGATGCAGCTCAGGGGCCCAAATATTGACACTCATAGGGCCTTTATCACGCTTTTGCCAAATAACCTTCGGCTCAGCTAATTTTAAGTCATTTAAACGACAAGCTTGGCGTAGTTCAATTTCATCAAATTCCGGCGAACTACCTATAAACGTGTAACAGCCACTTTTATCATCGCGAACTAACCAAGGATCAGCACGTTTGAGTACAATGGGGTTATCAATTGGCGCTAAAGTCTTGCTACTATTAGCATCAGCAAAGGCTGACAATGGCGAGGCGCTTAACGCACTAAGAAGCGTTAGCCGAGATAATTTTTTGAGCATAATGTGTCCTGTATTTCGTCTCGATTTTATTGTTAATATTGTATTACATATTATATAGTAGCTGAATGAACACAAGAGTTAAAACAACAAAAGGTATTCAAGCATGAGACCCGTAAGTAAGGTGACACACGCAATGAAGTGGCTTTCAACAGGGCTACTTTTTTCTGCCGCAGCCGTATCTGCAAAGCAAGTTGAAGTTCACGACCCGGTAATGACCAAAGAAGGCGACACGTACTATGTATTTAGCACAGGCCCGGGCATTACCTATTATGAGTCGAAAGATTTAACCAACTGGAAACTTACCGGCCGCGTTTTTAAAGATGAGCCGAGTTGGGCAAAGCGTATTTCACCAAGCTTTGATGGCCACTTATGGGCACCTGATGTGTATGAGAAAAATGGTAAGTTTTACCTTTATTACTCAGTCTCTGCATTTGGCAAAAACACTTCGGCAATTGGTGTAACGGTTAATGAAACCCTTGACCCATCATCACCTGATTACAAGTGGATTGACTACGGCATAGTGGTTGAATCTGTGCCTGAGCGTGACGATTGGAACGCTATCGACCCTGCCATTATCGAAGATGACAATGGTACACCGTGGATGAGCTTTGGTTCGTTCTGGGGTGGTCTTAAACTAGTACAACTTGATGATGACATGGTGCGCTTAGCAAAACCTGAAAAATGGCATCACATTGCGAGTCGCCCAAACACGGAACATGGCCCAATTGAAGCACCTTATATCTTTAAAAAGAACGACTATTACTACCTATTTGTTTCGTTTGATAAATGCTGCCGTGGCGTAGAGAGTACTTACAACGTGCGCGTAGGCCGCAGTAAAAACATCGAAGGCCCATACTTAGATCAACAAGGTCGCTCTATGGTTGATGGCGGTGGTAGTTTAGTTATTGAAGGTAATAAAGATTGGGCAGCCCTTGGTCATAATGCTGCGTACACCTTTGATGGCAAAGACTATTTAGTATTACACGCCTACGAAACAGCCGATAACGGCGTGCAAAAGCTACGTATTTTACCTATGAGTTGGAAAAACAATTGGCCGGTTGTTAACCCAGCCGACCTAAATAAGCTCAAAACCAAGCTTAAGAAGTAATTATTCAACACACAAAAAACCTGCAAAATTGCAGGTTTTTTATTTGCTTTAATGACCTCGTTTGAGGTTGAAAGTAGGTGTTATCAACTAAAATCAACCAAGGTAATATCAACAAGCATGGGGCTTTGGCAACCTTGCTGATGCTTTTCTTCAATAAATGCGCTGTACACATCACGCGCCAGATGTGCAGGTACAAGCACTTCAAAGCGACTGCCTTTATTCATTAATTGCAACGCTTCTTGCAAGCCCACTATCGCCTCTGCAATTTCGTACTCTACAGCGACGCCTTGCTTGCGAGTATCAAATAACACCCGACCATTTGTAAGGGTAACGCGTTGATGCACAGTCACAGTAGCATCCCAACTAGGTTTATCCCCCTGACCTTGCTCAATCACTCGATAACCAAGCCCTGTGGGTGTTTGGTAAAAACTGTGTTGCTCAGCGCTGTTATCTAAAAGCGACGGTAAAACATGCTCTTTAGCCGTCGCAAACACATTGTTGCTTAACATAGCCAACTCTTTATTGTGCGTTGATTAAACGAATACCATAGATACCACCGGCAACAGAGTCTTTGTCGGCAGCAAAACGTAAAGTAAGCGTTTTCGACTTTTTCATTGCTTCTGTTAATGGGTAATCAATGGTGTAGAACTCATCCGTTGGTTTACCTACAGGCAAACTAACTCCAGCTAATTGCTCACCATTTAAATTAATTGAGAAATGACGATCTACATCGCCAATAAAATAGCGAACACGCAAAGCAACCGCTTTTTGTTCTGGGTTGCTAAGCTGATACTCAAACCAACCTGTCGCATCGCGCCAATGATGACCATTATTAACACCCGCACGGGTTCCTTCACCTTTAAAGTCGTGTTCGACTTCAGGTTGTTGCTCACCCGGCGTAATTTGATCAACGGTTAATAAACGAAGCTGCTCTTTCGCTTGCTCAGCCGCTTTTGCATCGGCAACAAATTGCGTGAACTCTGCTTCGCTTTGCTGAGGCCAATACACTTGATAGCGACTATCGTGTAAGCGGAAGAACGGAATTAGCTCTGTGCTCTTAGTGTTATCGATACCTTGCTTGGCAATCGCCACATTTTTATCGGCGATAAATGCGAGCTCTTGGCCCGGTTTACGAATAAGGTCGGCAATAAATTTTTCTGGCTCACTCAGCATGATTGGTAGAGCCTCTGGCGGACAAGTCGGCCCCGCGGCGATGTGGCCCATGCGGCTATTGTCAGCAACAAAGTTAAGCTGCTCATTTGCAAATGCTTGTACTTTAGTGGCCATTACAACAGGTCCGTACATCACCGAATAATAATGCTGACCATCAGGTAGCTGTTCAGTATAAAGCTTAGGACTAAGCTCAAAGGCAAGCTTATCACCGCTTTGCCATGCATAGCTGATGCTGTAGTAACCGTCTTTTTCGGTTGCGCTTACAGCTTGTCCATTTAAAGTAAAGCTCAGCTCACCTTGCTGCCAAGACGGTTTACGAATATGAATTACCGACTCAGTGCTTTGCCCCTCAGACAAACGATTCACGGTCAGTGAGACCTTGTTATCATCTGGGAATTGGCTTTCTTGCGTGATCTGTAAGCCCTGCTGTTGCCAGTTTAACGTGCTTGGAATAAACAAGTTTACCCATAGCTCTTTACCGGTATTGCTATAAATCAGCTCACCATATTTGCTGTGATTCTCAATACCTGAGCCTACACAACACCACATTGAATCTTGCACTGACGAATACATGCGGTAATGCCCAGGGCGCATTGAGGTAAAATAAACAAGACCACCATGCTCTGGGTGTTGTGACGATAAAATATGGTTATATATGGCGCGCTCATAATAGTCTAAATAACGCGTATCACCGGTTTTTAAGAACAATAACTTACTCAATTTCATCATGTTGTAAGTGTTGCAGGTTTCTGGGCCTTCAACATCTTCAACCATTGGCGTGAAGTCACTTTTATCATGAAAATGCTCACGTACCGAGTTACCGCCAATTGATACTGAGCGCTCTTGGCTGACTGTTTTCCAGAAAAAGTCAGCACCTTGCTGCCATGCTTTGTCATCGCTGGCATTTGCGACCTTCAACATACCAATAATTTTTGGAATTTGCGTATTGGCATGCAGGCCCGTTAACTTATCTTCTTTGTGTAATAAGGGTTCAATAATGATGTTATGAGAGAACTGACGGGCTAGTTTTAAGTAGCGCTCATCATCACTAATAAAGTACATATCAGCAAACACATCATTTAAGCCACCATGCTCTGAATACAGCATTTGTTGAACTTGTTCATCAGTTAGCTTGGCAGTGGTCGCTAAGAACCATTCACCTAGCTTAAATAGCATTTGTTTGGCTTTATCACTACCGGCTACGTCGTATGCATCACGCAAGCCATGGAAGATTTTATCTATGTTATACAGCGGCACCCAGCGGTCATTTAAGCTGAATAAATCAGCTTTGATTTCACCCTTTTCAATCTGCTGCCACATTTCATCGCCATTTGGGATACCGCCTAAGTAACCACCAGTGGCTTGTTGAGCGCGATCCAGCTCACTCAGCATATAATCTAAACGCTGCTTTAATTCTTCGTCACCTGTGGCTGCCCATGCAAGGCTCAGGGCTGAAAGATAATGACCGCCAATATGGCCATCAAGGCCAGTGCTTTCCCAGTTGCCATAGTTAGGCGCTTTTGGCTCAAGACCTGCTTCACGCAGATAAGGAGCAAGCAGCTGATCTGGATGAAGAGCTAATAAATAACGCACATTAGTTTGCTGTGCATGTAAAAACGGGCTGGCGCTTAAACTTACTTGGTTTAGGGCAAATAAATGTTGTTCGCTGGTATGTTCAGCATGCTCCACTGAAGCGGCTTGTTTACTGTCTGTTGGCAGCTCACTGCAACCGGTCACAGTTAATATTGCAGCGCAAACGCTTGCTAAATAGCTAACCTTGAATGTGTTCATACTGTTGTCTCCCAGCGAATTATTATTTTAAAGAGCAAAGCGCACACACTTAGTTAGTGTGTGCGTTTAAAGAGTGGTTATTTTGGTAGGCGCTTATGAATAACCATATCCGTATAGTACTCATCGGTAATTTTGTATTTTTTCAAAATCAGACCTAGTAAGGCGTGGAATACACCCGGAATGATAGTTAGCATCAGTGCTAAGCCCATAAGGGTAAATTCGGTTTGCTCAACGTTAGGCTTGTACTCAAAAAATGCCAATAATAAACCACCTGCTAAGCCCGCTAAACCGCCCCCAGCTTTTTGGCAGAATGAAATACCACCAAACGATAGGCCCGATGCACGAACGCCGTCTTTAATTTCACCGTAATCAACGGCTTCAGCAATGGCAGACCAGAATACTGGTGCATGTAAATCAACCACAAATGACAAGATGATATAAAGCACAAACGCCGTCATCACATCGCCAGGCTGCACTACAAAGTACATTAGTAATGAAATAAATAGTACGGCAATTTGTGATTGACGGAATAGCTTCATTTTACAGTAGCGCTGGGTGATCCACGTACTTGCCACCATTGAGACAATAGATGCTGCAATACCCGCACTGGTAAAGGCACCCGCTAAATCTGGTACACCTAAGTAATAGGTTGCGTAATACATAGCAACACTGCCACGAATCGCATAGCCAAGCGTACCAAGCACACATGCTGCACACAGGAGTAACCATTGGTCGTTTTTAATAAGTACTTTTAATTGTGTAAGTACACCTTCGGTTTGTGGCTCATGGGTAATACGTTCGCGAGTAGTAAAAAAGCAAAACAAAAATAGTGCTACGGCACAAGCCGATACTAATGCCATTGCCAGTTTATAACCATACGACAAGCTGCCATCTCCCCAATATGAGGCAAGCAGCGGTACTGAAAATACGATCACCACATTGGCAATCTTAGCGAAGAACATACGGTAGCCATTAGCTGACAAACGCTCTTTAGGATCGGCAGTTAATACACCAATGTAAGAGATATAAGGGATAGCAACACCGGTAAACATCAAGGTCGCAAACAAGTATGTGGCATAAGCCCAAGCTAACTTCATGTTGTAGTCGAAATCAGGCGTGGTAAATAACAGTACGACCGATAAACCATATGGCACAGATAAAAATAAGAACCAGTGACGGAACTGACCCCAACGGGTTTTCACTTTATCGGTGATCACCCCCATTAAAGGGTCGGTAAAGGCATCAACAAAACGCGCCACTAAGAACAACACACCCATATCAACCGGATCAAGCCCGTAGATATCGGTGTAAAAGAAAGACATAAAATAGAATAACGCTGCAACCATGACATTTACTGCCATGTCGCCGGCACCAAAGCCGACCTTTTCTACAACGGATAACTTTTGAGATTCCATACAACAACACCCTAATTGGTCAATAATGAGCCGCCGCTCACTATTTCAAGCAATGCTAAAAAGTTTTCAACACTGCGTATCAAATAAATTTACAGCCTTAGATATTACACAGCTTGGCCATTGCGTTCGTTATTTTTGTAAATTTAATGCTAATCTAATTAATAGTATTATCATACTTATTAAATCGCAACTCTTTTCGACCGATGGTTTGGTTTATAAAAACCAATAAAAAACCCCAGCAAAGCCGGGGTTTTTAGGTCTATAAAAGAAATTTAGAAAGAATAACGTGCACCAAGTGCGAATGTGCGTGAGTAGATACCGTTACCAAAGTTAAATAGGTTGTCGTTACCTTCACCGTAATAGCTTTGATATACGTCATCTAGGATGTTCGTTGCATCAAAAGTAACTACTAAATCATCATTCACATTGTAGCTAAATTGGAAATCTAAGCTTTGCTCAGGGCGATTCCAGAATTGAATCGGGTTAGCAAAGATTGCCGCTTCGTTACCTGTGTAGAACTCAGAACGCCATACATAAGATAAACGCATGTCGAATGAATCACGCTCGTAGATACCTACGATGCTGTATGATTCATCAGAAACACCTGCCATTTGCGAATCAACATACCCAGAGATTTCACCTAGCTCATTGAATTCAGGTGTATCTTGCTCTGAGTCAAGCATCGTGTAGCTTGCTTGCACACCAAAACCATTTAAGTACTCGGGTAGGTTTTCTGGGAAGTAAACTAAACCAACTTCTAAACCAGACAGTTCACCGTTTGAAGCATTCACTGGTGCACTTAATACATATGGGCGTGTTACGCCATCATCGCCTTCGCGCACAACTTGCTTACGACCCGCAACAACTAAGCCTTCAATTTCACGGTAAAAGTAAGCTGCGTAAAGTGAGCTTGTATCTGCGAAGTACCATTCAAGTGATACATCATAGTTCTTTGATTCTGTTGGTTTAAGATCTGGGTTACCACCATTACCTGTACCGTAGGTAGCACCTTCTGTTAAAGGATCATACCAGTATTGCAGCGCGTTTAAGTCAGCAAAGTTAGGCATACGTAGTGTTTCTGTGTACGCGACACGGCCCACTACATCATCAGTGATGTTCCAGTTTAGTACTAAGCTTGGTAGTAATGCGCTGCTATCAGCACTTGCTGAGCTTTCTTCAAATACATTTGAGTTCATACCGCCAGACTCAGCAACAAAGTCCATGTCTTGCTCATAGCTTACATAACGTAAACCAAACTCACCGCTGATATCTTCCGTTAAGAAAAAGTTAGTTGTTGCATATAGCGCGTACGAGTTTTCTTCGATATCAAATGTTTTGTATACGTCTTCAGCTTCAAGGCCATATACGCTACGGACAGCATCGCCGTTATCTAGCATGTAGCCACCGTCAGCAGTTACAAAGCTATTGAATACATCAGCACGGCCATCGAAATAGTCATCAACTTGGAACACAATGCCTGTACCATCGCCAGATGCCCCCGCCGCTGCTAGCTGTTCAATTAAGCTAGCCACTGAGGTGTTAGCAATACCAGCCTCTTGACCACGCGTGTACTCTTGCGCAGTTCGTTTTTCGTAACGACCGCCGAACTTCACTTTATCAAAATAAGTACCACCAATTAGGTATTCAGCATCAAATGTGAAAGTTAATGCGTCACCCGCGTTACCGCCGCCATTGTCATAAACAGTACCTGCATTCCAGTTTTCGATAGCAGCCATATCTGCTTCGTTTACCGCTGTGTTTGGATCATCCCAAAACGCAATACCTGGTACGCCGTCTTTATCGTTAAAGTCTACATCTAAGCCATATGCAGTGCGGTCAAAACGCATTGCGAAGAAATCTGTTTCGTACTCACTGTCTTGGTAAACAACTTCTGTGTTGATGGTTAGGTAATCGCTTGCTTGCCACTCGGCACCTAATGCATATAAGTAGCTATCTGTTTTACCATATGAAAAGTCACCACTTTGGAAACCGCCAGCACCAATCGCTTGCTTTTCTTTAACTACGTTAGTGCCATCAAACACCGTTGGTGTTTCGATGAAGCCGTTACCGTTTTCGAATGTATTTGAGAACCACATCGCGTTTTGCGATTCGTTTTCGTAACCTGTGTAGAAACCTTCAGCTGTGATTTCGAGTGTTTCATTAGGTGCCCACTGTAAAGAGACAGACGCAGCTGGACGCTTACGAAGACCAGTGAATGAAGTACCAAAAATAGCATCACGTGCAAGTAAGTATTCAGTTGGCTCACCATTTACGTCTAAAGT
Organism: Pseudoalteromonas simplex; assembly: GCF_015278155.1. Lineage (NCBI taxonomy): Bacteria > Pseudomonadati > Pseudomonadota > Gammaproteobacteria > Alteromonadales > Pseudoalteromonadaceae > Pseudoalteromonas > Pseudoalteromonas simplex. The sequence continues at coordinate 161,823 of NZ_JADILN010000006.1, forward strand.
AGAACCTGCCGCAGTCGGTAGACCTAACTCAGTACCTTGAGTCCAAAATTCATTTGGTACACGTGAGTACGGTGAGTAGTTGTACTGTGGTTTATCAGTAAAGAATGGGAACGCTGCACCCGCTGTGATGGTGTCATCGCGGTAATGTGTTTCAGCATAAGAAATATTGAAAAGTGCGCCAAACTCACCAGCGCCGTCGATTTCCCAACGGTTAGAAAGTAACGCACTGATATTTGGATCAACTTCATCTGGTTGATCTGAGTAAATCGCACGTGCCGCTAAAACAACTTTTTCACCTTCGAAGTTGAAAGGACGGTGGGTTTTGATATCGATCGCACCTGCGATACCACGTTCAATTTGATCCGCCGAACGAGTTTTATAAACTGTTACACCCGAAAGTAAACTTGCAGGTATGTCTTGCAGCGCCACATCACGACCCGCACCTGTAAAGATAGCACGGCCATTCACTGTGGTATTAACATCAGTAAGACCACGGATTGAAACTGCACTTACTTCACCAGCACCACGGCCTGTTGTTTGTACACCTGTCACACGTTGTAGTGCTTCAACTACGTTGTTATCAGGGAATTTACCAATATCTTCAGCAACAATTGCATCCACGATTTGAACGCTTGCACGTTTTTCATCTAGCGCTTTGTTTAAACTGCCGCGAATACCTGATACTTGAATAACTTCCATCTCATCGACGTTATTCTCAGGAGTGTTTGGTGCTTCCTCCTGTGCAAAAGCAAATTGACAGGTAAATGCCATAACTACAGCACTGGCTATGTGTGTTCTTTTAAACATAAGCGGTGTTCTCCAAATTATAGTTATATCGGTCCGCTGAACTTTCCCCATTCAGTTACCGAAGAGTGACCACTGCATTGTGCATCGTGTGTTGTCAAAACGGTGCGCGAGTGTGTCTACATTTTATTATGTTAATACATTGCTGCCTGAACTTTGATCATATTGTATGATTATTTAACAGTCAACTCAAAAAGCCAAATTAAAATTAGTGCCATAGTGTTTACAAAAAACGTTGTAATTATAACACGTTACAAACTAAAAAAGGGCTGCGTTTTTATCTTGGGAATTTATGTAGACCCATTATTATCAGTCACTTAGCGTTTATTTGTTTGCTTGTTTTATTTGTCTTTTGTTCATCCAGAGCAACTAAAAAGGGCTAACAAGTTATTTACCTGGCGTTTTTTGGTGCTACTATGATAAAAATACAATAATACAATATAAAGTTATTTTTTGCTGCACTTTTACTGGTTTGTTTCGATGTAAACAATCAGTTACTCAGTATAATCAGGCATACACTGTGTATTATCTGGTCATTCAGAGCGAGCTCTAAGTACAAAAGCTGCAGTTCGAACAACAATTATTAGTCACAGAGGACACTCATGAAGAAATTGAAAGCGTTAGCGCTGCCATTGCTTTTTTCGAGCAGCTTAGCCGTTGCACAAAACCCATTATTCACCGATGTATTTACTGCAGATCCAGCAGCACTTGTTCACAATGACACCGTATACCTTTATACAGGTCATGATGAAGCACCTAATAATGATGTGTTTTTTGAAATGCACGACTGGTTAGTCTTTTCATCAACAGACATGGTGAACTGGAAAAAACACGGCCCAATCATGAAAGCAACCGACTTTAAGTGGGCTAAGGGCGAAGCATGGGCTTCACACATGATTGAGCGTGATGGCACTTTCTATTTCTTTACAACCGTTCGTCACAACGACACAAAACCAGGTTTTGCAATTGGTGTTGCGACGTCTAAATCACCAACAGGTCCATTTAAAGACGCGATTGGCCATGCATTGGTTACCGATGATATGACCAAGCATACGCCAAATGATTGGGACGACATCGACCCTGCTATTTATACAGAAGAAAACGGCGATACTTACATGTTCTTTGGTAACTTAATGCCAAAATACGTAAAGCTAAGCGACGACTTACTGTCTCTTGATGGTGAAATTAAAACGCTAGACTTGCCTAACTTTACGGAAGCGTTATGGGTTCATAAGAAAAACGACAACTACTATGTTTCGTACGCGTGTGAGTTCCCAGAGAAGATCTGTTATGCCATGAGTAAAAGTATTCACGGACCATGGGAATATAAAGGTATCTTGAATGAGATCGCAGGTAACAGCGAAACCAACCACCAATCAATCATCGAGTACAAAGGTAAAGACTACTTTATTTACCATACTGGTGCTGTACCACCGATTGATGGCAAACCAAGTGGCGGGCGTTTTCGTCGCTCAGTGGCGATTGAGCCACTTTACTACAACGAAGATGGCACACTTAAACGTATTATCATGACCACTGAAGGTCTAAGTAAACAAGACAAGTAATATCAAAAAGGGCTCTTTAAGAGCCCTTTTTAATGTTCAAATGTAATACAAATAAACAAATTTAACGGAAAATCCTCTCTTTCAGATAAGTAAAAAACTTCCCTAATAGCGCAAAAATACCGAAAAAAACGCCAAAAATGACAACTTGAGAAAATTAAAATCACACTGTACATATTGTAAACACTGATACTTCATGTTTACATACCAATTACCTTTGCAAAAGTATTTGCACATTTTAAATCATACTATAAAATTACAATACTACGTTCTTATTAGTTTGATATAGGCACGCGGCAATTTTATTGACAACAATCGAATAAAAAAAATGAATCCCAGTTTCAAGAGGACACATAAAATGAAATTAAATAAATTAGCCATGGTCATAGCCTGCTCTTTGGCTGTTACAGGTTGTGGCAAAGAAGATGGTACTAAGCTTGACACAGCACCAGCGGTTGCCGACCCGCAAAGTGCAAAACCGACAGTAAGCAGCAGTGTTGAATACACTGAATCAGGTAGCGTAATGGTTACCAATGTAAGCGTGCACGATCCTTCTGTCGTTAAAGTTGACGACACTTATTATATTTTTGGTTCACACCTTGCTGCCGCTAAATCAACTGATCTCTTGAACTGGGAAATGGTTTCCTCGCCTTCAGTAGTAAAAGTAGACGGGCAAGATGTATTACAGGTCAATGAAAGCCCGTTGTTTGATTACAATTACTTAGCAGAAATAGCCGAAGGCGTTGAGTGGACCGATGGTTACCCTAGTAACTGGGCAGCCGATGTAATTCAATCACCAAATGGTAAATTTTGGTTCTACTATAATAGCTGCGGACAAGACAATACCAAAACGACTGACATAACTAATGATCAAATTTGTTGGGATAGAGGTTATTTAGGATTAGCTGAAGCCGACAATATTGAAGGCCCTTATACAAACAAAGGCATTTTCTTACGTAGCGGCTATCGCAATGAAGCTGAGTTTGCTGCATACCCTCTAGATAACGGGCAAACGACCTATGATGGTGGCATAGATCCGAATGTGATCGACCCAGCGGCATTCTATGATACAGACGGCAAACTGTGGATGGTGTACGGTTCTCATCATGGTGGTATTTTTATACTGGCTATGGACGAAGAAGCGGGCATGCCAGAAGCTGGTCAAGGCTATGGAAAACACCTTCTTGGTGGTGCTGGGCGCTTCATCGAAGGTGCTTTCGTAATGTACAGTCCAGAAAGTGAATATTACTACTTATTTTATTCTACTGGTGGCCTTGACTTAAACGGTGGTTACAATATCCGTGTAGCTCGTTCAAAAACACCGGATGGCCCTTACCTAGACAACGCAGGTAACGATATTTCAACATTAGGCGGCTTAGAAGTTGGTGAAAAACTAATGGGCGGCTTTGAGTACACGCAAGAACTTGGCGAAACAGCACCTGCATGGGGCTACCAATCACCGGGCCATAACTCTGCTTACTACGATGAAGCGACAGGACGTCATTTATTAATCACGCATACGCGTTTTCCACAAACGTCTACTGAGTTCCCTGAAAATACAGAAGCACACCAAGTTCGCGTACATGAAATGTTCATTAACTCATTAGGTTGGCCTATGGCTTCACCGCAGCGCTACGTACCGCTTGAAGGCGACAACATGGTTGTGGCAGATGAACTTTACGGTTATTACAAATTTATCAATCATGGCACTGATGTAAATACAGATGCTATTCGTTCAATGCATATTGCACTAAATGAAGATCACTCAGTAACAGGTGATGATCCAGGTATCTGGTACATGATTGATGACTCAAATATTAAGCTTGAGTTAGATTCTGGTACGTACTTTGGTGTCGCTAAATGGCAATGGGATGATGCAACTAAAACGATGGTTGTCACTGTATCAGCAACATCAAGCGAAGGTGCAACCATTTGGGCAAGTAAACGTGATGAAATTACCGCAACTACAAACGTGCTGAGCACTGTTCAAGAAGCACTAGATATCAAAACTGAATTATCAATTGCTGACGAAGGTTACTCATTACCAACTAAAGGTAAAGACGGTGCTGTAATTAACTGGGAAAGTAGCGATGAATACTACATCACCAGTGAAGGCTCAGTATTCATTCCAACGCCAGATCGCGGTGATAAAGCGGTTACTTTAACGGCTAATATCTCTTTAAACGGTGAGAGCACAACCAAGACATTTAATGTAAACCTTGAAGCACGCCCTGAGTTTAAAAATGCGATTGCTCACTATGCATTTGAAGACTCACTAAGTGATAGTCTGGATAATCTTGATGATGCGGGTGTAACAGATAACAACCTACTAAATGTAGGTGCTGGTACAGCTGCATACGCAGAAGGTCAAACAGGTAAAGCATTTAACTTTGACGGTGCAACCGGCGTACGCTTACCTGATGAAATTATTAACTCTGACAGTTTTACAGTTTCTTTTTGGTCAAAACCAGACACTCTCAATCCTTACACACCACTATTCTTTGCAGCAGAAAATGTCAATCGTTGGATTAGCTACATACCTGCTGGAGCTGCTCATTTTACCGAAAATCCATTAATTTGGAGTTTTTATCTTGGTGATAATGGTGAAGAGCTATGGAATCAAATAGTCCATACGCAAAAAGCGACTCTAAGCGCATGGACTCATGTGGCTATTAGCTATGATGAAGGGGTTATGAACTATTACTCGAATGGGGTATTAGTTGGCTCTATGCCTCGCCCCGATATGTTCAGCCATGAATCTAGTAACTTTGCGCTGGGTGTGAACTACGGTTGGGACTTACCTTTCCAAGGTCAAATTGATGAATTCATTGTATATGACTATGCCTTGAATAGTTTTAATATTAATGCTGCAGCAATGACAAACCAAACCAACCCAGATAACTTCCCTGCATTCATAAAGAGTGCGCTTGATTTAGGTGATGTATCTGCAGTACGTGATAACTTTGAATTACCACGAGTAGGTCCATTTGTATCTGGTATTAGCTGGACGTCAAACAACGAAGAGTACTTAAAACCAGTTAATGGCACAGCTGTTGTGACACAACCAAGTGCGTCTGCTGGCGACCAAGTAGTGACATTAACTGCAACTATTAAGTACAAAGACTTTACGGATACTAAGTCATTCGATGTAACCTTAAAATCACTTGCACCTGCTGAATACAGCTTTGAAGGTGACCTAAGTGCATTAAACGGCGCATACGCGGCGGGTAAATCAACGGGGGGGTTCATCAATAATACTGGCGGTAGCGTAAGCTATGTTGACGGTGTAATTGGTCAAGCAGTATTCCTAGAAGGTTCAGGTGTTCGTTTACCGGATAACCTAATCACAACTAATGACTACTCAGTATCTATGTGGCTTAAACCAGAAAGCTTCACAGATTACACAACAGCGTTCTTTGCCGGCGCAAGTGCAAACGCATGGTTAAGTTATGTACCATCGATGGCTGACACAGCGCTAACGCGTTTATGGGCAAATAACGGTGCCTTCTTCGATAATGCAGAACTAGATAGCCGTATTCCTGCAAAAGAGTGGACACATGTTGCTTTCACTGTTGATGGTACAAACGGTGATGTACTGAAGATGTATGTTAACGGTGAACTACAGCTAGAAGCCGATGGCTTCCCACGTGTATTCACGGTTCCTGGTGAAACAAATGAGTTTGCTCTAGGTGTTAACTACTGGGATACGCCATACCACGGTGCTATCGATGAACTGAAAATTTTCAACGGTGCGATTAGCGCTGAAGAAATAAAAGCACTCTTTGATGCAGCACCTGCACAAGAGTAACAAAGTGAGGTGAGCTGCCTCACCTCAACTATTTGTTGTCTGAAAAGGCCGGGTGAAAACCCGGCTTTTTTCTAAAGCTTTAGTACCTTTTGCCGATACATACATATCATTCACTTTCATCGCTCTCATTATGGCTATTAACTCATTAGCAAGTGCGTTAACTAACTCAAACGCAGATACAGCAAGCAGTAATACCAACTCAAAAGTAGGCTACAAACTCAGCAACCAAGAAATGAATAAGCTCTCTGGTCGTGAAGTAGAGCCCGCTCAAAAAGAAGAAGTATCTAGCGAACTCCCCGCACATATTCGCAAAATGGTTGAACAACTTGAAAAGCTCAAAGAACAACTCGAACTTGCCAAAGAGCAATTAGCCAAACTGCAAGCACTCAAAAACCAAGAAGATGAAACTGTAAAAGTGCAAGTTGAAACACAGACCAAGATGGTTATGGAAATCCAAACGCAAATAATGTCTCTTAGCCAATCAATTAGCGATGCGCTAAAAGAAGCTGGTATTAGCGATCCCGGAGTGCTAATGAGTGTGTTAGTTTGATGAAGGCTTTGAGCTTTAAGTCTCAAGATTTGCTCTTGCAACTTTCCCCTTGCTCACTCCTCATATAACACCCAAAAGCGAGTCAAAACCCAGTGAATATGCGGGCTCTGAAATATCGAGTGCGGAAATACGAAACTTCCTTTGCGGCTAAAATCAGTTATCTCATCTGTCATCTAGGCACACTACCACAATAGAGAAAAGTTAAACATTTAACTTTAAAATCAAAGCCATAACATTAAGAAAACAAAAGATTTAACCTTCTAATAAGTTCGAAATTAAAGCTCTCCTAGAATTAAATCAAAGCTTAACCTTGTCAAAACCCCGCTGAGCAATACTTTGTTAGTATAGAAATTAGCCAGCTCAATCGTACTATGGACTCCCCCTATCAACGAAGTGAGGGCGTGTTATGCGTCAAATTTTATTACTTTCTGTAAATGGATTTACGCTACAAAGATTTTTATTAATGACATGTCTTTGGGTGTGCTTTTTTGCCACAGCCGATGAAACAAACCCAATTCTTACCGCAAGATCATGGTTAACTTTAGTGGACAATGGTGAATATATAAAAAGCTGGGAACAAACTGATCCACAATTTAAAGCAAAGACTCCACAAACAAAATGGCTTAAAGCATTAGATTACGCGCGAGTTCCTCTTGGTAGAGTGATGTCTAGAACTTACTTTTCCACTTCAGAGTATTCATCACTTTCGGGATTACCTGATGGCGAGTATTTAGTTATTAAATTTAAAACCGAATTCATTAATCAAGACAGTGCCATGGAAACAATCAGTTTGAGTAAAAATAATGGCCAGTGGCAACCTTTAGGTTATTTTATTAATTAGGAGTTTGCAAAGTTTGAGATGGATTATGTTGGGTTTCGCTTCGCTCAAACCAAGCTACCCGAAGAATGAGTAGGGCAAGTAATATGGTAGGCGTCACGCTTGCTTGGCACGTCATGAAAGCAATACCCTACGAGCAGACAAACATATCACCAACATACCCGAAGAATGAGTAGGGCGAGTAATATGGTAGGCGTCACGCTTGCTTGGCACGTAATGAAAGCAATACCCTACGAGCAGACAAACATATCACCAATATACCCCACCGCTCAGCTAAAAACTGACAGCTGAAGGCTGACAGCCACAAAAAAGCCACTCATAAATGAAGTGGCTTTGGTTGAGTCGATTTTTTACTTATAACTTAATTTGGTTCACGCAAATGGAACACTTGGCACTTGTTACCTAAATCAGGTTGTTGTGCGAAGTTAGTGTTTTCAGCTAAACCACAGTTACTTAAGCCAAGCGCTTGTTTTGTGTAGCGGTTGATCAGCATCACGCCACCGCCTTCTACCGGAGCAATACGCCACTGTGCTGTTTTCGCTGAACAAGACGCCATTTCTACGTTGGCACCTGGTACTAAGGCGTTATCAGCTACCGCAGCACAGAACTCGCTATCAGCGCTTTGTTTAAGGCTTACATAACCTGTATCTGTTGGTGTGAAGAACCATTGTTGTGCATCTTTATGCGTGTAAGCTTGTTGCTCAACATTGGTACCTGCTTTAACCGTACCAGCCACGCTAAGTGCTTTACCACTTTGTTGGCTTAATACGACAACACTGCCCATAGGGCGTAATTGCCAATCACCACACGCTGTTGCGTCACTTTGCTGTAAAACCGCTTGGTTTTGTGCAGCAGAACAACCAGCAACCGCTAATGGTTTGCCTGTGTAACGGTTAGTAATAGATACATTACCATCTGTGCTTGGTGCTACTTTCCATTGCTGACAGAAGTTATTGCGCCATGCTGCAGATTGTACTTTAGCGTTATCTGCATCATTACAGCTTTCAAGCTCTAAGAACTTGCTGTCTTCACGGTTCGCTAAACGAACAAAACCATCTGTAGTCGCATCAATAACCCATTGACCATTAGTGCTTGCACACTGACGTTGCACAGCACGTGCATCTTGTGGATCAGCTGCAATGTCTAAACATAAACCGCTTGTTGCATTCACTAATTGGTAGCGCTGACCTTGTACTCGCGTTACCAGTGGACCGTATTCACCTGATGGCGGAGCTACTTCAACGCCTGGTGTTAATGGTTTACCAAAGCTTGGTGTGCCATCGTCGTTCCAAGTAAATTTTTGCGCACGTAATGAACGCGTCGCACTACAACCGTGCTCTACCGAATCATTACCGTGATAAACTAACCAGTCTTCTGTACCGTCTGGCGATGTGAAAAAGCCGTTGTGACCAGGGCCAAACACTTCTTCTGTACGCTCAAATACTGGCTTGTCGTATTTTTTCCAGCTGCTCGCTTTAAGCGGATCGTCACCAACAAGCTCAAGCATACCTAGTTTGTAATCAGGAGTATTACAGAAGCTCGCTGAGTACGTCATAAACGTACGACCATTGTGCTGTAAAATTTCAGCGCCTTCAGTTACTTTGCGACCACTGATTTCCCAATCTAACTCAGGACGCGTGATCACCGTATGCGGTGAGTTCTTCTTCAGAGTCCATGGGTTTTCCATTTCAGCAATAATGTTTAATTGCTGATCACCCTGCCATTGTGAGTAGATCACATACAACTTATCTTTGTACGTTAGGTAGTTACCGTCGATGTTCCATACGTTAGGCATTAATGCGCCCTTGTATTCGTATGGACCCATAGGATCGTCACCGGCACTTTCTAGTACGTTTAAGTGTTGGTTATCTAAAGTGCCATCAGTACCGGCTGTGTACATCATGTACCAACGGTAGCCGTTTGGCCCTTTTAGACGATGGAATTCAAACGCCCAGAAGTTACAGCAACGCTCAGGGTTTGCATCAGACCAAACATTGATAGGTGTTGCATCAGCAAGGCCCGCTAATGTTGGTGATTTACGCATCACTAACTCAGAAGTCCACGTTGTTGTAGTTAGGTAATAGTTACCATCCCAATACTCAAGCCATGGATCGGCGCCATTTGGGAAAAGAGGATTAGTAAAAATACCATTATCTTGGATTGGCGCTTTTGCTGTGGCTGCGATATCTGCTTTGGCTGTGTTGTCTTCAGCCGTAGTCTGACAGCCCGTCAGAGCGCCAAACGACAAGGCAAATACGCTGGCTAAGCCAGCCTTTTGCATTGCGCTTTTAAGCTTTGTTGTTTTCACGATTGTGTTCCTTTATTTTGTACCAAATTCGTACACGATGCGTGTTGAATACACGTCACCCGGTAATAATGTTGTGCTTGGGAACGTTGGCTGATTAGGTGCATCAGGGAAATGCTGTGGCTCTAAACAAAAACCACTTCTAAAATTATGCACTAAGCCAGACGCTTGCTGAGTACTACCGTCTAAGAAGTTACCTGAATAAAACTGTACTGCAGGCTCTTCTGTGTAAACTGTTAACGTACGGCCAGAGTTTGCTTCGTAAACCGTCGCTGCTTCAATAAGTTCATTGCTTGGCGTGTCTTTAAGCACAAAGTTATGGTCATAACCTTTACCAAGTTTCAGTTGTTCGTTACTTGCTTTGATATCTTGACCGATTGCTTTAGCTGTACGGAAGTCAAACGGTGTGCCAGCCACATCCATCAACTCACCAGTTGGGATCAAGCCGCCATCCACAGGCGTAATTGCTTTTGCGTTAATTTGCATTTGGTGATCAAGAATGTCGCCTTTACCCGCTAGGTTAAAGTAGCTGTGTTGCGTCATATTGATAATGGTCGGCTTGCTTGTTGTAGCAATAAACTGCATATCTAGTGTGTTGTTGTTCGTTAGCGTGTAAGTCACTTCTGTCGTCACTTCACCCGGGTAACCTTGGTCACCATCAGGGCTCACTAAGCTTAAGGTAACACCGGCGCTGTTTTGCGTCGTGAACGGTGTCATGTTCCACACTTTTTTGTCGAAACCTTGCACACCACCATGTAAATGGTTGTCACCATCGTTAGTCGCTAATTGGTATTCAGTGCCATTTAAGGTGAATTTACCGTTTGCGATACGGTTACCAAAACGCCCGATGATTGCACCGTAGTAAGTTGTCGCTTTTGTGTACGCTTCTAGGTTATCTAAACCCAGTACAATATTACCCATTTCGCCTTTTGCATCTGGCGTTTCAATACGCGTGATAATGCCGCCGTAGTTAATCACATCAACGCTAATACCATTGCTGTTAGTCAACGTTACTTGATTAACTGGGGTCTGATCAGCAAGTACGCCATAGGCCGTCATTGATGCTGAAGGGGAAGTCGTCATATTGTCTCCTTGATGAGCACACGCAGGTGTAAGGGCAATCCCACATGTCACCAACAATGCATAAAGCCCGCGCGACTTTTTCGTGTTCGAACTGGCTGTTTGATGAGTTGTTTTTAAACCTTGGAAAACACATTGCAATGACATATGAATAACCTTTTTGTAATTGTATTTATAGTTTTATAATACAAATACAGGTGTCATTGCAAATTTAATCGCTAAAGTTGGATTTTGCCGTCTTTCACCATGATGCAATCCATCCCCGCACTTTTGGCGGCTTGGTAGCCAATTTGCGTGTCTTCAAACACCACACATTTACTTGGTTCAACACCTAAAAGCGCTGCCACTTTTAAGAATGTTTCTGGGTTCGGCTTACCTTTACTAACATCACTGGCAGTCACTAAGGCACCAATTTTATTAATTAAATTCGTATCTGTTAGATGATCAATTGCATGTTCGCGATCAGCCCCCGTGCCCACGCCCATTGGCAATACACCATGGTACTTTTCAAGTACTGCGACGGTTTCGTCAATCACCAGTGGTTGGTGCTGTAAATCAACCCAAAACTGGTGTTTATCTTTTGCCACAACTAGAGGGTCGTGTTCTAAACCAAATTTTTCGTTAAGCATTTCAATTGTTTTAACGGTCGGAATGCCACCTAAGCTGTACATATAGTCGTAATCGAATGGGTAGCCATAGGCTTCGCAAGCTTTTTGCCATGCCTGTAAGTGACTGCCCATTGAGTCAATTAAGGTGCCATCCATATCAAAAATAATGCCTTGGTAGGCGCTTAAATCGATCATATCTACTCCTAAAAAGTTTCGCTTCACAATAGCATAAGCCAGCGAAGAGCGTGGCTCATCACTGGCTTAATCGACAACAAAATTTGGGGTGAACGTGCTCACACACAGCACGTTCTAGTACATAAAGTACTAATTCTTACAAGCCACGTTTTAGCATGTAGTAAGCTGCGTTATGACGAAGCTCTGTTTTGAAACCACGGATCGTCGTATCGTTATCGATGATCATCGTTTCAACGCCAGCCATTTCAGCAAAATCGATAATCATATCGGTTGTTACTGCTTGGCTGTATGCAGTGTGGTGTGCACCACCGGCGTGGATCCATGCAGCTGATGCTACAGATAGATTTGGCTTTGGTTCCCAAAGCGCTGAAGCAACAGGTAAGTGAGGTAAATCAGCTGGCGGAGCCACTGTATCTACTTCGTTAATTAGAATACGGAAACGGTTACCCATATCAATTGGTGATACGTTGATTGCAGCACCCGGTTTTGCAGTAAACAATAAACGACCTACATCACATTTCACACCAATAGTGTGCTGGTGAACTTCAAGACGTGGTTTTTGCGCTGCAATTGAAGGACACACTTCTAACATGTGCGCGCCAAGTACTTGGTCAGTCTCACCCATGTTGTAAGTGTAATCTTCCATGAATGAACAACCGCCGTCACGGCCTTCACCCATTACTTTCATGATACGAACCATAGCAGCTGTTTTCCAGTCACCCTCACCACCGTAACCATAGCCTTTCGACATTAGGCGCTGTGTAGCAAGACCCGGAAGACCAGAAAGACCTGATAAGTCTTCAAAACAGTTTGTGAATGCTTTAAAGCCGCCTTTCTCTAAGAAACGCTCCATACCAAGCTCTAAACGTGCTTCGTTACGTAGCATTTTCACTGCGTAATCGTCTTGTAGAGTTTCGTCAGCAATTACGTAGTCTTGCTTATAAAGCTCTAACTGTGCATCAACTTCTTCTTCAGTGATAGTATCAACCACTTTTACAAGCTCAGCGACACCAAACGCGTGTACTTCATAACCAAACGTAATTTGCGCTGAAACTTTGTTACCTTCAGTAACTGCAACTTGACGCATGTTGTCGCCAAAACGCGCAACTTTAAGTGTTTGGCTTTCTGCCCAACCTTTTGCCGCACGACACCAGTCATCTAACTGCTGTTGTACGTCAGCACGTTGCCAGTGACCTGCAACAACTTTACGCTCTTTACGCATTACAGTACCGATGAAACCGAACTCACGGTCACCGTGTGCACTTTGGTGCGTATTCATGTAGTTCATGTTGATGTCAGACCAAGGAAGGGCTGCATTGAACTGAGTATGAAGGTGTAACCAAGGCTTACGTAATTCGCTTAGGCCAGCAATCCACATTTTCGCAGGTGAGAAAGTGTGCATCCATAATACTAAGCCAACACAGTTAGGATCCGTATTTGCCGCTTGGCAAACAGCGTGAATTTCTTCAGGTGACTTAACGGTAGGCTTACATACCAAGTTTACTGGTAGATTAGCTTCGCTGTTTAAGCCCGCTACAATTGCTTCGCTGTCTTTGGCAACCGTTTCTAACACCTTAGGACCATAAAGATGTTGTGAGCCGGTAACAAACCAGACTTCTTTCGTCATCGTCGTCATGTTAATAATCCTCTAAATTCTTGCTATTTGCTCTGACCGTAATACGCGTTTTTACCGTGCTTACGTAGATAATGTTTATCCATCACTGCTTTTTTAAGTTCAGCTGCGTGTGGATCTAAAGTGCGTGTTAAATACGCCATGCGTGCAATCTCTTCGAGTAGCGCGGCATGGTATACAGACTGAGCGGCATCTTTACCCCACGTGAAAGGCGCATGACCCGCAACAATCACCATAGGTGCAGCTTTCGGATCGCGGTCTTGATACGCATCAGTAATTTGAATACCGGTTTCTAATTCATAATCGCCATTCACTTGCTCATCGGTTAGCTCACGAGTACAGGTGATGTCACCGTGTACATAGTCAGCGTGAGTTGTGCCAAGGCAAGGAATGCTTTGTTTTGCTTGTGCCCATGCAGTTGCATAGGTCGAATGCGTGTGTGTTACACCGCCAATTGCATCGAAGTGGCGATATAAATGAACATGCGTTTTAGTGTCAGAAGACGGACGCATAGACCCTTCAACAATGTTGTTTTCAAGGTCGACGATCACCATGTCGTCGGCTTTCATTTGGTCGTACGATACACCACTTGGTTTAATCGCAATTACGCCTTTGTCGCGGTCGATTTGCGATACGTTACCAAAGGTATAAATTACTAAGCCACGACGCTTAAGCTCCATGTTCGCTTCATAGACTTCACGTTTTAGTTCAGTAAAACTCATGCTTTGTCTCCGTTTACATAGCTTGCAAGTGCTTGGTAGTTAGCATAAAGCTCGTCATACACAGCAACGCGCTCAGGGTTTGGTAAGTACTGATGACATACTGACGACGCCATTACTTTTTGAGCATCAGCCACTGTTGCGTGCTCACCTGCAGCAACCGCAGCCATAATTGCCGCACCCAATGCACAGCTTTGCTCACTTTCTAAAACGTCGATTGGGCAATTCCAAACATCAGCACAGGTTTGCATTACGTAGTCTGATTTTTTAGAAATACCGCCAATAACGACCACAGACTCGATTGGCACGCCTTCGCTACGGAAACGCTCAGTGATAGCACGTGCGCCAAAGGCTGTTGCTTCAACAAGCGCTTTGAAGAACTTAGGTGCATCAGTGCCCATTTTTAAGCCTGTTAATGCCATGGCAACGCTTTGGTCAGCATCTGGCGTACGACGACCATTTACCCAATCAAGCGCAGTTACATCGTTGCTTGTTACAGGCAATGCAGCTGCCGCTTTTGATAGATCAACTAAGATTGAATCTTCTAGCTTGTTAACTAACGCTTGTTCAGCGTCAGATAGATTTGTCAGTTGGCGAGTTGGCCAAAGTACTAGGTTTTTGAACCATGCGTATAAATCACCAAACGCAGATTGACCAGCTTCTAAGCCAACCATTCCAGGGATCACTGAGCCATCAACTTGACCACAAATACCTTTAACGCAAGTATCACCTAGTTGCTCTTTAGACGTTACTGTGATGTCACAGGTTGAGGTACCCATTACTTTAGTTAGAACGCCAGGACGAACATTGGCTGCTACTGCGCCCATGTGACAGTCAAATGCACCGTAACCAATTACGATACCTTGTGGTAAACCTAGCTTCTCGGCCCACTCAGCAGTTAAGTTGCCAGCAACTTGGTCGCTTGGCTCTGTCGTTGCATTTAACGTATCAACAACACCATCTAATAGTGGATCGATATTGCTGAAGAAACTGTTTGGTGGGAAACCGCCCCACTGCTCGTTCCACATTTGTTTGTGGCCCGTTGCACAACGCCCTAGCTTTAATACTTCAGGGTGAGTTGTGCCACACATTAGCGCGGTCATCCAATCGCAGTGTTCAACCCATGAATAAGTGGCTGCTTTTACACTGCTATCAACGCGGAAAATATGTAATGCTTTGGCCCAGTACCACTCAGAAGAGTAGATACCGCCCATATGTGAAAGGTAGTTCACATCGTTGTTAGTGGCAGCTGCAGTGATTTCATTTGCTTCTTTAATAGACGTATGGTCTTTCCACAAAATGAACATTGCATTTGGGTTTTCTGCAAATTCTTCAGTTAATGCCAGTGGTGTACCTTGGCTATTAATTGCCACAGGCGTTGAGCCAGTTGTATCAAAGCTCATACCCACTACTTTGTCTGCAGTACCCGCTGGAACTTGTGACCATAGACCATTAACTACTTCTACAAGGCTATCAATATAGTCTTGTGGATGCTGACGAAACTGATCCTTACTTGGGTCACAATATAAGCCTTGTGCCCAGCGCGGGTAGTTTACTAAATGGCTGGCAAGTTCTTCACCAGTCGCAACATCAACGAGTAATGCTCTTACCGAGTCTGACCCGTAGTCTAATCCCAACGTATAACGAGACATAATTACCTTTCACTAATTGCTTACTAACATTGTTAGTCATTATCTTTATTTGTATGATAATATCAACAATACCAGATTGTAAAGGTATTATAAAAATATTATTAACAGGATTATTTGCTGCTGGCGGGCGATTTATTGCGCAGTTTCTCTGGAAGATTAGATTGTTTTTTCAGCACAAATAATAGGTTAAAGCCACTACATTAACTTTTGTATGATAAGAATGGGAAAACTATGTCTAGTCAATTAGAACAACTTAAAGCAGTGACAACCGTTGTTGCTGATACGGGTGATTTTGAAGCAATCAACGAATATAAACCGCAAGATGCAACAACGAACCCATCACTAATCTTAAACGCGATTCAAATTGAGAAATATCGCCCACTTGCTGCCGAAGCCGTATCATGGGCAAAAGCACAAAGCAGTGACGCAGCTGAAGTTGTAACAAAAGCAGCTGACAAGCTAGCGGTATTAGTTGGCTCTAAATTAATGGAGCAAGTGCCGGGTTTAGTTTCAACAGAAGTGGATGCGCGTTTATCATTTGATACTCAAGCAACCATTGATAAAGCACTTGAGCTTGTTGCTCTATATAAAGAGCAAGGTATCGACACATCGCGCGTGTTAATCAAAATTGCTTCAACATGGGAAGGTATTCAAGCGGCTAAAGTACTTGAAGCGCAAGGTATCCGTTGTAACCTAACGCTGGTATTTGCATTTGCTCAAGCACGTGCTTGTGCCGAAGTAGGCGCTTACCTAATTTCACCATTCGTTGGTCGTATTCTTGACTGGTACAAAGCACAAGATGCAAGCGCTGATTTCGACGGTGCTAACGATCCGGGCGTTAAGTCAGTAACGCATATCTATAACTACTTCAAAAAGCACGGCTACGAAACGATTGTAATGGGCGCAAGCTTCCGTAACATCGGTGAAATCCAAGAATTAGCAGGTTGTGACCGTTTAACTATCAGCCCTAAATTACTTGCTGAACTAGCTGCAACTGACGCACCGTTAACTCAAAAACTATTACCAGCAACAGAAAAAACAGACGCGCCAGCAGCCATGACTGAGCAGGCTTTCCGCTGGGAAATGAATGAAGATGCCATGGCAACTGAAAAGCTAAGCCAAGGTATTCGTCAGTTCGCAATTGACCAAGAGAAACTAGAGTCAATCTTAAGCGAATTAGTTTAAACCGATTGTTTAAGCAGCAAAAAGCCCGCAAACCAAAGTTTGCGGGCTTTTTTATTACCTGCCTTTTAGTAAAAGCAGGCTTATCGTGTTGCGATTACGATAATTTTTAGCCAGTCACATTATTCAGCAAGTAATGCGTTTGCTTTTGCAACTAGGTTTGCCACTGTGAAACCAAAGTGCTCAAGCAGTACTGCGCCAGGCGCTGATTCACCAAATGTCTCCATGCCTAGTACATCACCATCTTGGCCAACATACTTGAACCAGAAGTCGCGGTGTGCAGCTTCAACAGCAATCTTAGGTGTACCCGCTGGTAACACGCTTTGACGGTATGCTTTATCTTGGCTATCAAACTGATTCGTTGATGGCATAGATACCACGCGAACTTGCTTGCCTTGTGCTGTTAACTCAGCAGCAGCATTCACAGCTAGTTCTACCTCAGAACCCGTTGCAATAAGGATAAGCTCTGCAGCTTGTTCGCTATCAACAAGTACATAACCCCCTTTTGCAATGTCAGCAACTTGCTGTGCATCACGTGCCATTGCTTTGGTACCCTGGCGGCTGAAGATAAGTGAACTTGGGCCTGTTTCTTTTAATAACGCTTGGCGCCAAGCTACTGCTGTTTCAGTTTCATCACATGGACGCCATGCAGTCATGTTTGGTGTCATGCGAAGGTTAGCGATTTGCTCGATTGGTTGGTGAGTTGGACCATCTTCACCTTGACCGATTGAGTCATGGGTATACACAAAAATGCTCTGTGCTTTCATTAATGCTGCCATACGTACAGCATTACGTGCGTATTCCATAAACATTAAGAAGGTTGCGCCAAATGGAATGAAACCACCATGTAATGCAATACCATTCATGATTGCGCTCATACCAAACTCACGTACGCCATAGAATACGTAGTTACCATCAGCTGCATCTTGTAAACCTTTTGCTTCTGGCCATAAGGTTAAGTTAGAACCGGCAAGGTCAGCAGAGCCACCCATTAATTCTGGAAGCTGGTTTGCAAAGAAAGTGATCGCATTTTGTGATGCTTTACGTGTCGCAATGTTTTGCATGTCGGCTTGGCATTTAGCAATGTACTCATCAGCTAATTCAGCGAAGTTAGCTGGTAATGCTTTTTCAAGAACACGACGTGTGTATTCTTTTGCTAGTTCAGGGTGTGCTTTGCTATAAGCTGCAAACTTTTGCTGCCATGCACCTTCAAGCTCTTGGCCTTTCGCTTGATTATTCCACTCGTTATAAACCTCTTGTGGAACTTCAAATGCTGGGTGTGGCCAATTTAGCTGCTCACGTACTGCAGCGATTTCGTCGTGACCCAGTGGTGCACCGTGACAGTCGTGGCTACCTGATTTATTTGGCGAGCCAAAACCAATCACTGTTTTACAACAGATTAGTGTTGGTTGCGTGGTGTTGCTTTGTGCCGCTTCGATTGCACCCGCAATTGCATTCATATCGTGACCATCAACATCACGAATAACTTGCCAGCCGTAAGCTTCAAAACGTGCAGGCGTATCGTCGGTGAACCAACCTTCTACTTCACCATCGATAGAGATGCCATTGTCATCCCAAAATGCGATTAGCTTGCCTAGACCTAACGTACCCGCCAGCGAACATGCTTCGTGCGAGATACCTTCCATTAGACAGCCATCACCCATAAAGCAGTAAGTGAAGTGATCAACAATATCAAATTGTGGCTTATTGAATTGTGCCGCTAAGGTTTTTTCAGCGATTGCCATACCAACTGCGTTAGCAATACCAGAACCTAATGGGCCTGTCGTTGTTTCAACACCCGGTGTGTAACCATATTCTGGGTGACCCGGTGTTTTAGAGTGAAGCTGACGGAATTGCTTAATATCTTCAATACTTACGTCGTAACCGCTAAGGTGTAACAATGCATATTGCAGCATTGAACCATGGCCATTCGATAACACAAAGCGGTCACGGTTAGACCAGTCTGGGTTTAATGGGTTATGGCGGTGAAAGTTTTGCCACAATACCGCTGCAATATCAGCCATACCCATAGGCGCACCTGGGTGGCCAGAGTTAGCTTGTTGAACGGCATCGACAGCAAGTATGCGAATAGCATTTGCAGATTGAGAACTAGGCAGAGTCATCTTATTAGCTTCCTGTTAATATTATAATATAAATAATATCGCAAAAAGAAGCTAAAATGGCAACTCAATAAATGTCATGCAGACTGTAAAAACGAAAAGGTTGGCCAATAACCAACCTTTTTATATCAATTCGCTTAATTAAGTGATCTATTTCTAGGCAATTACTCTGCATCCATGCAGTTGTAAATAACACATTTTTAACGCAGATAGCGACTACTTAAACCTATCGAAATGATTAATTATTATTGCGGGATTGATATTGCCGAATATTAAAAGCTATCGACCATCTTCGAATGAAGCAGTTGCAGCGACCTTACTCCAGCGACCATCCGTATATAAAATAGTCGCTTCAGCTTTATAAGATCTAAACGCTCGAATTTGGAATGAGCATGATGTTCCTGATGTACCACATGATGATGCCGCATTAGACCAAATAACACTATCAATTGCTGAACCATCGCCAACTACACGAAATACAGCTGTTGCATTTGTTTGCCCATAAACCAATGAAAAACAACGGTTTGGTGTATATTTGTCATACGCTTGCGTATCGACATAACACTCCATTGAATCCGCACTTGCATGAACAGAGAATGCGCCTGAAAGCAATAAACCTAATGCTGTTAATACCTTTTTCATATATTTATCCTTATTTATTAACCAAAAGTGGTACAAACAACTTACAGGAATAAAGTCGCATTAAAAATACGAAATTAATATCAATTTAACTATTTTAGAACATTTAATTTACACCTGTTCGAGTTTCACCTTGCTACAATTTGGTACACTATTTCATTGTTCAAGCCTGCATTAACGCCTTAATGTTAAATACTCTTTTCATTAAGGTTGTTTATTTGTGACTGTTCTAGGTAGTTGCTCACTTGGGCTACGAGTTTTATTTCTAATTAGTGCATTTTGCCTTTCACCAATGGCAAGTAGCACTGATTCTGCGTATTTAGCAGATGAAGGAGTAAGCCTTGGAGTAAGCTTAGGCTATGGTCAGCTCGCCAACCCAGTTTATAAAAAAGACGATATTCCTCTTTATGCCCTACCGCGTATTGAGCTATTTGCCGGTGACTTTTCATTTGCAAATACTCAGTTTGCTTGGACCCCCGTGTGGGGCGATAACTATCAAGTGTCGTTATTCACCCAACTTAATGAGGATGGCCTATATTTTACTAAGCATTCAGCTATATTAGCCGCGGTTAGAACAGCTAGCGGTCGCCCCTCAATGACGCCACCACCACCCGGTTCAGGTGTCGAAACACCAGTGGTGATAAAACGCCGCGGTGATATTACTAAAATATCAAAACGTAAACTGTCGGCCATGAGCGGTATTGAAGCAATCGTTGACTGGCAAAACTGGCGTTTTAGCGCGTATTGGTCAATGGAACTTACCAACTATCACAAAGGGTTACAAGGCGCATTGTCTGCACAGCGCTTGTTTTTATTTGATCAACATCTGGTTTTGCTCGGCGTAGAGTTACAGCATTTAAGTGCTGGTTTAGTGGATTACTACTATGGTAGTGCTTTGCAAGAAATGGGCGCTGGATTTAGCCCTTTTTTAGGTCACTCTAGTCAAAAATACAATCTAAAAGCCAGTTACCAATATCAGTTTAATCAACAATGGCAATTTATAAGCGATATAAAATACCAACGCTTATCATCAGGTATCGCCGATAGCCCCCTTATCAATGACAGCAACTTACTGTCTTTTTATGCTGGCTTTGCATGGAATTTCTAATGATGTTACTTAGCAAGCTTCTCTCATTTTTACTTATCTGTAGCCTCGTATATATCGACAGCACATTCGCAAAAGCAGGCTACATTGAAGTATCACCAGAAAACTGTGTGACGGTAGAGCAAGACTGTGTGATGGATGTCTCGATTAATTGGTACACCGAAGTCAGCAAAACAGTGTGCATTCGCGTTACTGATCAACAAATTAGACTATTCTGCCATAAACCAAGCCAAGGACAGAACTTTGCAATCACAGTGCAAAACAATCGCAACATTGTGTTAGAGCTACTCAGCGAACAGCTCGAACCCTTAGAAAGCACTGAAATTAGTTTATTCCACCAGCACGTAAAAAAACGTCGTCGTGATATCGCATGGAGTATTTTTTGATGAGCCAGCATACTATTTTATACATTGAAGATGATTTAAAACTTGCCCAGCTAGTTTCTAATTATTTAAGTAATCATGGTTATATCATTGAACATTTTGACAGTGGTTGCCATGCTTGTTACCAAGCAAGTAGTAAGAAATACGATTTAATTTTGCTAGATATCGGATTAGGTTCAGAAGATGGTTTTGAGGTATTTAAAGAGCTAAAACAAGTCCAAGATACACCCATTATTTTTATGACTGCAAGGCAGAGCCAAGTCGATCATATCACGGGCCTTGAACTAGGCGCCGATGATTACCTAACCAAACCCGTTTCCCCGTCAATTTTATTAGCGCGAATTAACAATACCATTCGCCGCAGCCTAGCTGTAAAGCCAACAAGTACCACTCACAACGCCCATAACATTCGCTTTGGTTCTTTAAGCATTAATACCATTCAGCGCGAGGCTTACTTGTATAGCCAACCACTTGAACTAACCAGTGCAGAGTTCGAAATACTGATCCAACTAGCTCAATCAGCGGGTCAGTTGGTCAGTCGAGACCAATTATTTGATGGCACCATTGGCCGTAAATACGATGGTCAAAGCCGCACTATCGATGGCCGCATTAGCCGCTTACGCAAAAAGCTCGGTGACGAAGCGGTGCCAGCACAAAAAATTGTAACCGTTTGGGGCAAAGGATATATTTTTTCTCCACAAGCATGGGGCTAATGCAGTTTGCTACGCCTATTTTGCTATTTGTATTTAACGCTAGCAGTTTGTCTAGGGAGTGCCGCTTGGTTACTAGAAACCTATTTTCCAAACCCACCGAGCTACAGTACAGAACAGCAATTAGCAGAAAGCATCTTAAGCCTTACGCCCAATAATCCTGCTATTAAACACACACCTCTTGCAAACTTTTACCTTGGTGAACAACTACAGGCATCACTTTTAGCAGGTCAGGTAATTAGTGTTAACGATGCCAATAGCAACCTTTACTTTCATAAGTTAGCTGATGACAGGCACACCTTATTAAGCATTGGCCCCTACAGCCAGCCTGCTGATCAGGGTTATCAGTCTTTAGTGAGCCTACTGTTTTACTCTAGCCTTGCCTTAGCTGTGGTGATTTTTACAGGTCCACTGCTGTTTGACTTAAATAAGCTACGCAAAGCCAGTAGTAAAATATCTAACGCCGACTTTACAGCACAAGTGCACTTCACACGTTTTAGCCTGCTAAAGAGCATTGGCGATACCTTTGATAACATGGCATTAGCACTTCATAACCGGAATCAAAGCCAACGCGAATTGATCAATGCTGTTTCCCATGACTTTTTAACGCCTATATCACGGGCTAAATTCGCCCTCGAAGCAGTCGTTGATAACAATGCTTACCGACACAGTGTGTTGCAAGACATTATTGAACTTGAGCTTTTAGTCGAAGAGTTTTTAACCTATGCCGAGCTTGAACAATGTGAACCCGCCTTGCTAGTGAAAGACTACTGCCCAGACGAACTATTACAGCCCTGCATTACTAAGTTCCAAAGCTATTGTCCTTTGGCTATTCGTCTTGACTGCGAATTAACAGCAATTTGCGTTGATAAACAAAGCTTTCAACGCTTATTGCAAAACTTACTCGGGAATGCGGTTCGCTTTGCTAAAACGCAAATTCTTATCAAGCTTTCACAATGCAAAAACGGCACTTTGTTAGTGATTGAAGATGATGGTCCGGGGATCCCAGAACACAAGCGCGTCAGCCTTATGCAGCCATTTTCAAAAACCGCTTCGGTGCACCAAACAGGCTACCAAGGTGTTGGCCTAGGCTTATCAATCGTTAAGCAACTGTGCCTATGGAATAACGCAAAATTTAGCTTAGATAACGCACAAACCTTAAGCGGAGCAAGAGCAAGTATCCTATTTAGGCCCGCCTCTCCTTTATAGAAATGTATCAATCTGTATCAAAGTGAACCATTTATTCACGTTTTATTGATGAAAACACATACATATTTAACCATTCAGCAAGGTTTTTAAGCGAAAAACCCAATGTTTATAGCTTTTCGCCAAAACCGCTCGTTTGTTGGCTAAAAAAGATTTGTTATACCATAACATTTAGTTTGTGTTTCAATTCATATAACTACAAGCCAACTTGCTATTCCGCTAGGAATTGCCCCAAAAAAATAAAATCCATGGGAAGTTAGATCACATGTTCAATATGAAAAAAGTATCAGTGATGGTCGCATCTGCACTTTACTTAGGTGTAGGTACGTCTGCTGCTGCGCTAAATGACCAAGTATGGCCAGAACAGCCGGCAGGCTATGCGCCAAAGCAAACCGTTAGCAATGAATTTGTGTGGGAAGACAAGGTTAACAACACAGTTAAAAAACAAAGCCGCGTTTTCACACCAGAGAAAGATGTTAGTGGTATTCAAACTTATATCGTGCAACTAGACGACGCACCAATTTCGACTTACCAAGGTGGTGTTAAAGGGCTTGCGAGCACTAAAGATGTGGTAATGCAAACGCAACAAGCAACAACGCGCTCAACGCTTAATATGGCGCAGCCTGCTATTGCAACTTACGCTAACCACCTAGCAAGTAAGCGCCAATCAGTTGTTAATACAGCAATGAGCCAACAAGGCTTACAACTAAATGTTGAGCGCACATTTAATGTGACATTAAACGGTTTCACCACCAAAATGACACAAGATGAAGCGAAGCGCCTAGCTAAAGTGGCTGGCGTGAAGAAAATCACTCGCTCAAAAATCTACAGCCTAAATACCTTTAATACCATTGAGCAAACAGGTGCTTCTGCACTTTGGAGCGCAAGTGCTAGCAATCCTAGCAGCAACAAAGGTGAAGGCACGGTTGTAGGTATCATAGATACAGGTATCAATACCGATCACCCATCATTCGCAGCAGTAGGCGGCGATGGCTACACTCACACCAACCCACTAGGCGACAAGTACCTGGGTGACTGTGCAACCGCTGAATTTGCTGATCTGTGTAACGACAAGCTAATTGGTGTTTATTCTTATCCCGAGATCACCGCAGCTTATGTGGATTCGGTATTTGAAGAGACTCGCCCAGAAAATGGTGAAGACTATCATAGCCATGGCTCACACGTTGCTGGTACAGCAGCGGGTAATATCCTATACGATATTCCTTACAAACTGACTGAGTATGAAAGCCAATCATCAGGTTTAGAAACCAATGTAACTTTCCCGCAAGTATCAGGTATGGCACCCCATGCCAATATCATTTCATATCAAGTATGTTGGCCGGGTAATTCTGGCGACCCTTATGCAGGTTGTCCAACAAGCGCTATTTTAGCCGCCGTTGAACAAGCTGCCATTGATAATGTTGATGTACTTAATGCTTCATTAGGCGGTCTTGAAGAAGATCCATGGAGCGATCCAATTGAGCAAGCGTTCATGAATGCAGCCGAAAGTGGTGTATTTGTCGCTGTAGCGGCAGGTAACAGCGGCCCTGAGTATTCAACAGCCGATCACTCTTCTCCTTGGGTTACCACTGTTGCAGCATATAGTCCTGCAAGCAAAGTTAACTTTGGCAATAAACAACTTAAAAACTTAAATGGTGGTGATAATTCAGCGCCTGGTCCTTTTGAAGGTGCTGGTGTCAACTTTAACGAGTTAACAGGTTTAATTGTTGCTGCGACTGATTTTGAAAATCCGAATGAAAGTTCTAGCTATGCACTTGCTAACTGTGACAAACCATTCCCTGAAGGTACATTTGATTTAGTTGATAATCCTGCAACCGCTATTGACGAAAGCGCACAAGATGTCATTGTGGTATGTAAGCGCAGCTCTTATCCGTTATATTCTAAATCATTAAATGTACAAGCGGGCGGTGCTGAAGGCCTCATCGTGTATAACCAAAGTGCCTTTTATGATCGCTATACTATTCCTTCTATTTCCTACCCAATCCCTACAATACATATTAAAAATGTTGATGGTACAAGCTTACTAGAATGGTTGAGCGTAGGCGACAGCCACGTAGGCACCATTGAAGCAACCGAGGGCACCGTAGACGCTGTGGATAAAGACCGCATTGCTTATTTCTCTGGTCGTGGTCCATCATACTTTGGCTTTGATACTTTACTCGTTGATGTAGCAGCCCCTGGGGTCGATATTTACGCACCATCATCAGACGATCAACCGTTTACAAATAATCCTGCAACTTCAGATTGGCAATCTATGTCTGGTACATCAATGGCGAGCCCACACGTTGCAGGCGCGGCAGCATTGTTAAAACAATCTCATCCTGACTGGTCGCCAATGCAAATTCAATCTGCATTGATGTTAACTGCAAATAATCAGCTAGGAGTTGCTCAATACTTAAACAACTATGCAGACGATGGCTTTGATGCGGCACTTGCTGAAATGGGTGCGGGTAAAATGCAAGTTGAGCGAGCAGATAAAACAGGCTTATTGCTTGATGAAAGCATTGCTAACATGGCTGCTGCAAACCCAAGTCTTGGTGGCCGCGAAAAAGCATTAAACACGGCTTACATGGTTGATAATGACTGCGGCTTTAAATGTACATTTATCAGAACCTTTACAGCAACTGAAGACGCAAGCTGGACTCTACATACCGAAAATTGGATTGGTAACAGCAAAATAACGGTGGAGCCAAGCAGCTTTGATATCAGGGCTGGCGAAACACAAAGTATCATTGTTACTGTGGAAGCAAGCCAACAAGCAACGCCGCAAGAGTTAATTGATTACACGGGCAATCAAGGTCAAGTCATCATGACTTCTAATAACCCTGAGTCACCGATTCTAGAGATGCCAGTGTGGACATTTGCCGGTGACACCGGTTTACCTGAATTTATTCAAATTGACGCACACCGCCGTTCTGCAACAATGAAAGTGGGACCTTTCAATACGGATGAAATAAGCAACCTAACCACACAATCGTACGGCTTAGTAAAAGGCCAAGTTGAAACCGTACACCTATTCAACGACACCACACCAGGCGACCCATTCGATAGCGTTGATGTCGACGGTGAAGCTGTAAACAACAACTACATTCAGTGGACCACTGTACCAGAAGACGCAAAAATGCTGAGCGCCAGTGTTATGAATGAACAATCTCGCGTATTGGTATTTATGGGTAAAGATAGTAATGGTGATGGCATTGCGTCTTTTGAAGAAACGCTTTGCATGTCAACGAGCTACACCCTAACTAACTTCTGTAACATTGTAGACCCTGAAGCAGGTGAATATTTTACTCTGTATATGAACTTGCAAAACTACGATTACGATGAAGTAGATGAAGGAATAGAAGTTTCATTTGCAACCGCAATTACAACCTCTGACAATGGCTCACTTACTGTTACAGGACCAAGTAGCGTAGCAGGTTACGATAACTTTGAGCTTGACCTTGCATACAATTTACCTGATATGGAAGTAGGAGATATCTACTTCGGTGGCTTTGATATCGGTAGTAATCCAGAAGATATTGGCAATCTTGGTTTTGTACCTGTGATTATCGAACAAGTTGATAAGGACGTTACTTTTACGGCGAGCAAAGAAAAAACATTTGTCGGTGATTTAGTTGACTTCGAAATCAGCGTTATTGCTAATAATGAGGATGAAGCACGTCAATTTGCGCTCAATACAGAATTCCCTAATGGGATCAATATTATACCTGATAGCCTTGTTGCAACACACTCAACGCCTGTTGAACCAGTGTTAGATAACAATATGCTTTCGTTAGTAGGCATACAAGAAACCACAAAAGATGTAGGCCGAAATTATAATATTACTACCAATATCACCGATGAAATGTGCTCATTAACCGCGGCTCATTCGCCTGATCCTCACTATTTAGAGCTAAGAGAACTTGGCTGGCGAACACTTGAGGGAGTTGAAGGTCAATATTACAATGAGTTTGAGTACTCGTTTAAAGAACTAATGAACACAGATCTAGATGTGTCATTTCCATTTTTTAATAAGTATCACTTTGATGCTATAAAGCTCAACCCCGCAGGCTTAGTCACATTTGGTTCGCAAGGTCGCACATCACCATTTCATGTTGACCTACCAGAAGGTTACACTCAGCCGCCTCCGCCGCCATACCTTATCGCTCCTTTCTGGGTTGGTGACAACATGATCCCAGAGCGTGTGGACGGTGGTTATGGTAACTATGATGCCAATGCAGGTATTACCCCTACTTACACAGTTTCACGTGAGTGGTTAGTACTTGAATGGGATAACATTCAACGCAGCAACACCGAAGGTCAACTTATTGATGTAGAGATGTTTATGCGAATGGGGATTGATTATGAACCAGGTGAGTATGAGCTACTATTTGCGTATGACAATATTAATCTAGCCGATGCTCAGGGCTCTATTGGCCTAAAAGCCGCTGATGGCAGAGCCTTCATAAGTGGTGACATACCCATCGATTTAAATATCGGTAACAAGCTAGGCTTTAATAATATGGATGAAGTCTTACACGACGACCTAGTTGTCTGTCTTGACTACACAGGCCCTGAAATCTCTAAGTTTGACGTAAAATTCCAGGCTTATATTGGTGAACAAGCAGCAAACCAAACTCACCAACTAACCTTAGTGAACGGCTTAGAAGGTGCAGATGATGAAACCATCACCCTTGAGCTTGAAGTTATCGGTAACCTAGAAATGGCAGGCTTAACTAATATGTCGGTCGCAGAGAACGAAACGATTAGTTTTGACGTGCTTTATGCTGACGAAAACCAAGTGAGCAACCAAATCGAGGTGTTAGGTGAAAACTTCACTTATGAAGTATCTGGTCACACTTCAGGTAGCACTGTGACTATTACACCTGCGGCGCACTTCCATGGTGATATTGATGTAACAGTAAAGGTTAGCGACAACGTTAACCCAACTGATGCAGCAATGAGCTCATTTGTATTATCAGTGATGTCTGATGGTGAAGAGCTTGGCTGTACTGACAGCTCAGCAACTAACTATGATGAAAACGCTAATACTGACAATGGTAGCTGTACTTTCCCTGAGGCAGTAATCCCAGAGACAGAAATTGAAAAAGACAAGAAATCATCAAGCGGTTCATTCGGCTGGTTACTACTAGCAGTTGCACCACTGATGGCACTTCGTCGTAAAAGATCTCAGATTAACTAAGGACGAGTTAATTAGGATAGTTAAGTAATGCCGATATGTTTAACATATCGGCATTTTTCGTTATAAATACTTTAACCAAGGCTTGTTAGCCTTACGCTTGTATTCACTAAACTTCTTGGTTGGCCAATAAAGCCCTATTGCCAACAATAAAGTAATAAACCAAATACCTGATATATCACTGACTCCTAAATATTGCCCTTGATTTGCCCCCCAGATCAGCATGCCTATTTGATACATAAATAGCAGTACATAGAGGTGGAAAATATAAAAGAACATAGGCACAGAGCCATATACACGTAGCGCATTAGTAAAGCGGTTGAGTGGTCTTTCAAATAACCACAAGCCTACAAACATGCCTGTTAACGTGATCAACAAAAAGCTCAGTGACGGTGGGTACTTAGTCACATTAAACACCGACATCACGGTTTCGGTTGTGGTGCTAAACGTTTGCCATGGCAAGGTTTCACCATAAATATTAAATCCACGCAGCAGCGCAAATAACCCCACACATAACAGGGCTAACAGCAGCAATGCTCGTTTACGCGAATCCGCCGATTGAGTGTGCGCATATAAAGGACCTGCACAGTAACCCAACAAAATTACGCCAATCCAAGGCAGCACTGGGTAGCTAATTTTTACATCGATTAAACCACCTTGTGATAGATAGCCTCGATCATGCAAAATCGTCCACAGCGAGTAACCAAACTCATCGGGCGTAAAGCTGATTGGCGTCAGTAAGTTATGGCCAAATACAATAACTAAACCAAGCACCAGCAATAGGTTGCGTGGCAGCTTAATCAATGCTGCTAACACCAGCATACAAAGACCTATCGCCCACATCACTTGTAGCCAAATGGTGTGGTAGTAACCCATCCACGAAAAACAAATTAGGGTCACTTCAAGGGCGATTAAAAAAAGCCCTCGCTTGATTAAAAAGCTGCGTGCTGAGCGTGCTACGCCACTTGCGGGATGACTATAAAGCCACGCCGACAAACCAGTTAAGAAGATAAAGGTTGGCGCACAAAAGTGTGCAGCAAAGCGGCTCCAAAAAAGCCCCGGCGAAGTGGTATCAACCACCATGGGATCGGCCACCTGCATGTGCAAGAAAAACCGCTCTCGCACATGATCAAGTAACATCAGCAGAATAACGACACCACGCATGATGTCGATACTATGAATACGGCTTTTAACTTGCTCAGAAGTCATAACTTACGCCAAGTTTAAATTGCGTCGGCGCACCCGGGTAGGCCCACAATGCATTGTAAGAACTGGCAATATACTGCTCATCAAACACGTTATCGACATTCAGTGATACCGTAGTACGTTCAGTCGCTCGCCATTTAGCAAATAAACCAACAGTTTGGTAACTCGGTAAACGGAAGGTGAGATCAGCTGGGTCGCCTAAACGGTCAGACACATATTGATAATGACCACCAATCTTTATTTCTTGTGCGAATAGACTTAGGTCATGGTTTAAGCCAATCGAAAGGTTATTCTTTGGTACGTTCACAAGTGGGCTACCTTTAGGAATTGGCACTAACCAGTCAACATTTAGACTGTCTGTTGCAGTCTCGGCATCCACATAGGCATAAGATAGGGTGTACTCGGTATTGTCACCCAATAAACCTGTTAAATCTAACTCAAAGCCTGTGCTATTTGCTTTACCTACAGGTGTTGAATAACCCACATTTACTGGATCTGCCACCAGCATGTTGCTCTTGCTTGCATCAAAATAAGCAAGCGTACCGCTGATATTGGCGTAGCTAAATTTAACACCCACTTCAAACGAGTCACTTTCTTCAAAACCGAATGGATTACCTTCGGCATCGGTGCCGCTCAGTGGTAAAAAGCCTTCTGAATAGCTTGAGTAAAGGTTAACGTCGTCATTAAATGCGTAAACCACACCAAAACGTGGACTAATGCGGTTTTCTTTGCTGTTTGATGCAACACCAGACTTAGTTTCAAAAATATCTTGTTCAATTTCATCAAAACGCAGGCCTAACATCACTTTTAAGTTATCGGTTAGATCGAGCTGATCTTGCAGATAAATACCGTACGCATTTTGCTGTTCGTTATTTTCGTACTGCATGCCCACTTCAGGGCCTTCAGTAGTGCTGTACTCTGGCTCATAAATATCAATGGTGTAAGTGCCATTACCACCACGGTAGCGATAAAGTCCAGTGCGCAGCTCATAGTCGTAACCATCAACACCAATTAGTACATGGTTAGTAATACCGGCAACATCAAAGTGACCGCTTAATTCAAAGCGCAACGATAAATCATCAGATTCATAGTCACGGTATCTGTGTTGGCGAGTTAAGGTTCTGCCATCATCAAATAATGACTGGCGCGATGGTGACAGCTCAGCATCTGACGAATAACCCGTTAACGTTGCAGTACGGTAACTCGCACCTAATAACACGCTCCAATCTTGGTTTAGATCGTTGCTGTAATTTAATTGATGGCCGCGCGAGTGCACCTTAGTTGGTGCATCATTTGGGTTACCTAAAAAACGTGACTCAGGCACGGTATCAAAATCACCATTTAACACCACAATACCGCGGTCATACATTTGCTGTTGGTCAACATACTCAAACTCATAAGTCAGCGATGAGTTATCGTTGATTTGATAATAAAGCGAAGGCGTAATAACAAATTTGTCGTGGTGTACATAGTCTCTGAAGCTGTCGCTATCTTGCCATGCACCATTAATACGAAACGCTAAATCATCGCTTAGACCGTTAGTGAAATCACCTTGAATACGCTTGTGATCATCGCTACCGAACTCAGCTTGAAGTTGCCCTTGCTGATAAAACTGTGGCTTTTTAGTAATAATGTTTACGGTACCGCCCGGCTCTGAGCGGCCATAGAGTGCTGAGCCAGGTCCTTTTAATACTTCAATGTATTCAATATTTGATACATCACGCGGACCTGCAAAACCGCGACCACCACTAAAGCCGTTAACTAAATACCCAGACGGCATATTTTCGTTACCTGATAAACCACGGATTGAATAGCTATCCCACAGCGCGCCACCATTATTCTTGCGAGTAATGCTGGCAGAAAAATCCAGTGCATCACGAAACTTAGTAATACCGTTATCAGTCATCATGTCTTTACTTAATGTGGTGATCGACTGCGGTAAATCTTTTGTTGGAATATCACCACGAAACGCCTGTTTGTGTTCAATGGTGATTGTTTCGATATCGCTGTTATCAGCTGCATGGGTATTCGCTGCAAACGTCGCAGCTAAAGCTAAACTTAGTGTTGAGTACTTCATAAGGTCTGATTGTAGAAATTAAGCAAAATGATTTGTTATAAAATAACATAAATAAAAAATAGGTTATAGTATAACAATGCATTTTATTGCTAATTTTTAACCCGTCATTTTGACTACTGCTTAACACACGACTTCGACAAAAGAGTGAAGCCATAGCCATGCGTGAAGAGCATTCAGAACAAGCCTGCGAGTAAACAATAAAATTGCCATGTAGATACTTGAGCCAATGCCAGCTATTGCCTACAATGGCGCACAATTTATTCAATGCAGATCGCGACTATGACTGATACACAAAAACCAGAATTACCAAACCAACTTTCTATCAACCCACGTAGTAAATTTTATGTGGAAGAAGTTTTCGAGCATGAAATTGGTGTAAAACTTAACGGCAAAGAGCGTTTTGACGTTGAAGAATACAATATCAGCGAAGGCTGGATCAAAATCGCTTCACCAAAAGCGCTTGATCGCCGCGGCCAACCTTTACTATTAAAAGTAAAAGGGACTGTAGAAGTATTCTACAAATAAATCAGTTTTACTGAACAAGCGTGTTGGTCAATCACTTATTGGCCGACAAGCTTGTATGTAGGGCCTGCTTATAAGCTTCTATTGCGGGAATAAAGGCGGTGATCACCGCTGCAATCGTTATCATCAGCACTAATTCAAGTATCTGCCGATTAAAAAGCTCTCCAATTAAAGTCATCAGTTAAACACTCATTACTCAATTTTATTCTGCAACCTATCACTGTTCGCTAGGACAAGGGCAGTGTTCATCTACTTTTTTATTACATAAGCGAAAGTTAAGCCAATGCCCTGCAATTACAAATAACGACCCTAATAAGGTCAGCACTTTCTCACCAGCTTCACCAATGATATTTTCGCCTAATACTACAGCTGACAATAATAGAGCAAGACCCACAATCCCCAGTATAAATAATTGATATCGTTTATGTTTTTTACACCCTACAAATAGCGCTAATAAGCTACTTGGCAACACAGCTGCCAACATCCAAAAATGAAATTGCTCGTTACCTAAACCCAGTGCTGCAGCACTTGGTAATAAAACCAATAACACAGGCACAGCTAAGCAGTGAATCGCACACATAGCTGATAACCCTATGGCAAACTTATCCATCATTAATTGTAATTTCACTGAAAAATTCCTAAAAAATAGAACACATGAATTATAAAAAGTGCATCAAGCAAGTTTAGCTTGGCACTCACTGCATACTCCCATCATTTCAAATTGCTTTGTTTGTGAGGTAAAGCCCACATCAGCAAAGTGAGGGAAAAGCTTTGCAACATCACTTTGTGAAACCGCTAAAGTCTCAACTTTTTGGCAATGACGGCAAATCAAAAACAAAGAAATCTCACGCTTAAAAACCTCACTGTCGGTACCGTAAGCAATATATTTGTTAGCACTATTAAGCCTGCGAACAAGGTTTATCGACTCCAAAAAGCTCAAGATTCGATAAACAGACATAACAGATACACTAGAGCTTGTGCGCAGCTTGTAGCAACTGGCCAACTCGTATGCTGATAGCGGCACGTCTGTGGTTAGTAAAATTTGCAGTATTTGCTTGCGCTGAATGGTGAATTTTCTGCCATGCTCAAGGCAAACCTGCTTTGCTTTATTAAGTGTGCTGGTTAATCGCTGTTTATTCATAGCGGCCACTCAATATAAGGTTTTGTAGCTGTCAGCTCTGCTATCCCTTGCGCTTGCTCTGTGATCCACTGTGCTTCGATAACAGATATGGCTTCAGCCCATGTAAATAAAGTCACAGTGACTTTAGAAACGGGCTTATCGCAGCTAAACGAGTATTCAACTTCAAGGTCTTGATGTGAATGATGAGTGTGATGCTCAAATGGGTTTTCAAATTTAGCATGAATAAGCTTACATTCGCCGTTAAATGTCACTAGCTGCTGTGAATTTTCTAATTTGGCTAATGTTTTTTTAATAGTTTGCTTTTGCTCAGCTGTCTCGGGCTGATGCTCAAAGCCAAAAATATCTCCAGCCGGTAAAATGAACTTAACCTGCCATTTGTCTTGATCATGAACCACAAAAAGCACTCCCTCACCATGTGAATGATGATGGTGTTGATGCCCTTGAGCTGAAAAAATACATCCAACCATAAAGCATATCACTGCCAACTTTGCTGCTTTCATAACCCGAACCACTCCATTTACCTCACTATAAATATGCTGTTACAAAAAAGAATAAAACTCATTCATCGATTCACACTTGATACATTATAACAATTAAAGCACAATTGATACATTATAACGTACTAAAAGAGTGGTAACTAATGAATAACATATCAAAAATAGCTGTCGTCATAGCGACGTTATTACCAGCCAGTGTCTTGGCGCAATCAATCAAAGGCGTTGTGTTAAATAACCAAGGTAAAGCGGTTGCAAATGCCACCGTTGACCTTGAAGGCTCTGATCAAAAAGTAACAACTAACGACAAAGGTGAGTTTGAAATCAGCGGCTTAAATAACGGCTTAAAAGAGCTGCATATTTCAGCGCCAGGTTATGCTCACTTACATCGAGATATCACACTTGCCAATGACCAAGACCACAGCGCAACCTTTAATCTAAAGCGCTCACCGATTGAAGTGATTGATGTTGAAGCAACGCCGATTCATATGTCGGCAATGGAATCTGCCTCACCTGTTAGTGTGTTATCTGGCGAACAATTAAGACGCCAACAAGCATCAACGCTTGGCGATAGCCTCGAAAAGCTGCCTGGCGTTAACACAAACTTTCATGCCAAGGTTGCCAGTACCCCTGTGATCCGTGGTTTAAGCGGCCCACGTGTTTTAATTACGCAAAATGGCTTAGATGTCAGTGATGTGTCACGTGTTGGTCCTGACCACTCAGTGGCATCTGAAGCATCAACGGCACAGCAAATTGAAGTATTACGTGGCCCAGCAACTCTTTTTTATGGCAGCGGTGCAATTGGTGGTGTCGTCAACGTAGTTGATAGTCGAGTACCAACAGACAGCACAACACGTGGTGAATGGAACCTAGAACATAACTCTGTAGATGAGCAAAAAGTTGCTTCGTTTAATGCCACCACAGGAACAGAGTCATTTGCCTTTTATGCTGATGCATTCTGGCGTGAATCAGACGATTACGAAGTACCTGTTGCCGCCGATATTGAAGACACAGAGCACAGCTCAAAGTACGTAGTAGAAAACAGTAATGAAGACTCAGATGGCTTTACTTTAGGCACTAGCTATTTATTTGAGCAAGGTTACCTTGGTGTTGCGGTTGAGCAGTTTAACCGCCAATACGGTATTCCTGGCCATACTCATGGTGAAGAAGAAGAGTACAGCGAAGAAGAAGCCGTTTTTGCTGACCTTGAACAAACCAAAGTCCAGCTACTTGGTGAATACAATATCGACAGTGAATGGCTAAGCAAAATTAACTTACGTGCGGGCCACACTGACTACGAACACGCTGAAATCGAACACGGTGCAGTAGGCACAACCTTCAAAAACGAAACCAATGAGCTGCGCGTTGACATTCTGCATAGCCAATTTGATGAGTGGAATGGTGGCGTTAGCTTTCATTACAAAAAAAGTGATGTAGAAGCACAAGGCTCTGAAGCCTTCACTCCTCCGTCGGTTACTGAAAGTATTGCTTTTGCAATTATGGAAGAAAAGCATTTTGGCGATTTTTTAGTGCAATTAGGTGGTCGTGTTGAGCGAGTTACTATTGATGCTAATAATGTGCTGTTACCTGAGATCGACGCCCATGCACATGATGAAGACGGTGATGAGCACGACCATGATCATGGACACGAAGAATCAAACTACACACGTGTATTTGATGTCGCCCAAGAGTTTACACCAGTAAGTTTATCAACAGGGGTGGTATGGGATTTTACACCGGGTTATAACCTAGGTTTATCGGTATCGCGTTCTGAACGTGCTCCATCTGCTTCTGAGCTGTTATCTTTCGGCCCACACATTGGTACTGCAACTTATGAAGTTGGTGCGCTATTCGATACTCATGATGATCATTTTGAGCTATCAGAAGAGGCTATCGACTTAGAAACAGCAAATAATATCGACCTGACATTCCGTAAAACCGAAGGTGATATTGGCTTTATCTTCAATGCCTTTTACAACCAAGTAGATAACTATTATTACCAGGTCAACACAGGCCTATACGCAGAAAGTGGCCATGATCACGACCATGGCGATGAACATGCTCACGAAGATGAGCACGATCATTCATCTGAACTACCGGTTTATTTATTTAAAACAGACGACGTGGTTTTACATGGTTTTGAAGCGCAAGTTGCTTGGCAGTTAACCGACGAATTTAAAGTCGACTTATTCTCTGATTATGTACGCGCGCGTCTAAAAGACGGCGGAGATTTACCGCGTACTCCACCACTGCGTTTTGGTACTGAGTTTAGCTATCAAACAGAGAATCTAACGGCAAATATTCACGTTACGCGCTACCAAGAGCAAGACCGCATAGCACAACAAGAAACCACAACAGACGGCTACACCCTTGTTGATGCCAGTATTTCTTATGACTTATCGGTATTGAACCAAGACGTCTCACTTTACCTAAAAGGCACTAACTTAACGGACACAGAAGCCCGCGTTCATAGCTCATTCTTAAAAGATATTGCACCACGTCCTGGGCGCAGTTTTGCGCTTGGTGTTCGCGGCTACTTCTAAAACAAAATTACAAATAAAGGAAACCTACATGACACACTTATTTAGATTAAAACTATTGGCACTGGCAATTAGTAGCACCCTGATCACCGCATGTGGTGATGCAGAAACAAATATTGTTGAGAAAGATCCTATTGAGGTTCCAGACGACGGTGGTGATGACCATGATCACGATCATGACGATGGCTATACCATTGACTCAATGGGTCGTTTAGCGGTTTTAGCAGCAGATAGCAACGAAGCGAATATTTTTGATTTAGATGACGACTCGTTACTAGAAACGTTTTCGCTTACTCATGAATCAAGCTCACTAAATGTTTCACCAAGCTACCGTTATGCGGTTATTGCTAACCGTAACCAAGATTACTTAGGTTTTATCGATGGCGGTTTATGGCGTGAAGATCATGGCGAGCATTTACATGACTATAAACAAGGTCCAGCATTTAGTGACTACGAGCTAACAACTGGCAGCCGCCCTACTCACATCGTTAAACATGATGGCCAAATGGCCGTGTTTTACGATGGTAATGCCGACGCAGGTACAGTTGCCTCAGTAGAAGTGTTAACTGATAACGATATTACAAACGAAACAGAGACGCTTGCAGGTATTCAGTACGACATCAATATGCATGGTGTTGCAGAGCCACGTGGCGAGCACCTAGTTGCAACCTTGCGTCGTGCTGATAGCGAAAGCACTTCAAACGCTAAAATCCTGCCAGATCAAGTGGGTGTTTTCCACCTTCATGACGGTGAATATGAGCTTGAACAAACATTTGAAGTTACTTGCCCAGATTTACACGGTGCAGCGCAAAACCATGATTATGTAGCATTTGGTTGTGGTGACGGTGTACTAATAGCCCACCAGCATGACGATGAATACCATGCAGAAAAAATCGCCAATATAGATGCGCTAGGTGATACACGTATTGGCACATTATATGGCCATGAAGGTAGTGAAAGCTTTATTGCAATTGCATCGGGTGTATTTGTAAGTATCAATCCAAGCGAAGCTGAAATGGAAGTACTTGAGTGGCAACTTGATGAAGGCGCAAGTGCTGTATCTTACTCATTCTCTGGAAACGGAGAGCAATTTTTAGTGCTTGATAGCTTAGGCTTTTTAAACGTGCTTGAAGCTCATGAGCACGACGGCCACATGCACTGGGAGCTTGCCGGTAAAGTAGATATCACTGAAGAAGACGTAACAACGATGCCAGAGGGCATGAACTTCAGCATGACTGTGTCACAAAATAGTGAGTTTGCTTACGTTGCTGACCCTATCGCTCAGCACGTACTAAAAGTACATATCGAAGATCTTGAAATTGAAGGTGATCTTGAACTGACTTTTGCACCTAGCGCCATCACTTGGTTAGGCATTGCAGAAGAAAGTGACGATCACGACCACTAAGAAGTTATGTTTTATGGTATGACATAGCTCGCAAAGGTTGGCATTTACTGCCAACCTTTTTTTATTCATATTTTGTAACAGACTTTCATCGCATCAGCATCGCTATTTAAAACTGAATAGTTATGATGTAACAGTTCCCAAAATAGGATGTAATCCCATGAAAAAACTAACAACGTTGGCACTGGCCATGGCTGCGACACTAGCACCTTGGGCATCAGCTTACGAAACTAAAGACACGCGCTTACTGCGCTTTCCAGATATTCATAACCAAAACGTTACCTTTGTGTACGGTGGCGATATTTACATTGCTAATACGCAAACTGGCGAGAGCAAACGCTTAACTGACCATATTGGCTTTGAAACCTTCCCTAAGTTTTCACCTGACGGTAAACGCATTGCCTTTGCAGCCGAGTACAATGGCAGCCGCCAAATTTATGTCATTAACAGCGATGGTTCTGGCTTAAAACAACTGACTTACTACAACGATGTTGGCCCAATGCCACCACGCGGCGGTTTTGATTATCGTGTTCTCGATTGGACACCTGATGGCAAAAATGTGGTATTTCGTGCTAACCGCACACCGTGGGGTAAACGTATGGGTCGTCCATACATGGTGCCTGCTGACGGAGGCCTTGAGCAACCTCTGGCTATTCCAGAAACCGGCGGCGGCATGCTTTCGCCAGATGGTAGTAAATATGTTTACACGCCAATTGACCGTGAATTTCGTACTTGGAAGCGCACCCGTGGCGGTCGTGCACAAGATGTCTGGGTTTACGATCTAAAAAACAATACCTCAGAGCAGCTAACCAGTAACCGCGCTACCGATCAGCAACCGACTTGGGTTGGCGACAACATTTACTTTGTATCTGACCGTGATTACACCCTTAACCTGTATCAATACCAAAAAGGCGCTGAGCCGAAAAAACTAACCAACCATAAAGACTTTGACGTACTGTGGCCATCAGCTGGCCCAAATGCTGTTGTTTATGAAAATGGTGGTTTCCTTTATCGCTTTGATCCAAAAACTCAAAAAAGCAGCAAGCTGAGCATTAACATTGCTGGTGTGCGTCAATACGCAATGCCGTACACAAAAAATGTGAGTGACTTTATCGACTCAATGTCGATTTCTCATGATGGTAAGCGTGCACTCTTTACTGCCCGCGGTGAGCTATTTAGCGTACCGGTTAAACAAGGCCCAACACGTAACTTATCTTACACAGCAAAAGGCCGCGAAATTGACGCAAGTTGGTCGCCAAATGGCCGTTATATTGCTTATATGAGCGATGAAAGTGGCGAATACGAAATTTACTTAAAAGATCGCAGTAAAAATAATGCCACTAAGCAGCTAACCAGCAACGGCACTATTTGGCGTTTCACGCCGATTTGGTCACCAGATAGCTCAAAACTGTTATTTGCTGATAAAAACCATACTCTGTGGTGGATAGATGCAAAGTCAGGAAAACAACACAAAATTGATACCAGCATCTACGATGAAGAAGGCATTCGCCAGTATACTTGGTCGCCAAATAGCGAAGAAATTGTGTATGTGAAAAACAATGAAAACCGCTATGCCTCACTGTGGCACTACAATGTTGATAAAAAGAAAGTGACTCGCTTAACGGATGAAATGACCAATGAGCAAAACCCAACTTTCTCTCCTGATGGTCAATACCTGTATTTTAGTTCTGAGCGCGACTTTAACTTAGCCTTTAGCAGCTACGAGTTTGACTACATGTTTAATCGTGCAACGCGTATTTATGCCGCAGCCGTAAATGACAGCATCAAACCACTTATCGCACTACAGAGTGATGAAACAGCGATCGTCAGCGATAAACAAAAAGATGACGACAAGAAAGCTAAAAATAGCCTGCAAAGCAGTGACTTTATGCAGCGTGTAACCGCTTTAAATGCACCAGCTGGAGATTATCGTGGTTTAACGGCAGTAAAAGGTGGCGTGCTAACACTGGCTAATGGTGGCCTACAATTGATAGGCACAGCTCATGACAGCGAGCTTGAAACCGTGGCTAAAGGGGTTCGTAGTTATACTATTTCGAGCAACGGTGAGCACCTGTTAGTACATGCGGGTAACGATTACAGCTTAATTGAGCCTAAAGCAAAACAAGACCTAGCAGCGAATAAGCTAGATCTTAGTAACATGACCTTAAAAATTGAGCCACAAATTGAATGGCAGCAAATGTATGTTGAAGGCTGGCGTACATTACGTGATTGGTTCTACGATGAAAACCATCACGGCCAAGATTGGGACGCTATTTTAGCCAAGTATCAACCTATGGCTGACGCTATCTCACACCGTAGTGACCTAGATTACATTCTCAGTGAAATCGCAGGTGAAATTAACGCAGGCCACATTTATGTGCAGTCGGGTGATATGCCAAAAGCAGAGCGTAAAAAGCACGGCTTATTGGGTGCAAAACTTGCCAGCGATCCATCTGGATACGTAAAAATTGAGCAAATCTTCCAAGGTGAAAACTGGCATGAAGACTTCCGCTCACCACTTGGCACAACAGGGGTAAAAGCACATAACAGCGACTACATCATTGCCGTAAATGGCCGCTCAGTAAAAGACGTCGCTAACTTCTACGAATTACTAGAGAACACTCAAGGTGAGCAAGTTGAGCTAGTCCTAAACAGTAAGCCGCGCAGCAAAGGTGCATGGCAAGTTACCGTTAAACCTGTAGCCAGCGAGCAAGGTTTGCGTTATTTAGACTGGGTTAACTCTCGTGCAGCCTACGTTGATAAGCTATCAAATGGCCGAATTGGTTATGTTCACTTACCAAATACAGCCTACGAAGGTAACCGCGCCATGTTCAAAAACTACATGCCGCAAACTACCAAAGACGCCATGATTATTGATGACCGATACAATGGCGGCGGCTTTATTCCTGAGCACATGATCACTTGGCTTGCTCGTAAACCACTTAACTATTGGAAGCGCCGCGGTGTTGAGCCAACGAAAACACCACAATTTGCTCATGATGGTCCAAAAGCCATGCTGATCAATGGTTACTCAAGTTCTGGCGGTGATGCTATTCCTTACTACTTCCGCCAAGCGGGGTTAGGTAAGCTTATTGGTACCCGTACTTGGGGTGGATTAATTGGTATTTCAGGTAACCCAAGCCTTGTCGATGGCGGCCAAGTTATCGCGGCAACATTCCGCGTTTTAGATAACGATGGCAACTGGATCATCGAAAACGAAGGTGTCACTCCAGATATCAAGGTTGTTGACCGCCCAGAGTTAATCTACCAAGGTAAAGATCCATCGATTGAACGTGCCGTAGAAGAGCTATTAAAAGAGCTAAAAGACAACCCGAAAAAGCCACTCACCGTGCCACCAGCACCGACTGACTTTTAATTCTTAACTGGTTGTTAAAAAGCAAAAAACCCCGCAGCAATGCGGGGTTTATTTTTACTAAATATCTAATATACAAACTAACACACATTACTTGTTCTAAATTTTTGGTGCAGTTTAATATTTATCCAAACTAACACAACGTGAAAAATGTGCCGGGCATTACTGTCGCGGTGACTGTGGTTAAAAACGTTAATGGTGATAACAGCGCAGATGTATTTGCGCTTGCCCTACAAACCCTAAGCTATTATCACCAAGACCATTGATTTGTTTAAGGCAGCTTAATTATAGCTGCCCTTGTAACCTCGTTTTTGTCTCTTTTAAGTAATCTGGGTAGGGATACGAGTCATCGGCAACAGCGATTGCAGCCTCGATTTGAACTAATGCTTGGCGAGTATTACCTTGCATTTCATAGCCATGTGACAAAGCTGATAGTGCATACGCTGATTTAGGGTAGTTATTAATATTGTACTTAAACACCTCAATAGCCCGCTCAAATTGCTGGTTATCCGTTAAACTGTAACCCAGCAGCCTAACAGCGCGGTCTGGTGGCGCTATTTGCTCGCCCCATTGGTGAGATAAACGTTGATAATAAGCATCAATTGATGAAACATCATCGCCTAGTGCACTCAAAGGCATATGTTTAGATAAAAATAAGCCATGGTACGCATTAAATGCCCCAGCAGCTGAGGTTAGGTTATGCGAAACACCTGCAAAGGCATCGCTCTTAAAACGCAGATTTTGCACCTTACTATTTTGCATCGTTTGCTGCATATCATCGTATCTTTCGCGCATAATGCCGGCTTCTTCGCCGATATTCATATATACATAGCTGTTAATACTTTTGGCTTTAGTAACAAAGGTATTTAGACTCTTAGCCGGAGCGCCATAGTTCCACCATACCGCAGGGCTATAAGCAATGTGCGCTTGAAATAACTCAGGATCAGCCTGCATTGCGTAAAGAGCAAATACACCCGCAGCTGAGGCTCCGGCAATAACTCTATAATCATGAGTACGATACTGTTTATTAACCAAAGGCATCAGTTCTTGCTCTACGAAAGCTAAAAACTTTGCTGCACCACCGCCTTCACCAACAGGCCCTTGTGGTTCTTTGTTCACTGTAGGATAAAAATCTCTAAGTCGATTAGTGCTTTCAATAGCAACTACAATCACCTCTGGCGCTTGATCATTTTCTTGTAAGCGCTCTAGCACAGCATTAATTAAGGGCAAATTACCGGCCCCATCTAAACGGTAAATAACGGGATATTTTTTGTTTGGATGTGTTTGATAGCTTTTAGGTAATTGCACAACGACAGTGCGTTGCTCACTAAGATTACTTGATTCGATAGTATGCGTATGTTGGCTGTAATGTGTAACCGCCTCATCTGCAGCTGGTTGAGCCATTACATGACTAGTACAGAGTAAAAAACCACTAATACAGAATAACTTAAATAGTCGCACGACTTATCCTTAAGAAATATTGGTAATTTTTTAAGCTAACAGAATTACTGGTACAAAAAAAGGCGCATATTGCGCCTTAATAAAAATAAAACTCTTAACTTACTCAACCGTTACCGATTTTGCTAGGTTTCGAGGTTGGTCTACGTCGGTGCCTTTAATAACCGCAACATAGTATGAAAGCAGCTGTAACGGAATTGTATATACAACTGGAGCAATCACGTCATCTACATGGTTTACGTTGATTACACGCATTGTTTCGTCAGATTCAAACGCTGAGTCTTTGTCTGCGAATACATAGATAATACCGCCACGGGCACGTACTTCTTCTACGTTTGATTTAAGCTTTTCAAGTAGCTCGTTGTTTGGTGCCACAACAATGATTGGCATGTCGGCATCAATCAACGCAAGAGGGCCATGCTTAAGCTCACCCGCTGCATATGCTTCGGCATGAATGTATGAAATTTCTTTCAGCTTAAGCGCACCTTCCATCGCGATTGGGTATTGTGAGCCACGACCTAA
Organism: Pseudoalteromonas simplex; assembly: GCF_015278155.1. NCBI lineage: Bacteria > Pseudomonadati > Pseudomonadota > Gammaproteobacteria > Alteromonadales > Pseudoalteromonadaceae > Pseudoalteromonas > Pseudoalteromonas simplex. The sequence goes on from NZ_JADILN010000006.1 coordinate 204,860, forward strand.
GAATAGTGAGTGGTGCTTATCAGCAAACTCTTCAGCTAAATCTTCAATCCCTTCAGCAAGCAGTAGTGCTTCTTCTAACTTGTTAGGAAGTGTTTTGATTGCATTCACAATCGCACTTTGATCTAGGCCTTTTTCTTGGGCAATAGATGCCGTAAGCATTAATAAGCCAACAAGCTGTGTGGTGAAGGCTTTAGTTGATGCAACACCAATTTCAGCACCGGCTTTAGTCATAAAGGCTAAATCAGATTCACGTACTAATGATGAACCCGGTACGTTACAAATAGTCATTGACGCCATGTAACCTTGCTGTTTTGCAAGACGAAGTGCAGCAAGCGTATCGGCTGTTTCACCAGACTGTGAAATGGTCACAAGTAAGCTGTTTTCATGTACAAATGATTCGCGGTAACGGAACTCAGAGGCAATCTCAACGTTACAGCTCACGCCTGCAAACTGTTCAAGCCAGTAACGCGCAACCATACCTGAGTGGTATGAAGTACCACAGGCAATAATTTGCACGTGTTTTACGTCTTTAAAGATTTGTTGAGCGCTGTCGCCAAAGGCATCAATCGCGACAGTGTCATTAACTAAACGGCCATCAAGGGTGTTACGTACAGCAAGCGGCTGCTCGTAAATTTCTTTCAGCATGTAGTGGCGATATTCGCCTTTACCTGATGCATCTTGCGTAATGTTTGATTCAATCACTTCGCGCTCAACTGCATCACCGTTCGCATCAAAGATTTCAACACTGTCACGGGTAATACGAGCAACATCACCTTCTTCAAGGTAAATAAAACTGCGAGTAACAGGTAATAGAGCAAGTTGGTCAGAGGCAATAAAGTTCTCACCAAGACCTAAACCAATCACCAGTGGGCTACCTGAACGCGCTACGATGATTTCGTTATCGTTCGCTTTATCAAATACAACTGTACCAAATGCACCTTCAAACTGCTTAACAGCAGCTTGTACAGCAGCTAAAAGTGTATCGTGCTGTTGGCGAAGTTGGTGAATAAGGTGCACCATGACTTCAGTATCTGTTTCTGATAAAAACTCATAACCGTCGCCTCTAAGCGCATCACGTAGGCTGGCATGATTTTCGATAATACCGTTATGAACAAGGGCAATTTCGCTATTCGAAACATGTGGGTGAGCATTCGCTTCAGTTACGCCACCATGAGTTGCCCAGCGCGTATGCGCGATACCAGTAGTACCATTAACTGCTGCATCGTTAAGTGCCGCTTCAAGGTTAGCAACCTTACCCACTGCTTTTACAGTGTTAAGCTCAGTACCTTTAAGTAAAGCCACACCAGCTGAGTCATAGCCACGGTATTCAAGGCGTTTAAGGCCTTCAACAAGAATTTTATTTACTGGGCGTTCTGCAATAGCCCCAACGATTCCACACATAGGTTCTCCTTTTGCACATGCCAAAGCGTTCTACTTTGGGCGGTATGTGTTGTCATAAATGATGCGTAATAAGGTGTTGTCGGTCTTATTACGGGTTATTCAATTTCTGCACAGATCAGCTGTACACCACATGCTGTTATCGCCTCGCGCTTATCTGCGCTTAGGTTGTTGTCTGTGATAACTGTGGTAACACGCTGCCAAGGCAGTTCTAAATTCGGTATTCTTCGGCCAATTTTTTCTGACTCAACCAGCACCACTACCTCTCGGGCAGCTTCAGCCATCACTTGGCTAAGCCCCACTAATTCATTGAAGGTTGTAGTGCCTCTATCAATATCAATGCCATCGGCACCAATAAACAGTTGGTCAAAGTCGTAAGAGCGTAGAACATTCTCCGCAACTTGGCCCTGAAACGATTCTGAATGTGGATCCCAAGTTCCGCCGGTCATCAAAAGTGCTGGCTCATTTTCTAATGAAAGCAGCCGGTTAGCGACATTAATAGCATTTGTCATCACCACTAAACCGCGCTTACTAGCAAGCTCAGGGATCATCGCCGCTGTAGTGCGACCGCTATCAATGATGATGCGGTTATGGTCTTTAATAAGCTTTGCAGCCGCCTGTGCGATTGCCATTTTGCGAAGCGAGTCGCTTTTCTCGTTGCTATTTGCAACGATTTCTTGCGGCAATGCAATGGCACCACCATAACGGCGTAGCAACAAGCCACTTTTTTCAAGGGCTGTCAGATCTTTACGTATCGTCACTTCAGAAGTTTGAAACTGCTCTGCTAACGCTTCAACAGCAACTTCACCAAGTTCATTCACTTGGCTTAAGATTGTATGGCGACGTTGTTGAGTGTTTCGTTTTGTCATAAAGTGAATCACATAAGTTTCGTTTCGAAAGTTGTGGAATTTTAAACGAAACAATATAAATGGCAAGTGAATACTCGTTAACCTACACAGCTTTAATTTTGATCTTCATCACCAACACGCTAAGCTATTGGCAAATATAACCATGAATATGCCCCATGAAAGAGTTTAATAGCCTCGATAAGTCCTTACTCGAACAACGAAAAAATGCCCATGAAATTTGCCGTTTATTTGCAAAAAGCCCGAGTAAAGGCAATTTAAAACGACTAAAAGGCATGTTTGCTCACTGTGGAGAGCAGGTTGTTATAGAAGCGGGTTTTCATTGTGATTATGGCAGTGGTATTAAAATAGGTGATCGAACCTTCATAAATATTAACTGTACTATGCTCGATGCACCGCTATCTGATGCGCAAATTACGATAGGCGATGACTGCTTAATAGGCCCTAATGTGCAAATACTCGCGGTATCGCATGCTGTAAACCCAACCGAGCGTTTAGCAAAAGCTAATTTTGCAGCGCCGATTAGCATTGGCAACAATGTATGGATTGGTGCAGGCGCTATTATACTTGCGGGTATTAAAGTTGCTGATAATGCCGTGATTGGCGCAGGGGCAATAGTTACCAAAGATGTCGCGGCAAATACTTTAGTAGCAGGTAACCCCGCGGTGAAGGTCAAAGACCTTTAACTCTCATATCGACGCGCTAAAGCACACCCTACGTAGGTTGTCATTTATGGCGACACAAAATACATATTTACGCGCTAAAGCACATCCTACGTAGGTCGCCATTTATGGCGACAAAGAATACATATTAACGCGCTAAAGCACGTCCTACGTAGGTCGTCATTTATGGCGACAAAGAATACATGCTTACGCGCTAAAGCACGTCCTACGTAGGTCGCCATTTATGGCGACAAAAATACATATTTACGCGCTAAAGCACGTCCTACGTAGGTCACCATTTATGGCGACAAAGAATACATATTAACGCGCTAAAGTACGTCCTACGTAGGTCGTCATTTATGGCGACAACCAATCACAAGAAAACAGAATTCCAATATGGATAACTACCTAAATTATCTACAAGCTTTTTTCGCAAAGGGTTTGCTGCGATATATCTAGCTACAGCTATTCTACTTTCTTCTTCACGTAGTGCATGGTCATAGTAAGCAGGTTGCCACACCGTTTGAGAAAAACTACGTATCTTGTTTATCTCTCTAGCAGAAATACCTTTTAGATGACCAACTGTTTTACCCAAGCTACTATCGCTAAGCCTTAATAAACCATGAAAATGATCGGGCATAAGCACCCAAGTTAACCAGCAGCATTGATGCAATAGTTCATTTATTTCAATACACCTACAAAATACTTTTGCTAAGTTATGATCAGTGAACAATGCTTTTCGGTTATGGCAGTTGAATGTTATGAAATATTCACCTGATTGAATTGAAACTCGTCCTTTCTTTAAATGACTCCAGCTCATGAAAAATCCTTTCTCATAAAATTGTAGAACATTAAATATAGTAGATTAACGCGCTAAAGCACGTCCTACCGTTGGTCGTCATTTATGGCGACAGAGAATACATACTAACGCGCTAAAGCACGTCCTACCGTAGGTCGTCATTTATGGCGACAAAAAATAGCCCTACGTAGGTGACAACCCACCTCAATAAGCATTTAAAACTAAAAAAGCCCAGCGGTATTGCTGGGCTTATAGTTGGGAGTTAGTTAACTGTTATTCATATCGCAAGATAAGTGATGGTCTGGTGCTTGCGGCCTTAAAGGCTAAACTTGCAACGGTAACCCAGGTAATAGTGGCTACAGCAACGGCGGCAACTAAATATACCCATACAGCTTGTTCAATGCGGTCATTAAAGTTTGCTAACCAATCACCAACTAACAAGTAAGTCACTGGATACGCAATAGCAATACTTACCGCCACCAGCACTAAGAACTCTTTAGCAATGATATTTACGATACTGATGCGAGATGCACCTAGCACTTTTCGAACAGCCACTTCCTTTTGACGACGCACTGTTGCAAACGAAGCCAAACCAAAGGTACCTAAACAAGTTAAGAACACAGCAAGACCGGTAAAGATTAAAACGACATTCGAAATTCGCTCATCACCTTTTAACAGAGTTTTGTAGTTGTCTGCGAGTAAGTTGATTTTTGGCTCATAGATATTGGCTGAGCTTGCTAATACTTCAGCGATCTGAGCTTTAATATAAGGCAAGTTTTGCTGATCAATCGTTAAAATTAGTTCTGATACTGGTGATAAAAAGTTAAAGCCACATAAGAACATAATATTTGAGTTGGCATCTTTAGCATTACCTACTTTTACATCTTCAACCACACCCACAACACGCATATCTATGCCGCGACCTGAGTCTTTAATAACCTTACCGATAATGTCACTCATATTAGTGTAACCCGCTTGCCTTGCGACAGATTCAGTCACAATGGTACCCGTACTTGTTACTCCATTTTCACGGCTTGCCCAATCACCGGCAAATTCACGGCTAAAGTCACGACCAGCAACCAGTTTTAACCCTAGCGTTTTTACAACATCGTAGCTTGCACCTACAACAGGCGTTAAGCTGCCAGATGCTTCACCATTTGGCCACGTTGGCATAAGTGTATTATTGATTGAAACAGTTAAACGGGTATCAATAACTGTTGTTTGCTGTACGCCTTGAATTGCACTAATACGGTTAACTAAGGCATTTTTTTCTTTTGTGAATACTTCGCCTACAGGTAGCTCTGAAATAACCAATCTTTGTGTCGTTTCATAGCCTAAAGGTAAGCTTTGTAAGTAAGTTAATTGCTTTAACAAAGTAATAGAGGCAATGATTAAACCTATTGCTAGTGAAGCCTGTAAGGTTAGTAAGCTCTTACGAACCCATATTGCAGTATTACCTCGTTGTAAGTCTCCACTTAAAACGCGTTTTGCACTGAATGACGAAATAAAGAATGCAGGATAAAGCCCAGCTAATATGCCCACAGCAATTGCGACCACAATAATTGCAATGCCAAATTCAGAGGCATAATTCACGACCAATTCGCGGTCTACTAGTTGGTTAAAGCTTGGTAAAAATAGTTCCACTAAAGCACATGCAATCACCATTGAAAGCATTGATACCAACACAGATTCAGATAAAAACTGCGTTACTAATTGGCCTTTACTTGCGCCAAGCGCTTTACGCACACCCACTTCTTTTGCACGTTTAGTCGATTGAGCGACGGTCATATTAATAAAGTTAAAACCTGCAATAAGAATCAGTAACACACTTAAACCAACACAGATCATCACCACTTGTTTAGCACCACCTGCTTTCATCTCAAACGGTGATTTAGCCGTTAGGTGCAAATCAAGTAATGGATGCAGCTCTAAACTAACTTGCTCCAGCATCGAACCGCTAAAAAAGCGCTCTGTTAAGGTTTTAGCTAATGCATCTGTATCGGTGCCCTCTGCTAAACGCATATAAACATAACTACTGTTGATATCTATTTCGCTTGGATCATGCTTAACATAAACAAGATTTTTAAAGGCAAAGTGAGTGTTGTCTGTTAAGTCTGCAAACACGGCACGAACTGTGTACTGTCCTTGTTCATGCGTAAGTGTTTCACCAATCACATCGGTGCGACCAAAAATGCGCAGTGCTTCTGATTCACTTAAAGCGAGGCTGTCTGGTGTACTCATTGCTGTTGTTAAGTCACCCGCCAGCGTTTTCAGAGCAATAAAGTTTTCAATATTTGCTGTAGCGCCATATAAGGCATTTAACTTATAGCCTTGGTTGCGGTAACTCACATCAACCATGGCTTCACGAGTTAACTCGACCATAGTTAATCCGAACACTTCTTCAACTTGGCTGTAATCTTCAGCCTGCTTTGACTGCACATAATTAAAAATAGGCACCACAGCTAAACCAAGTTTTGAGAAGTCTTGGCCAACGCGATAAACACGCTCAGCATGTGGCTGTTGGCTATCGTACGAAAGCTCATTTTTTGCAAACAAAGCAACTAGAATTGCCGCAGCTAAGCCCACACTTAAACCCAGAACATTTAAAATAAAATGCTGCTTTTGGTTTTTAAACGCACGCAGCGCGGTGATCAAATAACTTAAAATCATGTTATGCCACCTCTGCTGTTTGTTGAACACGGTTAGCTTTATCAACCATCACTTGGCCATCAAGTAAGCGCACTAAACGGTCAGCATAATTGCCTTCTTTTTCTGAGTGAGTAACCACAATTACCGTGGTACCTTCGCGATTTAGCTCACGCAGCATCGCCATGACTTCATCACCATTTTTTGAATCAAGGTTACCCGTAGGCTCATCCGCTAAGATAAGTTTTGGATTAATCACAAGAGCTCGGGCTACCGCTACACGTTGCTGCTGACCGCCCGATAGCTGTTGCGGTAAGTGATCTGCTCTATGGTCGATTGCAACACGTTTTAAAATTTCTTCTACTCGCTGTTTACGTTCACTTTTTGAGATATTTTGATACTGTAATGGCAGCTCAACATTTTCAAATACTGTTAATTCATCAATTAAATTAAAGCTTTGGAAAACAAAACCAATCGACGCTTTTCTAAGTGCCGCTAATTGTTTTTCACCAAACCCTGCGATGTCTTCGCCTAAAAACTCAAAACTGCCTGCTGATGGCGAATCCAACATACCTAAAATAGAGAGTAATGTTGATTTACCACAGCCAGATGGCCCCATAATGGCAAGAAACTCGCCTTCGTTTACATGTAAGTTAATGTTGTTAAGCGCTGTTGTTTCAACATCTTGAGTACGGAACACGCGTGATAAGTTAGTTAATTTAATCATTGTTTTTATCCTTAAAATTGTAGTTGTTGTGCTTTATCAAAGTTGCTGTAGCTAGAGGTGATCACGCGATCTCCGGCGCTTAGGCCACTTAACACTTCATAATAGTTTTGATTCTTTTTGCCAAGACGAATGTCTTTTCGTACTGCACGATTGCCATCTTTTTCCATGACATAAACCCAGTTACCTCCTGAGCTGGTAAAAAATGCGCCGCGTTCAAGTAATAAGGCAGTGCCTTTGCTATCACCTAGCATCAGCTGCACATCAAGGCTTTGTCCGCGTTTTATGTTGCTCGTACCATTGGGTAAATCGACTTCAACCTGAAACTGTGATTGCTGAACACGACTATCAATTTTGCTAACCGTCGCCGCAATTTCGCCTTGTTCATGCTCAATAAGCACTTGCATACCTGTTTGAACTTGGCTCAGGTAAAACTCATCTAGTCTCACAACTAGCTTGTATTCATTAGGAATATCAATCTGCCCTAGGCGAGCACCACGGCCTTTTGATTCACCAATTTCCACATCAAGTTCACTTAAATAACCATCAGCAGGTGCTGTTACGAGTAGGTTTTCAAGGTTTTTACGCGCAAACTGTAGGTTTTTCTCTAGCATGTCGGCACTGTCTTTTAACTGAGCTACCTGAACTTCACGAATGCTGTTTTCTTGCTTTTGACGTTCAAGGGTTAGTTCTTTACGCGCTTTGTAATACGCTAAGTCTTCTTGAATTTCAGATAATTGCTCTTGTGCTAACACACCCGTTTTCACTAGCGGCTGAGTCTGTTTTAAGCGACGCGATAAATGCGTAATTTTAAGATCGATTTCAAGTAAATCACGGCGTAAGTTTAAACGGCTGGTTTCCATATTCATTTGCGTGTTACGTAAAAAGTTAAGCTGCTCAGTCACCTGTGCTTCTCGGCTCATTACATCAAGCTGCAAGTTGGTATTGCTTAAACGCACAAGTGGTTGGCCTTTTTTAACAAACTCACCCTGCTCAACAAGTCGTTCTTCGACTTGGCCTCCGGCAATGGTGTCGAGGTAAATAGTAGTGCGAGGCATAACCTGACCACGAAGACTTAAAGCATCAACAAATTCACCTTGTTGTACTGTGCTAATCGTTAAGCTTGTCGCGGTTACTTGCTGACTACGACCTGTTTGCTCAGTTTGCGTGAAACCATAAGCTGCTGCCGCAACAGCTAAACATGCAGCTGCTATTACTGATTTCTTAAAAAATGCTTTGTTATTTGAGCGTGTAATTTTCTTATCCATGTTGACGCCTTTAAGTTATCTAGGTGCTAATTACCTATAGATAAAACAACTCTTGTGCCAACTTTTATTTTTATTAAATTACAATAACTTATATAAAAACCAATAAACATGCATATAATCAAGTGTCCGCTTATAGAACACTTCAAAACCCATATATCGTCCATAAATGGACACTGTTACTATTTTCAATTAGTCTTAGTGTTCCCATAAAGGAATAATAATAAATAGCTATGAAACAAGCAGGATCAATTCTTATTGTCGATGATAACCCCGACGTACTTATCGCCGCACGATTACTTTTAAAGCAGCATTATCAGGTTGTAAAAACCACAGATAACCCCTTTGATATCGAAGGTATCATTAACGCACAGCATGAGGCGGATCAGTCCATAGATGTTGTGTTACTCGATATGAACTTCACGCAAGACTCAATTAGTGGCAAAGAAGGATTCTACTGGCTAAAAAAAATCATGAGCCAAGACGCTAACATTGCGGTACTACTTATGACGGCCTACAGCGATATTCAGCTAGCTGTCGAAGCAATTAAAGCCGGTGCCTCTGACTTTATTGCCAAGCCTTGGCAAAATGAGCAATTACTCGGTGCTGTAGCGGCGGCATTTTCACACGCTAAAGACAAACAGCAAGTTGGTAAACTCACAAAACAAAAGCAGGCCTTGCAGCAGTCAATCGGCAATCAACCATTTGAGTTTTTAGGCCAAAGTGATGCCATGCAGCAGGTTTTTTCGGTGATCGACAAAGCAGCCAACACAGATGCCAATATATTGATTAGTGGCGAAAGTGGCACCGGTAAAGAGCTCACCGCCCATGCAATCCACAATGCAAGCCAGCGCCAAAACCAGCCTTTCATTAGTCTAGATATGGGCTCACTGGCCGAAAGCCTGTTTGAAAGCGAACTATTTGGCCATAAAAAAGGGGCGTTTACTGGCGCGAAGGAAGATCGCATTGGCCGATTTGAGCTTGCCCATGGTGGTAGTTTATTTTTAGACGAGCTAGGTAATTTACCGCTTAACCAACAAGTTAAACTACTTGCGGCACTACAAAACAGGCAAATAACACCGGTTGGTGGTTCAAAAGTCATCGATATTGATATTCGTTTGATCTGTGCAACCAATGAAAACCTCGAACAAGCAGTTACTGAAGGCAAGTTTAGGCAAGACCTACTGTACCGTGTTAATACTGTAGAGATCCGTTTGCCAGCTCTGCGTGAGCGTAGTGAAGACATTCCATTACTATGTAACTACTACTTGCAGCACTTTGCACATAAATACAAACGTGAGCTCTCGATTGCAGCATCTGATATGACACGTTTAAGCCAGTATCATTGGCCAGGCAATGTCCGTGAACTTGCCCATGCAATTGAGCGAGCAGTCATCCTCTCAGAAGGCTCAGAGCTCGATATAAGCTCAGTGATAAGCTCACCAAGTGCTGCTGTTAGTACAAATGAGCTCTCTTCAAACGCCGTTGACTACGACACTTTTGATCTCGAAATCATCGAGCAAAGAACCGTTCGTGCAGCTTTAAAGCATTTTCAAGGGAACGTGAGTCATGCAGCAAAAGCGCTCGGCCTAACACGCGGAGCCATGTATCGTCGTTTAGAAAAATACGGACTGTAATCGATGCGAAATTTTATTAGCTTAGCCGGCCTATTAACTGCACTAATAGGTTTATCAATTACTTTGTTTTGGCAAGTAGAGCAAAGCGGTTTTTCTGCAATTTCGGCACTTTTAGTAATTTTAAATTTGGTATGTGCCGCACAAATTTTTAATTTATTTAAACGCCAAACAAGGCGTGCAGATATGGTGTTTCGCGCTTTAGCGAATGGAGACAGCACATTAGGCTTTGGCGACCAACACCCTATGCAGCAGCAATTTGAGCAGGTTAAACAGCAAATTCAGGCCGCGCGTTTTAATGCAGAGCAACAAGCCCAGTTCTTACAAGCGCTATTAATTCATATCGATTTAGCGGTATTAGTATGTGATGAACAAGGCACTATTATTGAAAGCAATCCGGCGGTCAGTCGTTTGCTTGGGCAGGCTGTAAAGCACATCGATGATCTAGGTGTAATAGCAAACCTAGTCCAAGACGCAAAGCAAAATAGCCGTAATACCGTGCCATGGCAAAATGGTGAGCAGCACGATACGTTATCTGTGCAGATCAGTATTGCCGAAATCCAAGGTAAAGTTCGTAAAGTGATCAGTTTGCAATCGATTCATGATCAGCTGCAATTAAAAGAGCAACAAGCTTATAAGCGACTTACAAAAGTACTAACCCATGAAATTGCTAATTCGATTACACCACTTTCTTCTTTAGCGCAAACTTGTACGGCACTGCTGCCAAATGAGCTTAGTTTTGATGATCAGGAAGATAAACAAGACTTGCAACTCGCCCTAACAACACTCGCATCACGAACCGAGCATTTAGGGGAATTTATAGCGCAATTTAAAAAGGTTAGTAGCTTACCCGCCCCACACTTACAGCCACATATTCTGGCCGATCTTGCCAAGCAAGTTGTTGCTCTGCACTCTCAACAAGCTAAGCAGCTTAATATTACGTTGAATTTGTCGGTGCAAAGCCAACAGTTAGTAATGATAGATAGAGGCCAAGTTGAACAAGTAATAATAAACCTGCTTACCAATGCCATTGATGTCCTCAAGCAGCTAAACAATCCAGAGTCAGCAAAGTATATTGAGGTAAGCATTGCACAAAATGCTAATCAGCAACTGTATTTAGAGGTCAGCGACAATGGTACAGGTATCAGCGATCATGTGATTGAGATGATTTTTGTGCCATTTTTTACTACCAAGCAACAAGGTTCAGGAATAGGCTTAAGTTTATCGCGCCAGATCATGCTCAATCATGGCGGCGATCTGGTTTATATCAAACGCCAGCAAGGAGCCTGCTTTCGCTGCGTGTTCGGCTAACTTACATAGTTAGAACACTTACTTACAATTTGCTAAGGCGCTGTTTGGTATCATGTACCCATTAACGTTTAATGGACTAACCAATATGAAGTATCTCGCCTTAGCACTGTTTTCTTCACTTGCCTCCATTCCTGCTACAAGCTTTGCTGGTATTTATGAAAGCCCTAATATGAACCTGTTTGTTAAATCAGAACATAATAGTACTGATTCAATCACCTCAGCCGGCATCGAAGTTATGGCTAAAAATAACTACAGCAATTTCGGCGCAGCATTTACAACGGCACTAGGCTCAGCAGAAGTATTTACTAAAAAAGGTGATCGGGAGACATTTCTCACCTTAGATAGCGGCATCAAATTTGGTTATTTCAGCGACTTTTTTGTCTATGGCGAAGTGGGCTTAGATTTAATTGAGCTTGCTGTATACGACGACCGCGATGACCACGACTACAGAGACCGCTATGATGACGACCACAATAATATTGATGGCTATGTTGGTGTGGGCATGGGCGTGGACTCAAAGCCATTCAGAATAGAGATCTATGCCAGAGCCCGAGAAATAGACAGCCGCTATTGGGAAGCACAAAACCATGGTTATGCTGGGTTACAAGTTAGTATTTCGTTTTAATTTCAATTGGGTGAGTAAGTTAGCGAGCTGTTAATCTAATGGTCATTTTTAGCTCACCCTATGTTAAGCTTAGGCGCTTTAGTTTACCCGCACCTAAGTTAACGGAGTATTTTAATACGTGTTTTTAAATCGATTTTTAGGCCTTGTTGTTGTTTCTCTTATTGTAACAGGCTGTCAGACTGCCCCTGAGTCACTTCCCGAAAAGAAGCCTACCATCAAAGCCAATCCAGGTACTGTGGTTGCAGAAGCTAAAACAGCACAAGTAGACGCGGTGACACCGCTCAAACCAAGTGAACTAGATGACGTATGGCAGCGTATTCGCATTCAACTGCAGTTTAGCGATTCAAGTCACCCAGATGTGCAAAAGCGCATTGCTTGGTACCTTACTCATCCAAATTACATGGAAGAAATAAGCCGCCGTGCAGCGCCGTATTTGTATCATATCGTCACAGAAGTAGAAAACCGTGACTTACCAATAGAACTCGCTCTAATGCCGCTTATAGAGAGCGATTTTGATGCCAGTGCCTATTCGCACAAACATGCATCGGGTTTATGGCAACTCACCCCCTCAATCGCCAAATACTTCAAAGTAAAAATTACCCCTTGGTATGATGGTCGCCAAGATGTGATCGACAGCACCCGCGCAGCTTTGGATTTTATGGAATACCTTTATAAACGCTTTGATGGCGATTGGTATCATGCTATTGCTGCCTACAATATCGGTGAAGGGCGTGTATTACAGGCAATTGCTCGTAATAAAAAACAAGGTAAGTCGACGGACTTCTTTAACTTAAAACTACCATCGCAAACCAAACAATACGTGCCTAAGTTACTGGCCGCAGCACAATTATTAAAGCACCAAAAAATGATATTCCCTGCCATTAAGAATGAGCAGGCTATTGCGACCTTACCAGTAACTGGTGCAGTGATCTTGGCAGACAAAGCGAAATGGCAAGAGCTTGAAGAGCTAAACCATGGTGTTATCCGATACCCAGCAGTGATTGATGCGCCACATATTGTGGTTCCCAAAGATCAGCAAGCAAGTTATCAAACTCTATTAGCTAATCAAAAGAGCAATGATTATAGCCAGTGGCAACATTACACTGTTAAACGCGGTGATAGCTTAAGTGTGATTGCAAAAAACTATAAAGTAACAGTTAGCCAACTGAAAACCTTCAATAACCTAAAAACAAACACTATCCGTATTGGTCAAAAACTGATATTGCCACAATTGGCTGATCAGCAAATCGAATATAAGGTGAAATCTGGCGATAGCCTTTGGAAGATAGCAAAGCAATACAAAGTCAGTATCACTAAACTCAAACAATGGAATAACCTTTCAAGAGATAGCTTAAGAGTGGGTGAAAAGCTCACCGTGTTTATCTCAAATAGTTAATACCAAATCAGGGAGTTTTACTCCCTGTCTCTTTTATCTATCCAATTAAAGTTGTATCTTTATTAGTCTATAAAAACAACAATTAAAAATTATGGATAATCAGCAACAGGACGCAAGCTGTTCAACCGTTAAATCAGAGCAAGACTCCAACGTTGAAGAGCAAACAAAGACCACCCAGCAAAACACTCAGCCTGCTAGCAACCAGCGCAAGGCATGGTTTACCAACGAGCGGCTAAACCTATTTCTCGCACTCTGCGCCATTATTATCTCCGCAGCCTCCTTTTATGCCACTTACTTGCAAGCCAACGCCGCAGAACGACAAGTAAAAGCCGCAACCTGGCCATGGCTCGAAGTAATGACGGGGAATTTTAATGAAGAAAAAAATTCTGAAGAAATTACTTTTTACATTAAAAACTCAGGATCAGGCCCAGCCATTATTAAATACGTTAAATTCTTCCACGATGAAAAGTCTTATACAGAGATATTTGAAGTAATAAAGGACTGCTGCTTTGATATCTATGCTTACCAAGAGCAATTAAATAAGTTGCAAAATGAGTCACCAGAGATCAATTTCTTTGAAAAATTTGGTTGGTTGTATACCGGCGTTAGTAATAACCGATTATTAGCCTCAGGCGCTGAACTTAATCTTTTTGGTTTTAAGAAAACAGGCTTCAATGCAACTCAGTGGGACAAGGTAAATGACCAACGCTTTAATATTAAAACTGAGATCTGCTACTGCTCGTTGCTAGAACAATGCTACCTAAGCGATGGCCGCGGCGATGTGAAAGAGATAGAGCAGTGTAAGTGAGTTGCGAGAATAAAGTTAGCGAGAGGAAAGTTGCAAGAGTAAAGTTTGGAAATCTGCCGTAGGTTGGGTAGAGCGAAGCGAAACCCAACAGCGTGGTAATTCGTCATGCACAATGAAGAGGTAAAGCTCATTAATAACAGACGAATTAGCGCAAGGTGAAGTAATACCATTCCGCATAAAGATTAAATCAATTTAATCCATTCCCGATTGCACATTTTCTTCACTCGATCCGGGATTGAAATAAAGTGATTCCATGCCTTTGAAACTTCATCGACAATTTCGTCATAGCCCGAAAACACTCTATTGGAT
>NZ_JADILN010000051.1:0-371 GCF_015278155.1 Pseudoalteromonas simplex
ATCTCCCTATAATGCGACCCCACTGACACGGCGGGCAGCAACGAAAGGCGCTGAACAAAGTGACACAGAGTTAAGTGAAACTTCGGTTTCAAATAATCGAAAGAAAGTTTGAAATTAAGTATTGACTCGAAAAATTAAGGATGTATTATACGCATCCCTAGCGACAACGTCGCAACGTTCTTTAACAATATAAAGCAATCATCTGTGTGGGCACTCGTACAGATTGAGTTCTAACAGCGAAGCTTAGTTTACTAAGTGGAGCAAACAAATTTAGAGTCTCAATTTCTTATGAGTGACTATATAGTCAATTTATACAGAATTCATTGAGCACGAAACTTCGGTTTCAAAAAACTTTTAATTGAAGAGTTTGA
>NZ_JADILN010000052.1:0-361 GCF_015278155.1 Pseudoalteromonas simplex
TTACCGGTGAAGACATTGTGCATTACATTCACACTGAATTTGGTGTTCATTACCACTTAAATCATGTCTATAAAATTCTAAAGCAACTTGGCTTTAGTTGGATCACAAGCCGCTCTAAACACCCAAAACAATCATTACAGAGCCAAGAGGCTTTTAAAAAACTTCCAGCTGGAAACGATCCTTCACACACCAGGACACCTTCCTCTTGATCGGATCGACGTATGGTTTCAGGACGAAGCACGATTTGGCCAGCAAAATCCGACTACGCGCATTTGGGCTGAAACAGGCACTCGGCCACGGATTGTAAAACAACAGCAATTTGACTATGGATACTTATTTGGCGCGGTATGTCCAGCCACAG
>NZ_JADILN010000053.1:0-360 GCF_015278155.1 Pseudoalteromonas simplex
CGAGCGGCGGACGGGTGAGTAATGCTTGGGAATATGCCTTATGGTGGGGGACAACAGTTGGAAACGACTGCTAATACCGCATGATGTCTACGGACCAAAGTGGGGGACCTTCGGGCCTCACGCCATAAGATTAGCCCAAGTGGGATTAGCTAGTTGGTGAGGTAATGGCTCACCAAGGCGACGATCCCTAGCTGGTTTGAGAGGATGATCAGCCACACTGGGACTGAGACACGGCCCAGACTCCTACGGGAGGCAGCAGTGGGGAATATTGCACAATGGGCGCAAGCCTGATGCAGCCATGCCGCGTGTGTGAAGAAGGCCTTCGGGTTGTAAAGCACTTTCAGTAAGGAGGAAAGGTTA
>NZ_JADILN010000054.1:0-359 GCF_015278155.1 Pseudoalteromonas simplex
CGAGGCTCGAACTCGTGACCTCAACCTTGGCAAGGTTGCGCTCTACCAACTGAGCTAGTGCCGCATTCAAAAGTAGTCAGTAATTTGTCCGTTGTCGCACAACCTGAAGGTTGCGGTGAAACGTTCTGGCAACTGAGCTAGTGCCGCACAATAAGTTACTAGTTTTAAGTTACAAGCTTCAAGTTAGTTACTTTCCCCTTGAAACTTTTATCAATTTCTTTTGGTGAGAAATTGGAGCGGCACACGAGGCTCGAACTCGTGACCTCAACCTTGGCAAGGTTGCGCTCTACCAACTGAGCTAGTGCCGCATTCAAAAGTAGTCAGTAATTTGTCCGTTGTCGCACAACCTGAAGGTTGCG
>NZ_JADILN010000055.1:0-354 GCF_015278155.1 Pseudoalteromonas simplex
TCGTAAATAAAGAAGCAATGACGCAGCATATGCGCCAGATATCACACGCGACACCTGTTGGAAGACACGCTGTCGTGATAATAGATGGCGCAGGCTGGCACACATACGATACAGCTGCAGAATTTAAAAACCTAACCCTGATAAAGCTTCCACCTTATTCACCTGAACTAAATCCAATAGAGCAAGTATGGAGCTGGATACGACAGCATTGTTTATCCAATAGAGTGTTTTCGGGCTATGACGAAATTGTCGATGAAGTTTCAAAGGCATGGAATCACTTTATTTCGATACCGGATCGAGTGAAGAAAATGTGCAATCGGGAATGGATTAATACCATTCCGCTTAAATATCTGA
>NZ_JADILN010000056.1:0-324 GCF_015278155.1 Pseudoalteromonas simplex
CACTGCGAGCAATCGCATGCGTTTTCGTGCGTTTGGTTCTTTACGAGAAAGCGCTAAAAGCTGTTCAGATATGTTTGGATTCAATGTTATTAACCGGTGATTTTATATAGCCTATATTAGATCAGATATTTAAGCGGAATGGTATTAGACCAATAGAGATTTTAAGAATTTTTAACCATGGGTTATGAAGAGGGTCACATGGATTGTGTTGGGTTTCGCTACGCTCTACCCAACCTACCTGGCTGAAAGCTCCAAACGCAAAAAAGCCCGACTCTTTCGAATCGGGCTTTCTCTTATTTGGAGCCTGGCGATGACCTACTTTCA
>NZ_JADILN010000057.1:0-320 GCF_015278155.1 Pseudoalteromonas simplex
ATTTAAAATAAAAGTCGTTCAAGAGTCGTTAGACACCACAGATACAGTTAAGATGGTCGCTAATAAGTACGGTATTCATCCTGACATGCTATCAAGTTGGAGAAGTCACATGACCTCGAAAAAGAAAACGGCAAAGCCACTAAAGAACTAAGGCCCTGACAAATCATACGCTGATTTAGAACGCCAAATTCGTAAGCTTGAGAAGCAACTCGAAGATGCTCAGTTGGAGAATGACGTTTTAAAAAAGGCGAAGGTCTACTTCGACAGCCTAAAAGAATAAGGTTCGAATATATCCACAAGGTCACAGACGCTAAACGCAC
>NZ_JADILN010000058.1:0-312 GCF_015278155.1 Pseudoalteromonas simplex
TAAAAAGAAAGTTTAAAATTAAGTGTTGACTCGAAAAATTAAGGATGTATTATACGCATCCCTAGCGACAACGTCGCAACGTTCTTTAACAATATAAAGCAATCATCTGTGTGGGCACTCGTACAGATTGAGTTCTAACAGCAGATTCTAGTTCGCTAGATGACGCAAACAAATTTAGAGTCTCAATTTCTTATGAGTGACTATATAGTCAATTTATACAGAATTCATTGAGCACGAAACTTCGGTTTCAAAAAACTTTTAATTGAAGAGTTTGATCATGGCTCAGATTGAACGCTGGCGGCAGGCCTAACA
>NZ_JADILN010000059.1:0-311 GCF_015278155.1 Pseudoalteromonas simplex
TGAGCCCGGGGCTTTCACATCTCGCTTAACAAACCGCCTGCGTACGCTTTACGCCCAGTAATTCCGATTAACGCTCGCACCCTCCGTATTACCGCGGCTGCTGGCACGGAGTTAGCCGGTGCTTCTTCTGTAAGTAACGTCACAGCTAGCCAATATTAGTGACTAACCTTTCCTCCTTACTGAAAGTGCTTTACAACCCGAAGGCCTTCTTCACACACGCGGCATGGCTGCATCAGGCTTGCGCCCATTGTGCAATATTCCCCACTGCTGCCTCCCGTAGGAGTCTGGGCCGTGTCTCAGTCCCAGTGTGG
>NZ_JADILN010000060.1:0-309 GCF_015278155.1 Pseudoalteromonas simplex
TAGTTAGCCCATTCGTAAATAAAGAAGCAATGACGCAGCATATGCGCCAGATATCACACGCGACACCTGTTGGAAGACACGCTGTCGTGATAATAGATGGCGCAGGCTGGCACACATACGATACAGCTGCAGAATTTAAAAACCTAACGCTTATAAAGCTTCCACCTTATTCACCAGAGCTAAATCCAATAGAGCAAGTATGGAGCTGGATACGACAGCATTGTTTATCCAATAGAGTGTTTTCGGGCTATGACGAAATTGTCGATGAAGTTTCAAAGGCATGGAATCACTTTATTTCAATCCCGGATC